>JALSIV010000433.1 GCA_026989685.1 Pirellulaceae bacterium | reverse complement strand
GCCACGGTGGGCGTTCCCTATTTTCTGTTGTCGACGACCGGGCCGCTGGTCCAGGCGTGGTACCATCGCTGGTCGGGAGGCGCTTCACCCTATCGACTGTACGCCCTGTCGAACATCGGCTCGCTGGGAGCGCTGCTGTCGTATCCGTTTGTGGTGGAACCGGCGATGGGAACGGTGGCGCAAGGGTGGAGCTGGTCGGCCGGCTTCCTGGTGTTCGCCGGGCTGTGCGCTGCCAGCGCCGTGGTGTCACTGGGAACGTCGCGGGATGATGCTGCGGTGAAACCAGGGGAGGACTTGGCCAGGGCGACCGCGGTGGAGCCGGAGGCGTCCGGTTCCTTTTCGCGGTGGAGGATTCTGCTGTGGTTCGGTCTGCCGACGTTGGCTTCGGTCATGTTGCTGGCGTCGACGTCGCACATTTCCCAGGATATCGCCGTCTTCCCCTTTCTATGGATCTTGCCACTGAGTCTCTACCTGCTCAGTTTCATCATCTGCTTCGACCATCCGCGGTGGTACCGCCCGGTGCTGATGTCGGTTTTGCTGGGACTGTTGGTGGCGGGGATCGCGGCCGTCGCGCATGACACGGAAGTCAACGACTGGTTGGACCGCTTCAAACAATGGGCTCCGCTTCCGCAGTGGTTCGAGTCGTGGCTGGTCGTGCCGGATGTGCTGGACAATCTGTGGACCGAGGTGTTCCTCTATGCCGGTGCCCTGTTTGCGCTGTGCATGCTGTGTCACGGCGAGGTGGTGCGCTGGAAGCCTCCGGCTCGCCACTTGACGTCCTTTTACCTGGCCATCGCCGCCGGGGGCGCCGCGGGGGGAGTGCTGACGGCGCTCATCTTCCCCCGCGTTTTCGACAACTATTGGGAATTGCCCTTCGGGTGGATGGCGGGGCTGCTGCTGGCACTGGCGGTGGCCGGTCTGGAGGCCTACCGGCAGCGGTGGTCGTGGCTGCGTCTGCCGTTCGGCGTTTGGGGAGTTCTGTTGGCGATCGGCATGTGCTGGATCGTTCCCGGTCTGTGGTTGGAAACCGGTGAGCAGCGTGTCGATGCGCGGCGGAATTTCTTCGGTGTTCTCCGCGTCTACGAGTACGACCAGGGAGACCCGGACGCTCACCGTTATTCGCTGTACAACGGTCGCATCTTGCACGGACTGCAGATGCAAAGCGGCGAGCGCAGGCTGGAGCCGACGACCTATTTCACCGAAGACAGCGGTGTCGGCGTGGCCATCACCGCGCTGCAGGGAACCGAGCCGTTGCGGGTGGGCACGATCGGGCTGGGCGCCGGGACGACGGCCGCGTATGGGGAAGAGGGGGACCATTACACGTTCTACGAGATCAACCCGGCCGTAGTGGAACTCAATCGCCGTTGGTTTACGTTTCTGTCCGACATGGAACAACGGGGGGGCACGGTCGATGTGCGACTGGGCGACGCGCGTTTGACGATGGAGCGGGAACCGCCCCAACACTATCACGTGCTGGCGATCGACGCGTTTACGGGAGACGCGATCCCTGCCCACTTGTTGACGCTGGAAGCGTTCAAGGTCTATTTGCGCCACTTGCGGCCCGACGGAATCATCGCCGTGCACATCAGCAACCGTCATTTGGATCTCAATCCGGTGGTGGCTGCGGCGGCCGACGCTTATCGGTTGAAGATGTTGCATGTGGAAGGTGAAGAACGCGATCCGACGGCCGATGCCGCTTCGGAGTGGCTGCTGCTCACGCGCGACCAGGACTTCTGTGATCTGGTGGCGGGCCTGGATGCCGGCACGCCGGTTGACGTGACCAGTGCCGAGAAGATTGCCTGGACCGACGACTACAGCAGTCTGTGGGGAATCCTTCGCAAGAAGCCGTGGCAACGACTGTTCGACGTGGTGACAGGACGGCGGCAAGAAGACGAGCCGTGGGAAGAGGTGGAATCTGTTGAATGAGAGGCTGTCGCAAGACTGCCTGCCGCCAGCAACAGGCTCGAGGCCGGCAAGCGGCACGGTGGGTCTTGTGGTGGACTCTAGGATGGCTGGCCGGATTATCTTCCCAGCAGGCTTTTCATCGGCTGCCAAATCGCCCATCATGAGGCTCGAGCCTGGAACACCTTCCGGCGCGGCGCTCCCGTGCGCCGGCTCGAGCCTTCCTGCATGAGACCGACGATGGCGTCATCTCCGGCTGAAACCGATGTGGTGGTGCATGTGGAAACGCCGCCCCGATCCGTGGGAGCCACATTGCGCCGTCTGGGACCGGGGCTGATCGTAGCAGCCTCCATCGTCGGCTCGGGGGAGCTGATTGCGACCACCAAAGCGGGAGCTCAAGCTGGGTTCTGGTTGCTGTGGCTGATCGTCGTGGGCTGCATCATCAAGGTCTTCGTGCAAATCGAATTCGGTCGCAATGCCATTCACAGCGGCAAGACCACGATGGACGCCTTGAGCCAGGTGCCGGGGCCTCGCTGGAGAGGGCGCGGCAACTGGATCGTGTGGTACTGGTTCGTGATGTTCATGGGGAGCCTCGGGCAACTGGGCGGCATCGTCGGTTCGGTCGGGCAGGCGCTGGCGATCAGCGTTCCGCTCACCGAGCACGGGCGGGAGTTCAACGACTTCGCCAATGCCGCCATCGGCCTGAAATCGGCTCGAGCCGCCCTGAGGTCGGCGGAACTGTCCCAGATCGCCCCCGATCGTCTGGCGCGACTACGGACAAAAGTGCGTCAGTGGGAAGAGGAGCTGGAGAGGCTCTCATTGAGCTGGCGAGGGAGGATCGGCGACGCCCGGTTTCAGGAGTTGGGGAACCGTCCGCCACCGCCGCTGGACGATAAGATCTGGGCCGCCGTCATCGCCGTCGTCACCAGTTGGTTGCTCTTTCGCGGCCGATACCGGTTTATCCAGTGGTTTTCCACATTGCTGGTCGGATCGTTCACCGCCATCACGTTAATCAATCTCGGGCTGCTGCAGATCGATCCCATCTGGCACGTGACCTGGCAAGACCTCGCCAATGGCATGAGTTTTCGGACTCCGCCAGGCAAACAGGGATTCGACGCGGTGATGACGGCACTGGCGACGTTCGGCATTATCGGGGTGGGGGCCAGTGAGTTGGTCGTGTATCCGTACTGGTGCCTGGAAAAAGGATACGCCAAGTTCACCGGGCCGTTCGACGATTCGCCCACGTGGTACGAGCGGGCTCGCGGCTGGTTGCGAGTGATGCAGTGGGACTCCTGGTGTTCGATGGTCATCTATACCTTGGCCACCGTGGCGTTTTACCTTCTGGGAGCCGCCATCTTGGGACGCTCGCAGCTCGACCCCCAAAGCAACGAATTGATCCGGACGCTCTCGGCCATGTATGAACCGGTTTTCGGTGACTGGGCGACCGTGTTGTTCCTGTTCGGCTCGTTCGCCGTCCTCTATTCGACATTCTTTGTCGCCAATGCCAGTCACGCGCGAGTGCTTTCCGACACGTTGGGCGTGCTGGGGTTGGCTCGCCGCGATGACCACTCCGGGAGTCGCCGGATTCGCCTGCTCAGTGCCTTGTTTCCATTGGTCTGCTTGGGCATCTATGTCACCATTCCCCGGCCGGCGCAGCTCGTGCTGCTGGGCGGGTTGCTCCAGGCGATCATGCTCCCCATGTTGGCGGCCGCCGGACTCTATTTCCGTTACGGCTGCACTCCCAAGCCCCTGCGGCCTGGGAGAATTTGGGATCTTTTCCTCTGGATATCCGCCTTGGGGATGGTGGTGGCCGGCGGCACGGCACTGGTACTCAAGTTCCAGGAGTTACTCGCCTGGATCGGAGTGGCCAATTAAGATGGAGGCTGGTTTTCGGCGGGTGTCAGCACCCGATGATCTGCGGTCTCCGCGCCCCTGCTGCCTCATGTCGTACGTACTGTTGCCGCTGTTCCTCCTATGGCCCGCGCCGTCGGTGTGCTTGGAGCAACAGGGATGGCGGATCGATCCGGCTGTCAGTCCGGTATTCGTGTGGTCGGTGCTGGCGGCATACGACACCCTCCCCGCCGCATCGGCGCGGAGAATTCGTGAAGGCCGCTGGCGGATCGAACTGGTGGTTTCTTTGTGTGACGCCGTTCCCGATTTGGCGGACGAAGCGCCTCGAGGCTGGCCCCCCGGTTGGAGCTGGAAAAACGTGGACGCCGTGCATCTGCCTGCCGAGCAGCGGCTGGTCTTCGCGGAGTGGCGCATCAGCCGGCGCGGTGGCTGGGTCCGCTGCGATCGAGTCGGGGGTGTCGTCCGGCACGAACTGGCTCACGCCTGGGACCGAGCCGGCGGATCGCGGCGACCGCTCTCGGATTCGCCGGAGTTTCGCGCCGCATATCACATGGACATGCAACAACTTGCGTCGGCGGATTGGTCGGAGCTTCGGTATTTCGTTCAGTCATCGGTCGCGGGGAGGCAAGAGACATTCGCCGAGCTGGTCGCGCTGGCTTGGGGGGGCGGCAGCTCCCCGCATCTCGAGCGGCAACTGAGGATCCGATTTCCCCGCTCTTTGGCGCTCGTTCGCCGCACCTGGCGCCCGGCTCCCTCGTTGACAGCGGTTCGGACGGTTGTGCCGCAGGCGCCTGATGGGTTGGCTTCCCCCCTGAGTAGCACCATGGAAGATCCATAATGCGGAAAGCCTTATCGGCGTCATCGCGTTGGTTTGCCGATTGTCTTAGACAGAAGCGATCCCCTCTTCGCCGTTTCGGGCAGGAGCACTTCCGGGGCAGCGTGAGGTGCTATACGGCGAGGCGGGTCGCTTTTTTTCTGCGCTTCCGTGTTCTCTCCCTTTGACCGATCGGTACTTGAGCTTCACAATGAATGGGCGAGCGAACCGTTCGCCCGCGTTGGATTCCCGGACGCTGCCATCGGACGGCCCTCGCAAGGGGGAGCCGTGAACCGGGTCAGGCCGTAACAGGAGCAGCCCTAAGCGGGGTACTCTTGTGCGGGGGCCGTCGGGTGGCATCGGCGGGCGATCGCTTCGCGGGGCTGAGTCTTTTCGCCGGAAAGCGGTCATGAACGCCCCACAATCTTCCGATCATCCCGCCCCTTCCCAATCCGCGTATCTCGTGGTGGCGCGGCGCTACCGACCTCGCACGTTTTCCGAGTTGGTGGGACAATCGCACGTCGTCCAGGCACTGGTCAATGCGATCGAATCGGATCGCGTGGGCCATGCCTATTTGTTCACCGGGGCACGGGGAGTCGGCAAGACTTCCACGGCGAGGATTTTCGCCAAGTGTCTCAACGCCCCGAACGGCCCGACGACCGATCCGGACGACTCGAGCGACATCTGTCGTTTGATCGATGCCGGCGAAGACATCGACGTAATCGAGATCGACGGCGCCAGCAACCGGGGAATCGACGAGATCCGACAGTTGCGTGCCGGCGTCAACATTCGTCCCAGCCGCGCCCGGTACAAGATATACATCATTGACGAAGTGCACATGTTGACTCCGCCGGCGTTCAATGCGTTGCTCAAGACGCTGGAGGAACCGCCGGCTCACGTGAAGTTCATCTTTTGCACGACCGATCCGGATAAGATTCCGATTACGGTACTGTCTCGCTGCCAGCGGTACGATTTCGCTCCGGTGGAGATCGCGGAGTTGGTCGCGCGGCTCGAGCAGATCATTGCCACGGAAGGGCGTGAGGCGGAGCCGGAGGCGTTGCAGTTGATCGCGCGGCACGCAGCGGGCTCGGTACGGGACAGTCAGTCGTTGCTGGAACAGTTGCTGGCGTTCACGACGGGTCGAGTGAGTGTGGCCGACGTGCATCGCATGTTCGGCACGGCGCCGGACGCTCACTTGGCTCAGATGCTGGATCATTTGCTGCGAGGCGACGCCGCCGCCGCCCTGGAGACGCTCGACGGAGCACTGACGCGAGGCATCGATGCGGGACAGTTTGCCGAGCAACTGGTCAGTTGTTTTCGGGACGGGATGCTGGCGGCGACGGGAGCCGACGCGAATCTGCGTTGGCACAGCGGAAGCGACGTCGTGCCGGTGATCGATCGACTGGCAAAAGATTATGGCTTGTCCGCGGTTCTGGCGGCCTTGCAAGTGCTCGACCAGACCCTAACACGAATCCGTCACTCGTCGCAGCCGCGGACTCTGGTGGAGATGGCATTGGTCCGCATTTCTCATTTGCGGCAACTCAAGAGCATCGACGCGTTGATTGCGGGGACGGAGCCGGCCGCTCCGAGCCGACCACAGGCTGCTCCCCAGGTTGCTCCCGTCCGGCGGGAACCGCCGGCGACTCCCGTCGCCTCCCGATCCCAACCGAATTCGGTCGCGGCATCCCCACCGACTCCGTCGCCGGTTACTCCTCCGAGTTCGGCGCCCACCGCGTCGGTTCCGGCCCCACCGGCATCGTCGCCGGCGCGCGGCGATCCACCGGCTCAGCCCATCCAGCCCGTGGCTGGCAGTGGCGACATGCAGCCGCTGTCGTTGTGGCAGACGGCCTGCGCGCAATTGCGCGACCGGATCGGTCCCTACGGCGAATTCGCTCACGCGGCCCGGTGGGAGCCGCCCCAATCGCTGGTCGTGGAATTTCCGCAAGGGTATACTTTGCAAAAGGAGCGTTGCGAGCGGCCGGCAGTAAAATCACTGCTGGAACAAACGCTGGCTCATCTCGCAGGAAAGCCGGTCCGGCTGGAACTGAGACAGTCGGAGACCGGGGCGCCGACGCCGCCGTCGGAGGCATCTTCGTCACCGATCGAGCAGCGGCGGAAGCGTGAACGGGCGCCGCTGGTGCGACGAGCCATGGACCTGTTCGATGCAGACGTGAGCCGCGTCGACGATCCACCGGACGGCGCAAACTAGGAACGGGAAGGAGGCATAGGGATGTTCAAACGTTTTTCGACGCTGGTCTCCACGCTGCGTGGCATCGGCGATCTCCGGCAACATCTCGATCGCTTGCCGCACGAGTTGGCTCAAAAGCGAGTGACCGCCCAGGCCGGCGGCGGCATGGTCGAGGTGGAAGTCAATGGCAATCTCGAATTGGTGCGGTTGAAGATCGCCCCCGAGCTGGCCGGTCGAGGTGACCACGAGATGCTGGAGGACCTCGTGCTGGCAGCGGTCCACGAAGGCATGCAGAAGGCGCGCGAACTGGCCGCGCAGACGATGACCGAGGCCGTGATGAACGTCTCTCCCGAACAGCTCGGCGAAATGGCGCAGTCGATGATGGCTCCCGGCGATCCGGTGAACGACGTGCTGGAGTCGGTGTTCGGCGAGGCGGTCGGCGAAGAGACAACGGATTCGCGGGAAGGGGCGAACCGACCGCAGTCGGAAGATCCCTGCGATCCGGCTCCCTCGTCGCTTCCTCCCGATGGCCCGCAGTGATGGCATGTGGCGATGGTCCAGATCACCGAGTCGGTTACCACGTTGATTGAACAGTTGTCGCGGCTGCCGGGCATCGGCAAGAAGTCGGCCGAGCGATTGGCCTACCATTTGTTGCGGGTGCACAAATCGGAAGCACTCGCGCTGGCCGACGCCATCCGCGATGTTCGCGAAAACGTGCGGTATTGCGAGGTTTGCTACAATCTGTCCGAAGGGCAACAATGTGCGATTTGTCTGGATCCCAAGCGGGACCCGAGTCTGCTGTGCGTTGTCGAGCAGCCGCGGGATCTGATTGCCATTGAACAGACGGGGGCCTATCGGGGACAGTACCACGTCCTGCTGGGCCGCTTGGCACCGCTGGAAGGCATCGGCGCGGAACAGTTGACGGTCGATGCCTTGTTGCGTCGAGTCGCCGAGGGGAACTTTCGCGAGATCATCTTGGCCACCAATCCGACGGTGGAGGGAGACGGAACGGCCCTGTTCCTTTCCAACCAGCTCGCTCGTTTTCCGGTCGAATTGACGCGTCCGGCTCGGGGACTGACCACCGGCAGCGTACTCGAGTTCACCAACAAGGAGATCTTGGCGGACGCCATATCGGACCGGCAGAAGCTATGAATTACAATAGCGGAGGCAGTTTTCGCGTTTTCATCTTTGTTTCCTGGATGCCGTCATGCGACTTTCCCTAGGCTTGGAAGCCAAACAAGTTCAGACCTACCAACTGGCTCCGAAGATGATCCAGTCGATGGAGATTCTTCAGTTGCCGGTGATGGCATTGCAGGAACGAGTCGAACAGGAGATGAACGAAAATCCGGTGCTGGAGCTGGTCGAGGAGGATCCGGCGTTACCGGACGAATCGGCAAGTGATGAAGAATCCCCCCATCCCGACGCTCCGACGGTGGAAGAAAAAGAGATCGTCGTCGATGAGGCTCACGACAACGCCGACGATTTCGAGCGGTTGTTCGACCTGCAGCGCGAGGTGCCCGACTATTTCGACGATGGGCCGTCCAAATCGTCCAACCGCATCGAGGAGGAAGCGCAGCGGAAGCACGATACGCTGGCCAACATCGCCGTTCCCTCTCCGTCCCTCAATGAGCACTTGTTGCGACAGCTCGGCGAACTGGAGGTGGAAGAGGAGATCGCCGAGTTGGCTCGGCGTATCATCTCGATGCTCGACGCCGAGGACGGGGGCTATTTCAAGGGGAGCCTGCTGGACCTGCTGCCACCCGAAGCAACGGCCGAACAGCAGGCCAAGGCGGAAGAGGCGCTGCATCTCGTGCAGAGTCTCGATCCGCCCGGCATCGCCGCTCGCGACCTGCGGGAATGTCTGCTGCTGCAACTGGCGCCGGACATGCCCTACCACGACGAAGTGCAGACCCTGATCGAAAACCACCTGGAGGATTTGCGAGACAATCGGATTCCTCGCATCCAGAAGAAGACCGGCTATTCGATCGAACGCATCCAGGCGGCGTGGGAGCAACTGAAGAAACTCAATCCGAAACCAGGCGCTGAATTCGCCGACACTCACGTGGCACCGGTGACGCCCGATGTGATGCTCGAGCAAGACGAAGATGGCAACTATCGAGTCGTCGTGGAGGACCAGCGTCTACCCCGTCTGTATATCAGCCCCTATTACTGGAAGCGTCTGCAAAACGGGACGGCGACCGCCGAAGAGAAGGAATATCTGCGCAAGAAGATCACCTCGGCGCAGTGGTTGATCGACGCCATCGAGCAGCGCAAGAATACGCTCACGAAAGTGGCTCAGGCGATCGTCGATCACCAACGCGAATTCCTGGAAAAGGGGCCCGAGTTCATCAAGCCGTTGAAGATGCAGCAAATCGCCGATCAGGTCGGCGTGCACGTGACCACCATCAGCCGCGCGGTCGACGACAAGTGGATTCAGACGCCTCGAGGCATTTTTCCGCTGCGGCGGTTCTTCGTGGGCGGGACGCGCACCGAGCAGGGTGAGGACGTCGCCTGGGACATCATTCGCATCAAATTGCAGGAACTGATCGACAAAGAGGACAAGGGGCACCCTTACAGCGACGATGAACTCGTCAAGGAACTGGGGAAGCAGGGCATCAAGGTGGCCCGTCGAACCATCACCAAATATCGGCAAAAGATGGGAATCCCCTCTTCCCGGCAGCGCCGGGATTGGTCTAAGAGCGACAGCTCGAGCTAAACCGCTCGCGCAATCTTCAAACAGCCGAGCGATGCGGGCGGGAGTAATCGTCGATGTCGGCTGGTAACCGAGGCTCGCCCAACCTCGGGCAGAGGGGGCTCGGCGGCACACCAATCGACGCGTGGCCACCTCGAGCCGCTTACTTGTCGGAGCCAGCTCTACACTTCCTCAGCTTCGGCGCTCCGTTCTCGCTGCAGCAGCGGGCTGATTTCGTCTACGAAGTCGCGCACTTCGTCGAAGTTGAGATAGACGCTTGCGAATCGGACGTAAGCCACGCCGTCGAGTTCTTTGAGGCGGTCGAGCACCAACTGTCCCAATCGCATCGACTCGATGTCGCTTTCGCCTTCTCGAATGATCTGATACTCGACGTCCCCGATCAACCGTTCGATCTGTTCGTCGCTGATCGGCCGCTTGGAACAGGCGACCGCCACGCCTCGACGCAATTTTTCCCGCATGTAGGGTTCTCGAGTCTGGTCCTTTTTCACGACTTTCAGCGTGAAATCGCCCACTCGCTCGTACGTCGTATAGCGCATCTCACAGTTGATGCACTCGCGCCGTCGGCGGATGGCCATGCCGTCCTCGCAGACTCGCGAGTCGACAACTTTGTCGTGGTCCTGCTGACAAAACGGGCAACGCATGGGTTTCAGGCCGGTTTATCGAAGTTCTTTTTCCAAGAAAGGGACGAAAAACGGGAAGAAATAGGCAATCCAACCGCCAGCGGTAGTTTACTGCGGGTGGCTCGTCGCGTAAAGCAAGCTAGCACCGCGGCAGCTTGCGGCCCCGGTAAAACCGCTATAATGGCGGCGGCATTTGGCGACCGATTGCCGGCGGTGGTGTCCGCCGAGAAGACCCTTCTGCCCATTTGGGGAGTCCACATCGATGCAATGCAAGAACTGCCAAGCCGAAGTCCCCGAAGGCGCCTCGTTTTGCGCTCAATGCGGTGCCGCGGTTTCCAGTAGCGACCCGGCGGGGAGTCCGGCTTCCGAGGGCCCCGCCGAGCCGGCTGCCGCAGTGACGGCCGGCCAGGCTCCTTCTGAGCCGGAAGCGGCGGGAGAGGCGACACCTTCTCCGGAGCCCGGCTCGCAGGCCGAGAGTCCCAAGGAGCGTTTCGAACGGTCGGCACAACAGAAGCGGGAATCGGGGGACGAGGCGGCGAAGGAGGTGACGGTCTGGGAGGGATCATACAGTCCCAAGGCCATGTATGGCCACTTTCTTGCCGGACTGGCCGTCTCGGTCGTGCTGGCCGTGATTCTGTTCAAGTGGCGTCCCTTCGGGCAGGCGCTGCTGTGGTGGATCATCGCTTCGGTGGTGATCGAGGCGGCACTGATGGTCTGGCTGGGCATTCGCAAGCTGAGTGTCCGCTATGAGCTGACGACGCAGCGGCTGATCCACCAAAAGGGGTTGCTCAGTCGCACCACCGATCGCATCGAGTTGATCGACATCGACGACGTCACCTATCGCCAGGGATTGGTTCAGCGGATGTTGGGGGTCGGTACCATCCTGATCACTTCATCGGACCGCACGCATCCTCAGTTGGAGATGCCGGGGATCGAGCCGGTGCGGGACGTTGCGGGCAAGATCGATGACCTGCGGCGGGATGAGCGCCGGCGGCGCAGTCTGCACATCGAGGCCATTTGAGCGAAGAGGGGTCAGCCGGTCCGCTTCAACAGCGCCAGCGGGAGTTGCTCGAGGACCCGTTGGGCTTCGCTTACGGGAGCCGAGGCGGCGATTTGCGTCGCCTGCTGGGCAAACGCCAGCGCCTTTTGGCGAGCGTATTCGAGGCTGCCGTGTTTGAGGAAGTAGGGTTCGAGGGCTCCCCGTGCGTTGGCGCCCGTCTTGAGCAGTTCCAGCAACGTGGGGCGATCGTCGGGCGGCGTTTGCTGGACAGCGTGGATGGTGGGGAGTGTTGGTTTTTGCTGAGCCAGATCGGTCCCCAGCGACTTGCCGGTTTCCGCTTCGCGGCCTTCCATGTCGAGGATGTCGTCGACGATCTGAAACGCCATTCCGATCAGGCGGCCGTAATGGGCCCACCGCCGCGACTCGTCTTCGCCGGCACCCGCGTAGTGAGCTCCCAAATGGCAGCAGCACGCGCACAGTTCGGCCGTCTTGGCATCGATCAGCGAATAGTACTCGTCTTCGCTGAGTTCCCAGTTGCCGCAACTATCGTTTTGTCGGATTTCACCTTCACAGACGCGGTTGGTGGCCCGTCCGATCAAGCGGCAGGCCAACGCCGAGTCTAGTGTGGCGGCGAGGTAGAAGGCATGAGAAAACAGGTAGTCGCCCAGCAGGATGCTTGCGCGGTTCCCCCACTGTCGGTTGACGGTGGGACGGTGGCGGCGAACGTCGGCTCCATCCAGCACGTCGTCGTGCACCAGTGTGGCCGTGTGGATCATCTCGACCACGGCAGCCAGCACAAGATGAGCCGATTGGACCTGGCCCAGCGTTTGGGCGGTCAACAACAGCAAGGCTGGGCGCAGCCGCTTCCCTCCCATGCGAAAACCGTAGCGGGTCATCGCATCGACCGCGGGAAAATCACTCTGCATCTCGCGCCGCAAGATCTGCTCGACCTGGGCCAATGACTGAGTGATCGGCTGATAGAAGTCGATCAGACGTAATGTCTCTCGTGACGCGGGTTCGCTGACTCGGCTCACGAATCCTCTTTCCTGCTCCGTTGGCTGCGATTGAATTGTCGGCGGTGAAGGGTCGGGCGGCCGCCTGGACCGGCTCGACCGCTACGGCGCGTCGGTTCGCACGTACATACCACTTTTGCCCCCCCCTTTTTCCTCCAGGCGGATGTACTCGATGGTGATCGACCGGTCCAGCGATTTGCACATGTCGTACACCGTGAGTGCGGCGGCACTCACGGCGGTCAACGCCTCCATTTCCACGCCGGTCTTTGCTGTGATCCGCACTTCGGACTCGATCATAACCGAATCGGGCTCGACCACTTGGAGATGGACGGCGATGGCGTCGACGGCCAACGGGTGAGCCAGTGGGATCCATTCGAAGGTCCGTTTGGCGACCTGGATGCCGGCCAGCCTGGCGACCTGCAGCACATCCCCTTTGGCCAACTGGTGTTGGCGGATCTTCTCGATCGTGTCGGGAGACATTCGCACGCGCCCGCTGGCTCGCGCCCAGCGTCGCGTCACCGGCTTTTCGCCGACGTCGACCATTTGCGGAGCCCCATCGGGATCGAGGTGTGTAAAGTTGTCACTCATGATTGCTTCCCGCCAGTAGTGAGGGTCCAGGAACACTGGGAGCCCCGGCAAGAATGGGGGATTGCCTGCCACTTGGGGCAGCCGGTGGGGCCGCCGCAGAGTCATCGGCGTCATTGTAGGCCTTGTGGTGGGAGCGTCGAGGGGGCGCGAGTGGCCGTCGTCTGGTGCGGACACGTCACCGTGGCGGCGCGCAAAAACAGGCCGCCGGGAACGGTGATTCGCCGGCGGCCTGGTCCTTGTCGCGATCGAACGCGTGAGAACTCAGACGAGTTCCTTTTTCGATCCGATCAACGTTCGCAGTCGTTCGGCCAGCAGGCCGGCGTCGAACGGCTTCTTGAACGTTTCATTAATGGCCGAGCGATCAAAGCTCATGGCACTGCCGTCATCGGGCAGTAGCGCGATCAAGATCGTCTCGGAGAAATCCGCGTTTTTACGCAGGTTTTGGCAGATCTGCAGGGCTTCCACCTTGCCGATCGAGAAATCGACAATGATACAGTCGGGGTGGAAGCTTTCGGCCTGAATACCGGCTTCGAAACCGCTGGCGGCCACGGCCACCTTGAACGACTTCTCGACCGGAAGTTCCCGTTTGAGGTTCTCGATCAACAGTTGGTCTTGGGCCACGATCAGCACTTTGGCCAGAGTCTCGTCTTCGAGATCTCCCAGAGGCATGCCGTGTTCCTTGAGAAACTTAATCAGATACTCGCGCGGGATGCGACGGTCCTGGGACCCCGGGATCCGATATCCTTTGAGTCGGCCCGAGTCGAACCATTTGCTGACCGTGCGCGGGGCCACTTTACAGATCTTCGCGACCTGTCCAGTTGTGAAGACCTTCATCGCAGGCTCTCCATTCTCTCACTTGTTGACTCATTCGGCAGCTCCGTTCCAAAGGCGAAACGAAGCCGGTCAGGCCCCTTGCTTGCGGCTGGAGTTCGTGCGTCCGCTCGGGTCGCTGCCCTCGGCGAGGGCCAAACCACCACAAACAACTGGGTCGGGGCTAACAGATTGCTCCTTCGTGGCTCTGGTTCAGTTCCTTCTGATCCGCGCCTAGTAGGTCAATAACAAGCCGCAGGGCCGTGACAAACGACCTCACGTCTTGCAGTCAAACGGAGAGAACGCGCTACAAGAGTACTCGCCTGTGGGCCAGCGGCGGAGTGTCTCAGGTGAAGCGCCGAGACAGCGCTTCAGGCGGGTCCCCCCTTGGGAAGGTTTCGTTGCCGGCGGCCGTCAGACAACTACCGACAAAGCAACCTTCCGCAGAATTAGTTTCGATTCAAACGGGGGCAGGACTTTAGAAACTTTCGCGAGTCGCACCGACCGAGACGATCCTGCCGGAAACGACAAGCTGCGCCGAGATGCATGAACAGAGGAGAAAAACGGGCTGAATCGTTGAGCGGCTTTTGACGCAACGTGATAAACCAGCGAGACTTTGAAGCCAGGCGACGTCGCCCGATCCGCGGCTGGCCGTCACCCATCCTTTCACTTGCACCGCCCCTTGGGGCCGACCCCAGGTCCCCCGACCCGCCACGTCTGGCTAGGTCGCACAATCCTCAGAGGCTGTCACAAAACTCCAAGCCGCAAGCAACACACCCGAGGCCGGAAAGCGGCGCGGCGGGTTTTGTTACAGGCTCTGAAATTCCTCCGCGACGGCGCGACGCAACCGCTTGGGGAAATCGGGAAGCGCGGCCAGCACGCGAGCCCAATTGGGAATCGACTCTCCGCCCAATGGATCGGCCGCAAAGACCTCGCCGGCCGCCGTGATCCGTTCGGCAAAGCCCTCCACGGCCTCCTCTTCCAAATGCCGGTCATAGATCAGGTTGTTCAGCAGGGCATCGGCGTGGTACTTGCGTATCGAATCCTGGGCCGCTCGCAAATAGGCCGAACGCAGCGTCCGGAAGTGGCTGTTTTCCAGCACCAACCCCCGACTGGCCAACGTGCGGAAGATGCTGGTCAAAATATCGGTCGCCATCTTCATCAACCCCTTGCTGCGGTCTTCCAGCGAGAGTGACTGATGCTTGTGCTCGTACGGCAGGCACAGATCGACCTGGCAAACCCGCTTGATCGACGTGTTACGGAAGACTTCGGCCAGCGTTCCCACTTCCAGCCCCCAGTCGCTGGGGATGCGGTTGGAGCGAGCCAGATTGGCGGTCACTGCGAATTCGCCCGAGAGCGGATAGCGGAAGCTCTTGAGGTAGGTGAGAAACGGGTCGCTGCCCAACGTGGAGATCAGCGCGTCCAGGAGTGGCGACACCAGCAGACGCACGACTCTCCCGTGCATCCGGTCGGTGACTCGAGCGTAGAACGCCTTGCAGAACTCGAAGTCGAGGCTGGAGTGGACCATCGGCATGCAGAGCCGAGCCAGCAGGAGCCGGTTGTAGTTCACGATATCGCAGTCGTGCAGTACGAAGGCCGACAGACGCGGGTCCCCCAGCAGGTAGCCGAACGCCAGCCATACCGAGCGGCCTTTTCCCGGACTTCCCAGCCGAAAACCGCACTGGTCCAGTTCGGCCTGCAGAGCCTGCAACCGAGGGCCGTCGGTCCACATCACGCGAGCCCGCTCGCCCAGTCGTGCCACGATCCGGCACGTTTCGCGAAAATCTTCGACCTCGGGTGCCACCCCCAGCACCACGAGAATCGTGTCGATGTAGGACACTCCCTCGAGCTGCTCGATGATTCGCGAAAAAGGAGCCGCTCGCATGTCCGAAGCCGTCACCGGGAGGATCAGCCCCAGCGGGTGTTCCGAGCTGGCTTCACCCAACACCCGCTCCAATTCCCCCAAGTCGGCCGTCCCCAAGTCGTGGAGCGTGGTGATTCGACCGTGCTGGTAGAAGTCGGACATGGAATGCTCTCCCCGTCTACTGAATTCCTGCCTTCGAGCCATCGAATGCTGCCCGGCCCCGGTCAACCACCGGTGAGCCAGAGGGTCTGGTGTGCCGACAGAGTCAACGAGTCATCTTCGTTGATCACCGGCTGCCCGGAAAGGCAGTCCATCGTGCAAGACGTCAACAGCGGCAATTCGTGTGCCGAAACTGTCACCGGCTGCCGCCCCAGATTGGCGAGCAGGCAAACCGGGCTTCCCGTCTCTTCGCCGCGGACCACGGCCAGCACGGCCGGACTGGCCAGCTCGACGACGCGCTGGCCGGCGTCGGGATGGAATGCGGGCTGGCTGCGCCGTACCTGCAACATGTGGCGATACTGGCGAAACAGCCAACCTTGAGCCGCGTTGTCCGATTCCAAAGCCCGCTCCAATTCACCCCAGTCGTACTTATGTCGATTGATGCGTCTGGGTTGACCCGACTGCCGGACGCCCTCGAGATCGTTGGGCGTCCCCACCAGGCTGTGAAAATAGACGGCCGGGATTCCCCGCAGCGCCAGCATCACGGCTTGCGAAGTCAAGAACGGCCGCAGCTGCTGGCGAAACCCCTTCGCCTCCCGATCTCGGACGGCGTCCAGGTAGGTGATATTGAGTTCGTACGGCGAGTCGGAACCATCGGGCTGCCGCCGCGTGCTGACCCTCCCGCCGCGCCCGCGCACTTCGGTCACCAGTGCATCGAATCGCGCCGGGGGCACAATGCCCTCCAAGGGCCGCACGCCGATACCGTCATGAGATGCCGTGAAGTTCAAAAACGTGGTGGCGGGAGCCGGCGGTTCCAGATCCGCCAACCAACGGCGAAGAAATGTGGCGTCACCGTGGAGCAGTCCGTCCAGTAGCAGTGGCGGCAAGCTGAACTGGTAAACCATGTGAGCCTCATCGCCGTTGCCGAAATAGGAGATGTTCTCCTGATGAGGCACGTTCGTCTCCGTCAGTAGCAGTGTTCCACCGGCACAAGCATCCAGTACCGTCCGCATCAACTTGACGATTTCGTGCGTTTGCGGCAGATGAATGCAGCTCGTCCCCAGTTCCTTCCATAGATAGGCGATTGCATCGAGCCGGATGATACGGGCACCTTTCTCCACGTACAGCAGCAGGATGTCGATCATCTCCGCCAGCACATCGGGGGTGCGGTAGTTCAGATCGATCTGGTCGGGACTGAAAGTGGTCCAGACGTGGCGAGGTCCGCGAGTCGTTTCGACGCGAGTCAGCAAGGGGAGACTACGCGGTCTGACCACCCGCGAAAGATCATCTGCCGGATCGGCCTCGATGAACCAATCCGCGAAACGAGGATCGCCGCGGAGGTAGCCTTGGAACCAATCGCTTCGCTGCGATACATGATTGAGCACCAGATCGAACATCAAGTCGAACGTTGCCGCGAGGCGGCTCACGTCGTCCCAGTTCCCCAGTGCCGGGTCGACCTGCCGATAGTCGATCACGGAAAACCCGTCATCCGACGAATAGGGAAAAAACGGAAGCAGATGTACCAATGAAAACGCCTGCTCGAGTCCTTCCGAGCGAAGCCAGCGCTCGAGCAACTCGAGCGGCCGAGCGCCGCCGGGACCGCGGATCTGGTCGCCGTAGGTGATCAGTAGCGTGTCGCGTTCACTCCAAAGTGCGTCCGCCGGCGACCTGGAGATCGGCCGGCAGACATTCAGGACCTTCTCCAACGCGAGTTCGGTTCGACTCGGATAGATCCTCTCAAGATGGTGTCTCAAGCGCTCCCGCAATTCTCCGCTTAGCATGAAGGCTCCATTTCCCCCTGAGATCGCGTCGTGGCATCCAAATCCGGCTCGCTCCATTCATCAGTCCGCCAATGTACGGGGAGGAGCCGGAAACTGGCAAGGGGCAGCGCAAACGGGAGCCTGCCGACTTTGGGGAAGAGCTATGGGAATGATGGGAGGCATGGGACCGGTGAGATCAACGGCAATCGCGTGAACGCTCCTATATCGCTCTGTTGGTGGAATCTTCGGTCCCATCGTTCCCATCCGTCCCATCGCTCCCATTCCCGTACTTCCCACCCCCGCAATTGCCCTCCCTCCTTTTCCGTCGCAGCCGCGTCATTCGTTCGCGCAAACCGCCTTCCTTGAGGAAATCCTCTTCCAACCGGCGAAGTTGCCGGTCGATCAGATAGTTGGCCTGATTTACCAGGCAGATCGCGATATTGGCGACGACTTCGGCAGACCGTGTCTCGACGAACTCGCGGTACAATTCGTAAGATTGGGGCGTTCTGCATCCCAGCTCACGGACATAAAGTGCCTCGCGGGAATCCGGTTCCCAGATTCGCAGGTCGCGGGCCCTGAGGTAATCGAGATAGTCGTCCAGCAATTCTTCCAGGCTCGCGCGAGCCACGTTGGTCAGTTTGATCTCCATCTCCTTCGACGTCGTACCTGCTTTGCTTCCTTCCAGGATGTTCTTCTTTCCCGAACGGGCAGCCTGGACCATCTGGTCCACCGTGCGGTCGCCGCGCCGCAGGTGCTTTTGTGCAAAACGGAACGTGATGTCATAGATCACTTCCGCCTTTTGAAAGGAGAGCAGTTTCCGGTAGTCGCCGCGCGGCGGCAGGACGCGTTCATCCCACGCCCGGTCGCCCAACATGCGGCGCCCTGAAGTATTGGAACGATCTCGATTGTCGCTCATCATCACACCACCCTGCTGCCAATCCGCGAATAACCGTCCGGAGCCGCCCGCACTCCGGTTCGGTTTGGAACCTCCCACGGTGCGAATTGCGGTCACGGCAAGCGATCCGATTTCCGTCGGTGTGCCCACGGTCTATCTCGTATTCTGCCATTTCCAATACCGCCACGTGCCGGCCCCACAACATTTCGTGCTTCATCCCGTTGTGCTAGCACAACATCTTGTTCCAGGCTGATCTTGTTCCAGGCTGACAACGTCATGCCGATGAACTGATCGTTTGTCCCGCAGCTTGCCATCAAAGGTCGTCGGCGCCGGTGAAGTTGGTGATGAGGGACCGGAGTTTGCGGCGGAGGACCGAATAGCTGTAGAAACGGCGTCCGAGTTCGTAATTGTGTTCGACCATTTCTTCGCGGAATTCGGGGTCCTCGATCGTCCGCTCGACTTGCTTGACGATATCGCGGGTGATGTAGCCGTTCATGGTGATCACCTTGGCTCCCAGCGGTTCGATGTCAGCCACGTAGATCGAGTAGCGGTTGACCAGCAGGGGTTTGCGGTAGTAGAAGGCCTCGAGCAGTGCGTTGCCGAATCCTTCGTAGATGCTGGGGTAGGTGATGAAATCGGCCTGTTGGTAGGCGTCGGCCAGCGTGTAGGTTCGTTCGCCTCCTTCGCGCACGGTGCGGATGTCGCCCACTTTGGTACTGATGAAGCGGAGGTCGACGTTTTCTTGTTCGGCCATGTCCATCAGGGCCATCATGTAGTCGTGTCCCTCGTCCCCCGCCTCGTGCGAGACGACCAGTTTGCACTTGGGGTTTTTTAGTTGGGCGACGAGAGCGATCGAATGTTCGATTCCCTTGCGGGGAACCACGCGAGTCGGTTGGAGGAAGATGATGTCATCCGGTTCGAGGCCGATATCGTGCCGGAAGGCGCGGGAGTAGTCGTCCGGCTGAGGGGGTGGGGCTTCAAAGTTGAGGACATTGGGGACCAGCAGAGACGACTCGCCGCGGCGGTGGGAAAGTTCCTGGTTGGCGAACGAGTTGATGGTGACGTGCTGGATCGTGGGGAGGCTGGGCGGGAAGGCCATCGAGAGGATGTCTCCGACGGCGTTGACCGAAAAACGATCTCGCTCCCAGTAGAAGTCGTGGTGGTGGGCGATCGTGTTGAAGCCGGTTTCGGCGATGAAGTGAGTGAGTGCGACGCCGAGCGGGATATTCATGGGAATGCACAAGGCGTTTTCCACAATCAGGATGTCGATGCTGAAACGCTCGACGAACTGATAGAGCGTATCCTTGAGATACTCGGTGATGGCAAAGATCCGCTGAGTGACGTCGCGGCTGCGTTTGCGTTTTCCGAAGACTCGTTCGTTGATCCAGACGTTGTCGGGATGCCCGAAATAGGCGTGAGGAACCTCCATGCTGATATCGGGGCTGCGGTCGAGTTTGCCACCGTACCAGTAGCTGACATGCTGGTGGTGCCACAGCACTTCGGCCCACTTCGCGCTTTCGAGCGACACCCCGTCGGTGCCGGCGAAACGAGTGCCAATGAATCCGATCCGTTGCGACATCCGCCGGTCTACCTCTTGGTGGAAGCTGTCCTGTTGTCCCTCATGTCACCTCAAAGCCGTCGCGGTCACAGCCTCGGCCAACTCGCGCAAATCGGTGATCACCCAGTCGGGTTCGTATCCCTGCACCAGGGGATCATCCTCTCTCAATCTTAGGCTACGTTCATCCCCGGCGAACAGCGCTGTTTGGAAGCCGGTACGCCCGGCGCCCCAGCAATCGTTCCGCATGTCGTTTCCGAGGTAGAGCACCTGGGAAGGCGAGACGTCCCGTCGGGACAGAGCGGTTTCTGCTGTTTGGAACAAATGGGCCGACGGTTTGGCCTGGCCGAGGCGGTAGGAGTAGATCTGCAGGTCGTCGGTGATTCCCCAGTAGGCAAGGTTCTTGCCGGTGAGCGTTTCAAAGATCGGCCGTGTAAACCATTGAGCGTTGCTGATGATGCCCAGGACCAGGCCGAGTTGTCTGAGCCGACCGAGCATTTCGGACAGCCCGGGCATCGGCCACACGGGGTTGACTCGCATCTCGTATTCCAGCGAGACGCGCCGGGCATCCAGTTGTCGGGCCGCTGCGGGAAGCTGGCCCTGATCGACCAGCCGGTCCAATGCCTCGCACCACATCCGGTCGATGGCGACCTCCGGATAATCGATGCCTCGTCGTTTTGCCTCGGCGTGGTGCCGCTCGATCGTTCGCCGCAGGGTGGTTGCCACCAGTTCTCCCTTTCCCCGAGCCTCGCAGTCGAGGGATCGCAGTGCCCCTTCGGCCGCTTCGGCTTCGGGCATCTCGGACGAACCGATGTCGCCCACTGCGCTGACCAGCAGCGTGCCGTAGATGTCGAACAAGATGCCTTTCAGCGCCAGAGGCTTCGACCGGCGCGGCGGTACGCCGGTGGCTCGAGGCTCCAACGGAACCGCGTGACGGCGAATGGTTGCTTCGATCCAATCGGACATCATGCCAGGCGAATGGGGTGAATGCGGTCCAGTCGGAGGAAAAACTCCAGCACGGCGCCGACGTGGGGAAGGGGTTCCACTGCCGGAGTCGCCGTCGATGCCAGCAGCCGCGCATAGACATCGTAGAGCCGCCGGCCGCAGGCGTGTAGTCCAAATTGCGTCCGAGTCGTCGTCGCGTTCGATTCGACCAGTTCCGCCAGTCGTTCCGAATCGATGATACGGCCGTTTCGGAATCGGCTGATCAGAGGATTGAAGTGCCAGAAGGCGTCCCACCCGCGCGAGATCTTCGGCAGCTCGGAAAGGAGGCGGTGCTGGAGTTCAACATCGAGGTAGGCCCAGTCGAGGAATGGTCCATCCAAGAGCAGGTCGATTTCCCGGTTGATGGACGAGAGCGATCGCTCCACGGCGTAGGCATCCAGTACGTCGCGGTAGTGGGCGAACAAATGGTGGGCGACTTCCTTTCGGTCGAGCCAATCCCAGGGAATGGCCAGTTCGGCCTGCATATATGAAAAAACGACGCCGGCTTCCTTGAAGTCGCGTGTGATATCGGGAAGGTCACGGCCGACGAGCGGTTTCCCGGCCAACCAACTTTCCAGAAAAACCAATCCGAATCCTTCGGCCACGCTCGTGGTGATTTCCCAGTCGGCTGCCGAAATCAGCTCTTCAAAGGTGACCGAAGGATGGGTGGCGGCCGCCAGGTCGACCGGCAATTCGAGCTGTTCAGCCAACGATTTCCAGCGTTCGTAAATCGGCTGTTCGATAGGATTGCGCGGCGGCAATGTCATGGAAAAAAAGGCGGATTCGCGGCAGGCAGCCGCCCACAACAGCAATTCGCCGACGTTCTTGCGGCGGATGCCACGGACGGGGTAGACCAGGAACTGACGGCCGGCAGCCTGCGGCCACTGTCGCTCGACGGCGGCTCGAGCCTCGTCGGGGTCGACGTGGCGGGCCGGACCATTCACTGGATTCGGCAGAGAATGCAGATGGTCGTGCGGCAATCCGGCCGCTTGCAGGACTCGAGCATCGCGCTGGTTGAGCACTGCGTAATGGACATGTTCCGCGTGAAAATAGATCTGCTGAGGAACGGCGCCGGTGCCACCGTAGCAATCCGCCATGTGCCGGTAATTGGTGGGCCGAATATCTTCGGCGAAGTCATGTATCTGCAGCAACAGGCGATAGCCGGCCTGTGCCAGTCGCCGCAGGGCGCTGGGCAATGCCGCATTCTTTCCCAGGTTGTGATTGTGAACGTGGATCAGCGTTTCCTCGGGGAGCAACTCGGCGTCCGCCAGCGCCGATCGCAACGCCTCCGACAGCGATGCGGGCTCGCAGCAGCCGTCCGTGTCGTAGCGCAGGGACGGAACGACGAGTTGCTCGAGTTCGAACCGGCACGACTCGTGCGCGGGCTCCCATCGCCACTGATCGGCCTGACCGTCGAAGCAGACCGCCACACGGACCGGCTGGTCGCTCGGTGCGAGTGTGGTGAGTGCCTGCAAGTGGCCATCGATGACTCGAGTGACTCCACCGGGGTTGAGGTGGTAGTGCAGGATTACCAGGTTCCAGTCAGACATGAGGGTGGTGGGTGATGGGTGATGGGGCTATGCCGCCGGGCGTGGGCGGCGACGATGGCGACATCCGCGCCGAGCCCGGAGACGCACCGCGTCCTCTCGGTCCTTTCATCGATTCGGCACGACTCCACAGGCGTCATGCCCGGAGCTAGAATAGCAGGAGAGCCTGGTTTTTCCTACTCGCTGGAGACAATCGATGCCGGTGTTGATGCAGCTTTCTCGAATCGTGATCAACGAGATCAACGACCAGCAGATCATCTATCTCAAGGAGGTCGATGGCGACCGCCAGTTCCCGATTGTGATCGGCATTTTCGAGGCGACCAGCATCGACCGGCGAGCGCGGCGACACAAGCCACCGCGTCCCCAGACACACGACTTGGTGGTGAATGTAGCCGAGGCGTTGGGGGCGGAGCTGGACAGTGTGCTGATCACCGAGCTGAAGGACCAGACTTATTTTGCTCGCCTGAGGCTGCGTGTCGACGGAGAGACCGTCGACGTCGACTCGCGTCCGTCCGACGCGATTGCCATCGCAGTGACACTCGATCCGCCCTTGCCGATCTATGTCGACGAGTCGGTGTTGGACGAAGCGGCCAAGTGAGCGGATGTCGGACGGACGATGGTTACCGGCGAAAACCGGCGAACGCCTGTTCCAGTGCCGCCAGCCCGTCCTTGCCTCGCGCCCCATCGACCACCATATTGACGCGCACTTCCGAGGTGTTGGTCATTTCGACATTGATTCCGGCTTCGGCCAGCGCCTCGAACATACGGGCTCCCACGCTGGTATGGCTGCGGAGTCCGATCCCGGAAACCGATAGTTTGGCGACCTCCGGCGAATGGCTGACGCCTCGGAAACTCAGGTCTTTCCCCAACGCTTCGGTGGCCTTCAAGCTCGCTTGCAGACTATCGCGAGGCACGGTGAAGCTGAGACCGGTCCGGTCTCGCTCGCCGTGGTGACTCTGGACGATCATATCGACAAACACTCCGGCCTGGGCGACGCTGCGAAACACACGAGCGGCCACGCCGGGCCGGTCGGGAACGCCCTGAATGGTGACTCGAGCCTGCGTGTCGTCGAGTACGACATCGTCGATGGTGAGCTGCTCCATGTCGACCACGTCTTGAAGTCGTGACACCACTTCGTCAGCTTCACTGGGCGCCGATCCCGCCATGGCCTCGGCGAGTGTGGGAGCATCGGGGCGTTTGATGTCGTCCGGAATCTGCTCGAGTCGGAACACGCGGTGGACGGCTCGCAGGGCGTCGCGAGCCGATTCGCGATCGACCAGAGCGGAGATCTTGATTTCGCTGGTGGTGATCATCTGGATGTTGATCTGAGCGTCTGCCAGGGCCTGAAACATGCGATCGGCCACACCGGTCTGGCGTGCCATTTCCAAGCCGACCACCGAGACTTTGGCGACCTGGTCATCGTGGATGATCTGGTCGGCACCGACTTTCCGGGCCGCTTCTTCCACCGTGGCCAGAGCGGCCTCCAGTTCTTGCAGCGGCACGGTAAACGAGATGTCGGCCTTACCCGAGGCACCGATGTTCTGCACCAACATGTCAACGGAAATCTTTTGCTCGGCAATACGGGAAAAAACCTCATAGCTGGTTCCCGGCACGTCGGGGACGCCGAGCAGGGTGATGCGAGCCTCGTCGGACGTGAGGGCCGCCCCGCAAACCGGTAATCGGCGGCTTTCCGGTTCGTCCACGATCAGCGTCCCCATCGCGTCACTGAGACTGCTGCGCACGTGAATGGGAACGCGGAACTTCTTGGCGAACTCGATCGAACGGTTGTGCATGACGCCGGCCCCCAGACTGGCCAGCTCCAACATTTCGTCATAACTGATCCGCACCATCTGCCGAGCTTCGGGGAGGATCCGCGGGTCGGTCGTATAGACGCCGTCGACGTCGGTGTAAATCTCGCACAAGTCGGCACCCAGCACGGCTGCCAACGCCACCGCCGTGGTGTCGCTGCCGCCGCGTCCCAGCGTGGTGATGTTCCAGTCCTCGTCAATTCCCTGAAATCCCGCCGCGATCACAATGTGACCGGCATCGAGCGCCTGGCGGAGCCGCTCGGTCGAGATCGAACGAATGCGGGCCTTGGTGTGAGAGCTGTCGGTGCGGATACCGATCTGCCCCCCGGTCAGACTGACCGCCTGATAGCCCATCGCATCCACGGCCATCGCCATCAAGGCTACGCTGACTTGTTCGCCGGTTGACAGCAGCATGTCCATTTCACGAGCCGGTGGGCGGGCGTTGACTTCTCGTGCCAAATCGATGAGCTGATCCGTGTTCTTGCCCATCGCGCTGACAACGACCACCACTTGGTGTCCCTGTTGGTGAGCCCGTACGGCTTTGCGGGCGGCCGCTTGGATCTTCTCGCAATCGGCGACGCTGGTGCCACCGAACTTTTGCACAATCAACGACATGGCAATTCGAAAGCTTGGGAGAGCAGGTTAGCGAAGGCAGGGGACGGCGGGAAAGGTCCATGATGGGGTAGCCGACCGATTGAGGCGAGAGCCGGCGACCTACGCGTGGTCGATGAAGGCCTCCATCAACTCCCAGCCGCGGTCATGGCGCAGGCCGGTCGATTGGGCCGACTGTTCATCGTAGGTGCTCGCCCCGTCGCTCGCGATCCGGCTGCCGGCCATCGCAAAGGGAACGGCACCGTGGCTGTGCATCTTGGTGGCCAGCGGTGTGGCGTGATCGGGACAGACCAGGATTCGCCACGCGTCGGTCTGCTGGAGAGCCTGGAGGACGGGGCCGACGATGGCCGCATCGATCGACTCGAGTGCTTGAACCTTCGCGTCAACGCGGCCTTCGTGAGACGCTTCATCCGTGGCCTCGATATGAACGCAGATAATATCGTACTCTTGGAGTGCTTCCACCGCGGCGGCTCCCTTGGCGGCGTAGTCGGTGTCGAGATAGCCGGTCGCTCCGGGAACGTCGATGCACTGCCAGCCGATCAATCTTGCCAGGCCCCGCAACAGGTCGACCGCCGTGATCATGGCTCCTCGAATACCGAATCGATCCGCAAAAGGCGCTAATTGCGGACGCCGGCCGAGTCCCCACAACCACACATTGGTGGCCGGCAGCTCGCCGCGCGATCGGCGCTGCTGGTTGACAGGGTGCTCGGCAAACCACTGCCAACTCTGCGACATGATTTCATTGAGCAAATCGCTGCCGGGGCCGCGGGGGTACGAATCGGCGATGGACTGGTCGATCAGATCGTGAGGGGGACAAGTGCGAGTGTCGGTGGAGAAAGGGGCGGGCCGCTGCGGGGCGCCTCGATACAGCAGCAGATTGCGGTAGCTGACGCCCGTGTGGAACTCGAGCGGGCTGCCGGGCGGCAAAGACGCTTGAGCTGTTTCGAGGAGGGAACGGGCCTCGTCTGTCGAGATGTGCCCCGCCGTGAAATCTCGCATCACCTGATCCTCGATGGTCACCAGATTGCAGCGCACGGCCCAATCCTGCGCGCCCAGCTCGACACCGCCGGCGGCCGCCTCGATCGGTGCCCGTCCGGTGAAATGCCGATTCGGGTCGTACCCGAGCAGGCTCATGTTGGCCACCGCCGATCCGGCCGGCAGATGACGGGGGATGTGGTTGGCCAGTCCGACCTGACCGCTGGAAGCAATCGCATCGCAATGGGGAATGGTCGCCGCTTGCAGAGGCGTCTGTCCACCCAGCGACTCTTGCGGCTGGTCGGCGCATCCATCCGGGATGATCACGACGTATTTCATGTCCATTTTTCCTGGCGGCTATCGTTCCAATACTCGCATCTTGACCGCTCGCGACCGAACGAACGGCAACCGGTGAATGGCCGCCAACGCGTCTCCGATGGCCCCTTCGGTCGTCTGGTGGGTCATGATTACCAACGGCACGTCCGAGGCGTCGTCCGATTCGGCTTCGTGCTGAATCACCGAGGCGATGGAGACCGAGTGCTCCCCGAGAATCCCGGCGATCTTGGCCATCACGCCAGGCCGATCGTCGACCTGCCAACGGAGGTAATACCGGCCCGGCAGATCGCGCTGGGCACGAACATCGGTGGTCGGCGTGCGATCGGACCACAGTTCCAAGTTGCCGAAGGTGATCTGAGTCCGTCCCACCGACGTGTCGATCAGGTCGGCGACCACCGCCGACGCGGTCGGCATCTGGCCGGCTCCCAGACCATGGTAGAAGACGCGTCCGACGGCGTCTCCTACCACCGTAATCGCGTTGTAGGCGCCGCGCACCTCGGCCAGCGGTCGTCCCTGGCGGATGAGTGTCGGAGCCACATGCATCTCGACTCGGTCATCGACCAACTGAGCTACTCCCAGGAGTTTGACGCGGTATCCCAGTTCGTCGGCGAAACGCAGATCGATCGGCTCGAGCTGGTCGATGCCGGTTCGAGGGATCTCCGACCAGTGGACGCGAGCTCCGAAGGCGAGGTGGGCCAAGATGGCCAGTTTCTGGGCCGCATCGGTACCGTCGATGTCCATCGTCGGATCGGCCTCGGCATAGCCGTTGGCCTGCGCTTGTGCAATCGCTTCCTCGGCCGACAATCCCTGTTCGGCCATCGCCGTCACGATAAAGTTGCTGGTGCCGTTGAGAATGCCGACGACGGAGAGGATCTGATTGGCTGAGAGGCACTGGCCGATGTTGGTGACGATGGGGATCCCACCCGCTACCGCTCCTTCGAAGGCGATCGAGCGTCCCAATTCCCGAGCGCGATCGAACAACTCGGCGCCGTGCTCGGCAAGCAGCGCCTTGTTGGCCGTGACCACGTTCTTGCCGCTTTCGAGCAGTTTCAGCATGATGGTGCGAGCCGGTTCGAGGCCGCCGATCAACTGAGCGACCACTTCGATCTCCGAATGCTGCAACACCTCGTCCAGATTGTCGGTCAGCAGCCCCGCCGGCAGGTCGACGTCTCGCGGTTTGCTCGGATCGCGCACCACGATCTTCTCCAGCCAGAGCGTCCGACCGGCGTGCCGCGCGGTTCGGTCTCCCTGGTCGAGCAACAGGCGGGCGACTCCCGTCCCCACCGTCCCCATCCCCACAATGGCAACTCGCGTTTTTTCCATGCAGTCTCAACCGGTTGTTGCGCTGGAAGTACTGTCGTGCCTGTAACAAGACCCGCCGAACCGCTGCCCGACCTCGGGCATGTTGCTTGCGGCATGGAGTTTTGTGACAGCCTCTTACGTGCCTGCAACTCAACCTGCCGAACGGCCCCCCGAACGCGGGCAGGTTGTTTGCGACACGGAGTCCTGTTACAGCCTGTTGGTTTCCGCCAGCCGGTCGGCATCGCCTCCCCGCTGTGTCCAGCCAACCAGTGTGACGCAGCCACACCGGGGCGAACAAGGGCCCCCTTCACATGGTTCGGGGCAAACGTCAAACTGCACCCTCCGCCAAGTCCGGATATTTTCATCTTCTTGCCGTGTCCCCGCGCGAGGGCTGCGGCGCATGCCCGACCTTCCTTCTTTCACGCAATCGAGTCATGCCGAACCAACAGTTGCTTCAAGATCTGCTGATGGCTCCCTCCCCTTCCGGCTACGAAGTGCCGGTACAGGACATCGTGAGGTCTTTTCTTGAGCCGTTGGCCGACACACTCGATACGGATGTTCACGGGAACGTGATCGCCGGTCGCAATCCCGACCATACGCCGCGGCTGATGCTGGCCGCTCACAGCGATCAGATCGGAATGGTGATTTCCCACATCGACGACAAAGGATATCTCTACGCACAGACGATCGGCGGGTGGGATCCTCAACAACTGATCGGACAGCGGATGACGGTGTGGGGACAACAGGGGGCGGTTCCCGCCGTGATCGCCCGCAAACCCATTCACTTGCTGACCGACTCGGAACGCCGGCAAGTCGTGAAGCTCGAGGAATTGTGGTTGGACATCGGAGCGTCCGACAAGGAGCAGGCGCTGGCGAAGGTGCGGGTGGGGGATCCGGTCACGTTGGAGCTGGGCGTGCGCTGGCTCGACAATCACCTGGCCAACGCACCGGGGATGGACGACAAGTCGGGATTGTGGGTCGTGTTGGAAGCGTTCCGCCGAGCCGATCCGGCTCATTTGAAGGCCAGCCTGTTTGCCGTGTCAACCGTCCAGGAGGAAGTTGGACTGCGCGGTGCCATCACCAGCACGTACGGTGTGGCTCCACAGGTCGGTGTCGCCGTCGACGTCACCCACGCCACCGATTGCCCGACGATCGACCAGCGGCAGCGAGGTGACATCAAGCTGGGTGGTGGGCCGGTCATCTTTCGCGGCCCCAATCTCAACCCAGGCGTTGTGGAGCGCCTGATCGCCTTGGCCGACGAAAACCGCATACCTTACCAACTGGCGGCGATCGGTCGCGCTTGCCCCAACGACAGCAACAGTATTCAGATCTCGCGAGGAGGCGTAGCCACGGGGTTGCTGGCCATTCCCAACCGCTACATGCACAGCGCCGTGGAGATGGTTTCGCTGGATGATCTGGACGCGGCCGCCGAACTGCTGGCCAAATTCGCACTCGACCTCAGCCCGGATTCGTCCTTCATCCCCGGCTCGCCCCGGCCCGACGGTTCGTAAGCTATAATTCTCCCGGTCGCACCGGTGCCTGCCCGTCGCCGAGACCGAGAAAGCCGTCGATTGACTGACGTGCCTTCTTGTTCGCTGATGTCTCATCCGGGAGTCCCACCATCGTGAGTCGCTATTGTCCCTACAACCGGCTTGTTCTTTGTGTTGCCGTTTGCATGCCGGTATGGTCGGCCTTCTCGTTTGCCGGCGAGAATGCGGCCCTGGAGCGAGCCATCCAGTCGATCACGGTGGAGGATCTGAGCGAAATCACGTCGGTGCTGGCCGACGACACGATGGAGGGCCGCGAGGCGGGAACTCGAGGCGGCTACGCGGCCGGCGGTTATCTGTTGCAGCGCTTGGCCAGACTGAAACTGACACCCGCCGGTGACGACGGCACCTACTACCAGTCGTTCGGTGCCGGCTACCGGAACCTGCTGGCCATTCTGCCAGGCAGCGATCCGGAGTTGAGCCGCCAGGTGATCGTCATCGGCGCTCATTACGATCACGTCGGCTACGGGACTCGACGCAACAGCTACGGCCCCATCGGCTATATCCACAACGGTGCCGATGACAACGCCAGCGGAACGGCCGCCGTTCTCGAAATCGCCGAAGCGTTGACCCGACTTCCCGAACCGCCCGCCCGCTCGATCCTGTTCGCCTTCTGGGACGGCGAAGAGAAGGGGTTGCTGGGGTCGAAGCACTGGATGAACGATCCGACCCTCGAGCGCGATCGAATCGTGTTTGCCGTCAACTTCGATATGGTCGGACGACTGAGGAACGACACGTTGGAGGTGTACGGAGCCCACACCGGGACCGATCTTCGCCGCATTTTGATGGAGGCGACGGAAGACACATCGTTGTCACTATCTCTGAAATGGAAAATGAAAGCGGACAGCGACCACCACGTGTTCTTTTCGCATCACGTTCCGGTGGTCATGTTCCACACGGGCCTGCACGGAGATTACCACCGTCCCAGCGATGACGTGGAGACGCTCAATCACGAGGGGATCGAGCGAGTGAGCCGGTATGCACTGCGAGCCATCCTGGCGATTGCGAATCGAGAGGAACCACCTCGTTTCCGCGAAGAATCCCAGTGGGAAAACGAAACGACTCCGCAGCAATGGCTGGCCTCGGCACCGGTCCGGCGCTTGCGTCTGGGGGTTTGGTGGCGCGTCGATGCATCTTCCGAGCATCCACTCGTCGTGTCACGCGTCGTTCCCGATTCGCCGGCGGCTCGAGCGGGAGTCCGCGTCGGGGATCGGCTGATTCGCATGGGAGAGACCGACATCCGCGGCGAGGCGGCGTTTCGGCGGTTGGTCGACGAGTCACCACCCGAGACGAAGCTGGTGGTAGTGCGGGACGGCGCCGAGTCGCCGACCGAATTGTCGCTGAAGTTGGCAGGGCCGCCTCGCCTGCTGGGCGTCATCCTGCAGGGCGAACCGGCCAATCCGGGAATCCGACTCGTCGCTTTCGTCGATCCGGCTTCCCCGGCGGCTCGAGCGGGAATCGCCGTGGGTGATCGCCTCTATGCGATCAACGGCCGGCGGTTCACCACCGATGACGATGAGCGAGTCCTGTTGCCGGACGCACATGGAACCTGGCATTGCCAGGTAGAACGAAACGGCCGTCTGCAAGATATCGTGGCCGTTCGTGCCAATGCCGGCTTGCAAGACGCGGATTGACGCGAGTTGACGAGGTGCTTCGGTGACCGGTGGTCTGGTCACCGGTCTCGGAACGTCCGGCTCAGGGAATTGAAGTGATCGTAAAGCTCACGCGGAGGCGGTGAGCTCGCAGAGGAAGGGGAAGGGAAATCTCGTCCCCGAGTGTCTGCTTTCTTGACAGCACGCGTTGCAGTTCTCATGATGAGGCTGGTTGTGCGGCTCGAGGCGCCGCGAGCCGCGGCCGCGTCGACGGGCGCGTGTTTTCTGAACGATGTTCGTAGCCACGGAGGATCTCACCATGTGTTGGTCGCCGTTACGTTCACGACTTCGTCGGTTGGTTCTGCCACTGGCGCTGTTGGCACTGACGTCCCCCCCTCTTTCGGCCGAAGACGCCTTGCCGATGAAGAGAATCGCCGGGGCCAAGCCACGGAACGTGATTTTCATTTTGGTCGACGACCACCGGTATGATGCCATGAGCTACATGGGACATCCGTTCGTGGAGACGCCGCGACTCGACCAACTGGCTCGAAACGGAGTCCACTTCGCCAACGGCTTCGTAACGACATCCCTCTGTTCTCCCAGCCGCGCGTCAGTGCTCACCGGCCAATACATGCACCATCACGGCGTGGTCGACAACAACCGGATGGTGCGGCCCGGAACGATCTTCTTTCCGCAATATCTGCAACAGGCCGGCTATGAGACGGCGTTCGTGGGGAAATGGCACATGGGCGGCGGATCGGATGCACCCCGCCCCGGATTCGATCATTGGGTCAGCTTCCGCGGGCAAGGTCGTTACTATCCTTCCAACCGCCGCCGCCCTTGGGTGCTCAACGTCGACGGCAAACACGTTCCGCAGAAGGGCTACATCACCGACGAGCTTACCGACTATGCGATCGACTGGTTGAAGCAGCGAGACGGGGAGAAACCGTTCTTCCTCTATCTTTCCCACAAGGCCGTGCATGGAATGTTCTATCCGGCCAAAAGGCATGAAGGACGATACAAGGGCAAGCAGATGCCGGTGCCGCCGACAATGGCCGACACGCCGGAGAACCGCAACAACAAACCCCGTTGGCTCCTCGACCAGCGCAACAGTTGGCACGGCGTCGAATTCGCGTACCATCAGAAGATGGACATCCGCGAGCATTACCGCCTCTATTGCGAGGCCCTGCTGGCGGTCGACGAAAGCGTCGGTCGCGTAATGGATTACCTGAAGGAGCGTGGATGGTACGACGATACACTGGTGATCTACATGGGAGACAACGGATTCCAGTGGGGCGAGCACGGTCTGATCGATAAACGGACGGCCTATGAAGCATCGATGCGAGTTCCCTTTATCGCTCATTGCCCCTCGTTGTTTTCCGCCGGCACGGTCTGCAAGCAAGTCGTCGCCAACATCGACATCGGTCCCACGGTGTTGGAGGCGGCCGGTATCGAGACGCCCGAGCAGATGGACGGCCGGAGTTTTCTCCAGTTGGCAGCGGGCAAGTTGGACCCGAGCCAATGGAGAAAGACGCTGCTGTACGAGTACTACTGGGAGTGGAATTTTCCGCACACTCCGACGACGTTCGCTCTTCGCAGCGAGCGATACAAGTTCATCCAGTATCACGGAATCTGGGATCTCGACGAGTTCTATGATCTGGAAAAGGACCCTCACGAACAGCACAACCTGCTGGAAGATCCCGCCTACCAGAAGCTAGTCAGGCAGTTCCGGCGGGAACTCAATGAGCGACTCGAACAGGCGAACGCCAATCGAGTACCGTTTACGGCCAAGCGAGGGCTCGGAAGCCATTATCGACTCGAGTCGGGAAGCCACGGCGCCGACTTCCCCAAGAGTTTTTATCGGGACGAATAGTCGCCGGCTGCGAGCGTTTTCGAGCCTGTAACCAAACCTGTCACGCCGTTGCCTCGGCTTGGACATGTTCCTTGCGGCATGGAGTTTTCGGAAAAACCCCTATGGCCAAGCGGCAAAAGCCCCACATCCGCGACGAGGACTACGCCATCACGGCGAAGGGATCGCGCCGGCGCATTGCAGCGCCGGAGCTTCCCTACCGGCCGCCTCGACCCCGCCGCGCCCCGCCGGGAATCGGCGTCATCGGTTGTGGCGGAATCATCGCTTCGCACTTGCGCGCATATCGGAAGGCCGGCTACCCGGTGATCGCCCTGACCGACCTCGACCTGAAAAAAGCGGAAGCTGTCCGCAAACGATTCGCCCCAGGCGCGACGGTGTGCCGATCGGCAGAGGAATTGTTGGATCGGACGGATGTAGGTGTGGTCGACATAGCCACGCATCCGGGTCCCCGCGTGACGCTCATGCAACAGGCGATCGCTCGCGGAAAACACGTCCTCAGTCAGAAACCCTTCGTCGAAGATTTGGCGGTCGGCAGGAGACTCGTGGCCAAAGCCAGGCGAAAAGGCGTCTGTTTGGCCGTCAATCAGAACGGACGCTGGGCACCGCATGTAGGCTATGCGCGAGCGGCCATCGCAGCGGGCGTGCTGGGGGACGTGATGGCGGTCGACTTGTCGGTCCACTGGGACCACAACTGGTGCGCGGGAACGCCGTTTGATCGCATCCGCCATCTGGCACTCTACGATTTCGGGATCCACTGGTTCGACATGATCCACTGCTACTTGCGGGAACAGCGCCCTCAAACGGTTTTCGCAGCGGTCACCAAGAGTCGTACTCAGAGGACGCGTCCGCCACTGTTGGCCGAGGCCGTGATCCGGTTCCCCAGAGCGCAGGCGTCGCTGCTGCTCCGAGCCGACACGCGTTGGGGGCCCCAAGACCGAACAGTGATCGTGGGGACACGGGGGACGCTCGTGAGCGAAGGACGCGATTTGAATCATCAGAAGGTGACGTTGTACCTGGAAGACGGGATCGCTCGCCCCAAGCTCGCCACCCGATGGTTCGATGATGGCTTCGACGGTACGATGTCGGAATTGCTGTGTGCGATCGAGGAACGGCGCGAGCCATCCAACTCGGCCGCCGACAACCTCAAGTCGCTGGCTCTCTGTTTTGCCGCGATGGCGTCGGCCGACCAGGGTGAGCCGGCTTCGGTCCGTCAGATTGCATCGGGAGCTGTTGTCCGTCACGACTGACTCGGTGTTTCCGTCTCCGGCAGGAAAGAGACGGGATCACCGTCAGGATATCACTACATGAAGGGAAGTCCGACCATGAGATTCGCTTCGTCGATTCGCCAATCCGTTTTGTGGGGGCTGATCGTCGCCGCCGTGTTCGTCGGCGCTGCTGCCCGAGTCGATGGTGCTGAGCCACGCCCCAACTTCTTGTTCATCATCACCGACGACCAGGCGCCGGAGTCTCTCCGTTGTTACGGCAACCGCGTCTGCCAGACTCCCACCCTGGACCGACTCGCTCGCGAAGGGATGGTGATCGACGACGCCCACCATATGGGGTCGTGGGTCGGCGCCGTCTGTACGGCGTCACGGACGATGATCATGACCGGACGGACGCTGTGGCGAGTACCGGGTGCGCGCGGACCGGGGATCGAGTCGTCGAAGGCTTATCGCCAAGAGGCGGCTCAGTGGACACTGCCGGCCGTGTTCGCTCGAGCCGGTTACGAGACCTTCCGTACCTGCAAGAAGGGGAACAGTTACCGCGAGGCCAACGCACTGTTTGAAATCCGTCACGAAGCGACCAAACGAGAAGGAAGTGCCGAAGGGGGAAGTCAGTGGCACGCCGACCGGGTACTGGAGTATCTCTCGGCGCGGGCAGGCCAACAAAACCGCCGCCCTTTCCTGATCTACTTCGGCTTTTCGCACCCCCATGATCCTCGCAATGCCATCGGGGAACTGGCGGCCAAGTACGGCGCGTCGAACGACGGTCCGGCCGATCCGGTGAACCCGAAGTCGCCTCCCCTTCCGGTCAACTATCTTCCCAAGCATCCGTTCCATCACGGGCATCCGAACTTGCGGGACGAAGTCAAGGTGCAAGGGGTCATGAGGCGGCGCGACGAGGCGACCATTCGCAACGAGCTGGGACGACAATACGCGTGCATCGAGAACATCGATCGGCAGATCGGACGCGTGCTGGAGAAGCTGAAGTCGATCGGCGAGTACGAGCGGACCTATATCATCTTCACGTCCGATCACGGCATCGCGGTGGGACGCCACGGGCTGATGGGGAAGCAG
>JALSIV010000432.1 GCA_026989685.1 Pirellulaceae bacterium | reverse complement strand
CACAATCTTACGACCACAGACCGTGCTTGGGATGTGCATACCCAAACGGGGTCAGGCGTTTCTGCTCAGGGCTTTCCAGCCTGACCAGAATCAGGTATCCACAAACTTACGACCACAGGCCGTGCTTGGGATGTGCATACTCAAACGGGGTCAGGCTGGAAAGCCTGACCTACGATCGGTTCACCATCTCCATCAGCAGGTTGCGGACGGCGCCGGGATCGGCGTTCGGGTTCAGCTTCCTCGCTTGACCAATCAACGCCCCTATCGCCTTCACCTTGCCCGCTCGGACGTCCTCGACGACCGACGGATTTTTTTGTAGCAACTCCCGACATAGCGTTTCCAACTCGCTCGCGTCGACCTCCCGGATCCCTAACGACTCCATCGAGGAAACCAAGTCTCTTCCCTCCTCCACCATCACCGTCAACACCTCGCGCCCCCGCGTCGTGTTGAGCTTCCCCGACTCCACCTGACGCAATAACTCCGCCAACTGCTCCGCCGATACTGGAAACTCGTCGATCGACTCGGACCGCTCCTTCAGCAGTCTCAAGATGTCCTGCTGCAGCCAATTGGCCGCCCGCTTGGGCGAAACGCCCTCCGCGATCACGGCATCCCAATAAGCGATCATCGCCGGTCCCTGCTGGACCAATACGCCGGCATCGTAGGCCGATAGGCCGGCTTCTTGGATCAAACGACTCCGCACTTCTCGCGGACTCGCCCCCAACCGCTGCCGGATCGCCGCCAACTCGGCATCCGACCAGACCACCGGTACCAGATCCGGGTCCGGGAAGTAGCGGTAGTCGCTCGATTCCTCCTTCTCCCGCTGGGGCACCGTCACTTCCCGCTGGTCGTCCCAGCCTCGAGTCTGCTTGGGGACGTCCCCCAGTCTCTCTCCCGTCTGCCGCCACTGGTCGTACTGCCGTCGCGCCTCGAATTCGAGCGCCCGCTCGACCGCTCGAAAACTGTTCATGTTCTTCACTTCCACAATGGGAGTGGCGATCGTGCCGCTGTCGGTGTCGATGTGCAGATTGACGTTCGCGTCGACCCGCAAACTCCCCTCCTGCATGTTGCAGTCGGAAACCCCCAAGTATTCCAGCAACAATTTCAACTCGGTCAGATAGGCCTTCGCTTCCCGAGCACTGGCCATGTCGGGCCGGCTGACGATCTCCAGCAGAGGCGTCCCCGTGCGGTTCAAGTCGATCCGGCTCTCCGCAACACCGGCCGCCTCGTCGTGCATGCTCTTGCCGGCGTCCTCTTCCAAGTGAGCCCGGATGATGCCGACTCGCTTCGACGCGAAACGCCCCTGATCGTCGCCGATCTCCAAATACCCGTTCTGCGAAACCGGCAGATCGTACTGGCTGATCTGATAACCCTTGGGAAGATCGGGATAGAAATAGTTCTTGCGGTCCCACTTGGTGAACCGAGGAATCTCGCAATGCAGCGCCATGCCGGCCAGCACGGCCAGTTCGAGCGCGCGGCGGTTGAGCTTGGGCAACGCGCCCGGCATCCCCGTGCAAACAGGACAAACCTGTGTGTTGGGCGGCGCACCGAAACGCGTCGAACAGCGGCAAAACAGCTTCGTTCGCGTCTTGAGCTGGACGTGGACTTCCAGTCCGATCACCGTGCGGAAACTGGCCATGTTCATGCAATCCGCGGTCTTCGAGTATGCCAATCGGTGGCCGCCTGATATCGACCGGCCACTTGCAACAGCCGAGCCTCGTCGAAAGGCCGAGCCTGAAGCTGAATCCCCACCGGCAACCCCTCCTCGGTCAAACCGGCGGGAACCGACAACGCGGGAACGCCGGCCAAGTTGGCCGTTACCGTAAACAGGTCCTGCAAGTACAACTCGAGCGGATCATCGGTCAGCTCGCCCAGCCGAAAAGCGGGAGACGGCGTCGTCGGTCCCAACAACAGATCGACCCGCTCGAAGGCCCGCCGATAGTCGTCTTGGATCAGCCGCCTCGCCTTCAGCGCCTTCAGATAGTAGGCGTCATAGTAGCCGGCACTCAAGGCATAGGTGCCGAGCATGATGCGGCGTTTCACCTCCGGACCGAATCCCCGGCTCCGCGTCGCACCATACATCCCCACTAGGCCACCCTCGGCATGATCGGCCGCTTCCACCCGCAAACCGTATCGCACGCCGTCATACCGGGCCAGGTTGCTCGAGGCTTCCGACGGAGCGATCAAGTAGTAGGTGGCCACGCCGTATTCGGCATGCGGCAAAGCAACCGGCTCGACCACCGCCCCCAACGACGCCAGTGTCTCGGCCGCTCCTGTGACGGCGTCTCGGATCGCCGGATGCAATTGGGACAACTGCTCTTCCAGTAACCCGATCCGCACACCGGCCATCGCTTCCTCCAGCGATGCCGCATAGTCCGGCACTTCGCGCGGAGCACTCGTGCTGTCGCGGCCGTCGTACCCGGCCAGCGATCGCAGCGCGACCGCCAAATCTCCCACCGACCGGGCCAGAGGTCCGACCTGATCGAGACTGCTGGCGAACGCCACCAGACCATAACGGCTGACGCGGCCATACGTCGGCTTGAGACCACTCACGCCGCAATACGCGGCCGGCTGACGAATCGATCCCCCCGTGTCGCTCCCGATCGCGATCGGACAGAAGTCGGCCGATACACTGGCGGCCGCTCCGCCACTCGAGCCGCCGGGAACGCGATCGAGATCCCACGGATTGCGAGTCGTCCCCAGCGCCGAGTTTTCGGTCGAGCCGCCCATGGCGAACTCGTCCATGTTGGTCCGCCCGATCAAGATGGCATCGTCGGCCAACAGTCGCTCGATCGCTGTCGCCGTGTAAGGCGATTCGAATCGCTGCAGCATCTTCGAAGCGCAACTGGTCACGTGCCCCCGGTGACAGAGGACATCCTTGACGCTGATCGGAACGCCGGCCAAAGCGCCGAGTTCGGCCCCGGAATCGCGTTTCCGCTGCAACTCGTCGGCTCGAGCCAACGCCTCGTCCCGGTAAAGCTCGAGGAATGCACCGACTCGACGGTCCCACTGCTCGGCCCTCTCCAAATAGGTCTGCACGATCTCTCGAGCCGACACCTCGCCGGAAACAAACAGCCGGTTCAGTTCGATGGCCGAAGAACGAGTGAGAGACATTGGGAGGTGTGAGGGGTGAAGGGTGAGGTGTGAGGTGTGAGGTGTGAGGTGTGAGGTGTGAAGGGGAATGTCACGCGGATAAGGCAGAGGCATTCCTGGCATCGAACACGAGGTAGACCGTCTTGTTTGTCCGAGTCGGGTCGTCGTCGCTGTTAGGCGGCCCGCTTGCCGCAACGTGGTAACCGAGCAGAGCCAGGGGTTGAGGAAGCGAGGCTGTGCCGAGCGACCGAAACCCCAGGTCCGAGGGCTCCACACAAATCATGCACGCTGAAGGCGTGCCAGAGAGCACCCGGCGATGGCGCATCTCCCGGCGAACCGATGCGCCACCGAGGAACCGTGGACGTCTCTTTGTAAACCGTGGGCGTCTCTCTGTGGAAAAAACAATGCGATTGTGGATTCGAGCACACCAGTGGGACACACTACCGGCTGTGATGGTATTGAGCATTTCTCTTTGTTCAGAACAGGTTACGCCTTATCCGCGTGCCGCTCCCCTTCACCCCTCACCCCTCACACCTCCCACCTCACCCCTCACACCTCACACCTCACCCCTCACACCTCACACCTCTAAAGCACCGGCGGTACGAGGAAGCAATCGCCGTCGTGAGCCGGGGCGTTTTTCAACACCTCTTCACGCGGCAGCGAGGGAGACGGCATGTCGTCGTCCAGAGCGTTGGTGAGATCGAGTGGATGAGCCAGCGGTTCGACGTCGTCGGTGTTCAACTCGCCAAGCTGCTCGACGTAGGCGAGAATCCGACCCAACTCGCCCGCAAACCGCTCGACCTCCGCCTCGCTCAACTCGAGCCGAGCCAGTCGGGCGATCTTCTCGACGGTGGCGGAGTCGATCATCGGCGAGCCCTAGGTGGTGGTCGGCGATTGCGGCACACGGAACGGGCGAGCCCGCACGACCTTCTGCACGGCACCGCTCCGCAGGCACTGAGCGCAAACGCGGACCGTCTTGTTGGTCCCGTTGGACGTGGTGATTTTCACTCGCTGCAAGTTTGGTTTGAACTTGCGGCGGGTGATCCCCGTGATTTTTGTCCCCACTCCTCCGAGGTACTTGGCTTTACCTCGGGTTTCGACGGCGTTTCCCATTTGGGATTTCTTGCCACACACTTCGCAGACTCGAGCCATGATTGTCGCATCCTCATGGGGGGATCGGTGAATGTTTCCTTTTCCGAGTTCCGCAGTATATCGCCGGCGGCCGGGAGCGGCTAGACGGGATGGTGCGTCGTCACAGGTTCACAGGTTCTCACAGAGAGGCCGAGGCAGGGGGAAGCAGCGAGGTGCGAAGAGATCGTCGCTCGTCCAGCCACGGGGGAACGACCACGAAGGGCTCGAAGGGCACGAAGAGCGTGGGCGGAAGAATGATCTGGGGGCCGTCGCCGATCTGTTCTTCTCTTCGTGCCCTTCGGGACCTTCGTGGTGAGCCCGTACGTCACCAAGCGATATCGACAGCCCCGAGCGGAACCGTTCTTCTCGCGATGTTGGCTCGGTTCGCTGGCAACGTGTATACTTCCCCCTAACCGGGAGTTTGAGGGAACATGGACCACGCCGCCGAGATTTCAAAACGCTACGCCGATTTGCTGGCGGAGACGAAGCGTATTTACGAGCAGGCGGCTGAACGCGGCATCGCTTCCTGTCCCGATCGGTTGGGCAGGACGGCGGCCGAATTCCGCGAGACGATGCGGCTGTTGCATGAAGGCGTCGTCATCAAGACGTATGTGATGATGGCTCGAGCCGACGGGCGGTGGTCGCTATTCGAGAAGGTATTGGCGTCGGTGTTGTGCCAGCACCTGTGGGGGAAGACACTCGAGGGCCCGTCGCTGCGCGAGGCGGCCCGGCGGTTCTTCGCCGATGCCGAGCGTCTCCATTGGCCTGAGTTGTTCGCTCCCTTTCGCCGACTCCCGCCGCTGCGCGACTTCACCAGCCGGCTCGAGACGATCATTCTCCGCATGGGACACGTGGTGGCGAAAGCGGACGGGGAGATCGGTTCACCGGAACTCGCGGCCATCCGGCAGCTCGAAGAAGCACTCGACGAACTCATCCTACCCGGCACCGATCGCCCGGAAACACCGCCGGTACCACCTGGCCCCATGCGAGCGAACCGGTCGTCGGCCCAACAGCAGGAGCAGCGGCAAGACACGTCTTCGCTTCGAGACGCTCGAGTCCCCGATCGGCAGTCGGCCGAGAAGCGGCGTTCCACCCCATCGAACGAGGAGCGTCCCGACTTGGAAACCACGCTGGCCGAGTTGGACGCGCTGATCGGCTTGCGGCAGGTGAAGACCGAGGTGCGCACGCTGGTGAATGTCATCGAGCTGCGTCGCAAGCGCAAAGCGTTGGGGTTGCCGGTCGCCGACCTGAGCCTGCACATGGTGTTTCGCGGCAACCCGGGGACGGGCAAGACGACGGTGGCTCGCCTGGTGGCTCAGACGTTCGCCGCCATGGGGATCCTGGAAAAGGGGCACCTGGTCGAAACCGATCGCAGCGGGCTGGTCGCCGAGTATGCGGGGCAGACCGGTCCCAAGACGCATCGAGTGGTCGATCAGGCGCTCGACGGGGTCCTGTTCATCGACGAGGCCTATTCGCTGGTGTCATCCGAGGGAGAGGATCCGTACGGTGCCGAGGCCCTGCAGGTACTGCTGAAGCGGATGGAAGACCAGCGGGACCGCTTGGTGGTCATCCTGGCCGGATATCCCGAGCCGCTGGACGAGCTGATTCGGACGAATCCCGGACTCCGCTCCCGCTTCACGCATCATTTCACGTTCGACGACTTTTGTCCGGCCGATCTGGGACGGGTGTTCGAGTTGCTGGCGGGGCGACTCCACTATTCGTTCGGGACCGACGTGCGAGCCCGGCTGCTGCAAGGTTTCACGTGGGCGTATCGCAATCGCGACGAGCATTTCGGCAATGGGCGTTATGCGCGCAACGTGCTGGAGCGTGCGATTCGGCGAATGGCCAACCGCATCGCCACCGAGACGCCGTTGACGATCGAGCTGTTGACGAAGCTGGAGCCGGAGGATTTCGCGTTTTCCGATGTTCCCGCAAGCTGGTTTCGGCCGGCCGCCGCATTGCGGCTGGAGGTGGTATGCCCTCATTGCCAAAACGAGGGCGCGCTGCGCGGCGACTACTTGGGATTGGAGGTCGTCTGTTCGGAGTGCGACCGGCGATTCACGGCCGACTGGGGAGAGATCGCCGAGCCGGGAGATGAATGACCGGTCTTGCGTATTGCTGCGAGTACGCCCAGCAGGATTCGAACCTGCGACCTGCGGATTAGAAGTCCGCTGCTCTATCCAACTGAGCTATGGGCGCGAATGGGGCGTCGTCCATCTACCTGAGCGACCGGCCACTGCATTTTATCGGATACGGCTTCTCCATCAAGCTGGGCAGAGCGAAGCCGTGTCCGATCAATCAAGGGGCAGAAACAGCACTTGATTGACGAGTTCGTCTTCGCGACAACACTCGGCAATCAGATCAAGGTCCGCAGCGCATTGTCCGATACTGATCCCCTGTTGACGGGCGAAGATCACTCCGGAAAAGCGACGGTTTTCGTTCTGCCAGCGATGGGCAATCCGCAACAAATCGCTGTCTTGAGATACCAAGACACGACCGAGCGCATCGGCACGTTGCAGCAACTCCTCATCAGCGGATTCACGCGTACCATCTTCCTGACTTGTCAGCACATCAACGCCGCGACGTCGCAACGCCTGCGTAATCACAGTTGGAACATGCACGTCCATATAGAAGCTGACACTCACTTACTTACTTGACTTCGTTGCGACGACTCAACAGCTCATCGCGAGAAAGGGGCGGCGGCAATCGCCGAGCATCGACCTCATTCGCCTCTCGGATCATCTGTGCGACGAATTCGTCGAAGTGGTCATAGAAATACGCCAGTGCGGCGTAGACTTCCTCCGGTCGGAGATCGCCATGCTGTCGCAACAACTCTTCCGCCGACCATCCATGGTGGTAATGTTCGGCGGCGAGATGGATTACTTTGTAGCGGGTGCGACCGATGCGAGCGTTTCCGCCATCGTCGATAACCAGATGTGGATACGAAGCGGTACTCATGGCATTGCTCACAGAACACTGTGGTAACGATCACACGGAGCGGCAACCAGGCACGCCCAGGAGGATTCGAACCTGCGACCTGCGGATCAGAGGTCTGTTGCTCTATCCAACCGGGCTATGGGCGCGAATGGGGCGTCGTCCATCTACCTGAGCGACCGGCCACTGCATTCTATCGGATACGGCATCTCCATCAAGCCGAGAATGCCGCTGCGGTGCGGCCGGGCCATCAGGCTGTTTTTCGAGCACGAGCACGAGCACGGTTTGAAACCGGCACCCGCGTTGACAAGGCTGTTCGGCTTCACTCCTCCCTCACCCCTCATCCCTCACCCCTCCTCCCTCACCCCTCCTCCCTCACCCCTCACACCTCACCCCTCACACCTCACCCCTCACACCTCACCCCTCACACCTCACACCTCACACCTCACACCTCACACCTCACCGCGTCCAACGAAAACACCCGGCGCGACCGTGTCGCGCCGGGTGTCCCTTATTCGCCTCCAGAGTCCAGGCTTCAGGCTTCAGCCTCCACTTAGGCATTGGGAGCTTGGGCCTGGGCCTGTTGTTGCTGCTGGAATTGCGGGCGGAGTCGCTTCTGCACGTCGGTCTCCAGCACGCCGAAGACGGCTTCGTGCCGCTGCACGGACATCTGCAGCGCCGCCAACAGCCGCTTGGCCGTATAGAAGTTCATGATCACGCGCTGCTTCACCTCGATCGGATCCTTGGGAACACCGACCGGCTGCGGATTGAGGCCGAAGTCGATGATCAGTTCTTCCGGCGAACCGGTCACGCGGCAGAAATTGGCGTAGCAGGCGACGGCGTTGACGTCGTTGACCTGCAGCGGGACGCCTTGCGGGGCGCGTTGGGGCTGAGCCGCTTGGCCCTCCGCAGCCGGCTGAGCTTGCGCTTCGGCGGCTTGAGCTTCTTCGGCTTGGGCTTCGGCTTGTTCGGCTTTCTCTTTGGCCATTCTTCATTCTCCTCATCAAACGCAAACAGGACAGTAATCCGCAGCGCGGCGACTCTGCCGCGAGACGATACCTACAACTCGAAATGAAACGTCCGTGCGACGAAACGATAGAGCCGCCATCCCAGCGGCTGCCAACCGGTATAGATTTTCGCTCGGCCCCGCATCCCCACTCGCACACCCGACAGGTCCGCGGGCAACGGTGCCAGTGCCGGATAGGTGGCACTCAGGGGACGCATCTGCCCGTTCTTGTCGGTCTTGGTATTCACGTCGCCGCCTCCCATGGTGGAAAGACTGAGC
>JALSIV010000431.1 GCA_026989685.1 Pirellulaceae bacterium | reverse complement strand
ACCTGCGTAACTTCCTTGTCGGGTAGTGTCAGCCCTTGTTCGACGCGAACGCTTCCGGTGGAGAGTTCGGGATGGACCTCCAGTCGTACCATACGATCGTCGGAGATGTAGGGCCGGATTCGGAGTTGCGTACCGACTTCCAGAAATTCGACCGACTGCGTGGCCGAGTTTTCCGTCACCGTGGTGCTCACATAGCCGAGTTCCGATCCGATGAGGATTTCGGCTCGCTGCTTATTCAAGCAAACGACTCGTGGGGAGGCGACGACGTTGGTATCTCCCACCGTTTCCAGAGCATCAATGAAGGCCGACAGGCTGCCATCGAGGAAGCCGAATTTCAGCCCGCCGCTGCTCACGTCGATCGATGCCAGGCTATTGAGAGGCGCCCCGCTGATCAGCCGCACGTTTTGTTTGTTCCGCAGGAGTTCGAAATTGACACCCAGCGAGTTGGAATCATCGAGTCGCACGCCGACGATGATCGCTTCGATGGCAACCTGGCGCGGACGCTGGTCGACTTGGGCGACGACGGCTTCCACTTGACGCAGCACGCTGGGATAGTCCCGGACGATTACGACCTCGTTGCCGGCGAACGCATCACCGCCGGAAGACGAGGGGTCCGAGGGGATGCCGACCTGAGCGGCACTGGAGACGGAGACGCGAGTGTTGCCGACGGTCGATTGGCCGGAAGGGCTGAGCAGCGGCACGATGAGTGTTTGCAGTTCGGCGGCGGTGACGTAGTTGGGGCGAAACACGCGCACACTGATCGGCTCGGACGACTGCTGCATCGTCTCGATACTCTCGGGTGTGCCCACGAAAATAAATTTGCCTTGCCGATGAGCCACAAGTTGAGCGGAGCGGAGGATGGCGTCGAGCGCCTCTTCGATGGTGACGCCGGAGAGCGAGGCGTTGACGGTGCCGGTTACATCGGGGCCGGGGAGAATGTTCAAATCTCCGTGGCGGCTGAGCATCTCGAGGACGTCACGGATGTCCGAGTCCTGGATATTGATTCTCAGGCGATTGTCGCCTTCCGATTCGATCGTGGGTGCCGGAGCCGGTTGCTGCTGGGCGGCGGCCTGCGGCGCGGCTTGCTGGGCCGCCGGTGCCGGGGGCTGCGGAGCCGGTTCGGGTTGCTCGGCTCGTTCCCGGATCGCCTGCAGGGCGTCCAGGAGCGCTTGCTGCTGACTGGTCAGCTTCTCGCTGACGTCTTGAATCCCCGAGACGATGGAACCGAGTTGGGTGGCTACCGGTGGTGCGACATCGAGCTGCCGAGTCGGCGGGTCGTGGGAGACCATGGCAGGGGAAGCCGCCGATGGAGGCTCGGCATCGGCGTCGGGCGCGAGCGACGGCTGAGTAGCCACCACGGTCGTTGGCACGGCAAGCGGCTCACTCGAGTCGGCATAGTCGGCCAACAGAAACGCCGCCGTGACTCCCGCTCCACAGCATCCGATCAAGATTGTCCAGATCCATAGAATCCGCATGGGACCTCCTTGTCCAATCGTTTCTTATTGCTGAAAGCGGCTTGTGGAACTCATCCCTATTCTCGAAACTTCTCGGGGTCGTGGGCGCGTCGTTGCTCCATCGGCATCTCACCGTTCTCCCGCTCAGTCGGGTTCCCCATTTCTCGACTGTTCGTTGCCGGACCACGGTCGAATCGGCTGCGAGTTGTTTTCGTCCGCAAGAGACAGTGTGAAGCGGTGCCCCTGGCACTCGAGTGTCACGTTGTTTTGAGTCACAGCAATCAGGTGGTATCGCAGCGGAGTGTCGGTGGGAGCGGTGATCCAGTCGCCCGGCGAAAAAGCTTCTCCGTTGATGACCGCGGTCTGCCGGCGACTTCCGACGATCGTGCTTTCCAGCGTGAGTCCGGCCTGCTCGGGCGAAGTGATGACGGGTTCGGGGGTCGTCGGAGACTCGGACGGCTCCTCAACCGGCAGATCCCGTCCGCGATCGAATGGGTTCCAGCCGAGTTTCACGTCGACCGGTTGCATGTTGGGATCCCTGTCAATCGACGCGGCGATCTTTTCCCACGGCAACCGCGAGTCGCCCTTGGCGGCCGGGGTGACCGGCGGGGTGGCCGACGCGGTGGCGGTGGTGGGCTGATCCTCGGGCGAACTCCAGCGCCGGATGATGGGAACCCAGTAGTACAGGGCGACCACGCACATCGCGCCCAGAATCACCGCTTTCTTGGGATTCTGGCGCAGTTCGCGCGATATCTGGCTTCCCAGTTTACCCATGGTTACTCGACTGCCTCCCCTGTGAACTCGCCTGGTGAGTGACCTTGCCGCACCGTAGCCGGCGAATTCTTGTCGTTTCCTCTTGGTTATCGGATGTTGTCACGGTCCAACTAATCGGATTTCTCGGAAAAACCGGCAAAAAGTACCAACTCGAACGTGCAGGCCACTCGTGAAGCGCTACTGGGGTCGGGGGTGATTTCCAGCTTGTCGACCCAGTGGAGTTCGGGAAGTTCGTCCAGTTCGCGGATCAGTGCGAGGACGCCCTCGAGCCTCCCGGCGACGGTGATTTGCAATGTGATTTGGTCGAACGTGGCCAACTTCTCGGTACGCGACGGCATCAATCGCACCAGTGTGACGCCGTGCTGCTCGGCCGACTGGGTGACACGAGCGAGAAACTCGGGCAGCTTGCGCCCCAGCGGTCGATTGCACTTCCAGCGGTCGCAGTACCGGCTGACCTGGCGCAGACCGGCCTCGGTGGTGGCGATGGTCGATTTGAGTCGCTCCGAGGCGACGACGAATTGTTGCTGTTGGCGCAGTTTGCGCCGAATTTCCGATAGCTCGCGTTGCCCCGGGAGAAACACGAAGACGGAATACAGAACCGATCCCGCAGCCAATAGGCTGGTTATCAGGAGTCCCCGGCGTCGCCTGCGAATCACCGTTGCCATCGAGCTTGCTCCTCACGAAGCCGCGCTTGACGTGGCGGCAGGTTTCCCGTTTGGCCCGGTCCCGGCAGGATCTCGATCCGGATCAAGAACTCCACTTGCCGGTCGGACGGCGATGCCGTTTCCAGTCGGGCGATTTCCACATGTTCGAACAGCGGCATCAGTGCCAACTTTCCGACGTATCGGTGGAACGCATCGAGGTCTCTGGTGACACCGCTGATCTCCACCACATAGCGGCGTCCGTCATAGCGGGCGCGCAACGTCTTCAAGTCCTGCTCGGCTCCCGATCTCCGCTCGGAGTTCTTGTTTTGCGGCGCGACTGCGGTTGCCCCTCGCTGCTGTGCGCCCGGTGGAGCCGTGTGCTGCGCATAAAGCCTGAGTGATCCGATGGTCAGGCCTCGCTCGAGCGGAGAGAGGGCCTGGTTGAGCAACTGCGTGGTGGGCCAGGGGTGACGGAGATAGGTCAGCAATGCGGCTTGCCGCTTCTCTCGGTCGATCCGGTCGTAGAGCGAGGCCAATTGGCGGTTGATCTTCAGAGCGGTAACGTGCGTGGATGCCAGCCCGTCGAGTTGCCGCTGGGCGTCCTGCCGTAGCCAACGCTGCAATGACGCCGATCCGCCGACGATGCCGACAAACAGCAGCGTCACGCCCACACGCCACAGCCGCTGGTAGCGGACATGGCACCGTTCGCGGAACTTTTCCGGTAGGAAATCGATGTCCATCACAATGCGGCCCCCGTTTCGACAGCAGTCGTGGCCGTGGCTGGACGGCGACGTTCCCGCAGTGCTGCGCCGAGTGCCACGCCCCACGCCGCTTCGTCTTCGATGGCCCCCCGGACAGTGACATGCCGAAAGGGGTGGCTTACGTCACCTGGAAGGTTGAGCCGGCCCGAGATCAGCCGCGCCAACGCAAGATCGGCTTCTCCACCGCCCACGACGACTCGAGCCAGCGGTGTGCCGCGGAAGGTGACGCTGTAGTAGCGGCAGCACATCGCCAACTCCGAAATCAGTTTCTCGATGACCGGTCGGGTCGCTTCGTTGACCGACCGCATCACGTCGGGATCACGGCGGTCGGCGCGCCGATCTCCGTGGTGGCGGCGCAGGGCCGCCGCAGCGCGCAAATCCATGTCCAAGTGATCGGCCACGGCTCGGTCGAACTGCCGGCCACCCACCATCACGTATTTGATCAACAGCGGTCGCTGTTCGCCGACCACCAGCACGGCCGTCCGAGTCGCTCCGATGTGAACGACCAGCGTGCGGGACAACCGGTCTTCGTCGCGGCGGTACTCGTGCAGCACCGAGCGGATCAAGGTCGCCGGTTCCACGTCCATGGCGCCAATCTGCAACCCCGCCTGATCCAACACCGTCACGATGTCATGGAGGGTTGACCGCTGAGCCGCGAACACGATCAGTTCTCGGTGGAATCGGTCACCCTGGCGTACTTCGCCAACGTTGACGTACCGAATCTCGGCCTCCTCGACCGGATAGGGCAACCGCTCGGCCAATTCCCGCCGTACGAGCTGTGCCAACGGAAGCTCGGAAACTCGAGGTACGCGGAAATTCTGGATCAGCAGTTGCCGGTCGTTCAGCACGACGACTGCCCGACGACCGCGAAACGGACATTGCATTCGCAAAGCTCCCACGGCCTCGATGATGGCCTTTCGCCGCTGCGGGGAGAACAGGTCTCCCTCCTCACATGGCGGCAACTCGCGGCGCCCCAGTGCTTGCAGACGGGAGCCGTCCTGGGACAATTGCACCATGCGGATTCCCGAGTATCCGACATCCACGCCGATCGGCCCGCAATTTCGACTTGTCCAATCCCAGATTGACATAAGATTCTTCGGTAGCTAACGACCGGCCTCCACGTCCTCCGGGTCTCAGTTCAACGTGAACGAGGAGAAGGCCGGTAGGGTCGGTTGGTTGCGAGTCACTTCGCCCACCGAGGCGACTCCTGTCGGATGGGAAATCGTGACGGGGAGATACAGGCGACTGCTTCCCTGCCCGGCCGCAAGCCAAATGCGGATGGCCTGCGGAGGATCGACCACCCCCGTGGGACCGAATTGCAAGGACGACAGCGTCTGGCGCGGCGCCGTCACCGTCTCGACTCCCACCAGCTCGCACGGTCCACTCGGCAGAGCTCCCAGTTCTTCGATGAAACGGTTCGGGTCGGGCGAGGAGAGGAATACGGGCGGGGGGACGGCCACTCGCATTCCCGTTCCAGCGATCCGATCGACTTGATAGGTGTCCCGGGCCGAGTTCCAGGTGATTTCATAGGTGGCACCGTGAGCCACCGCCAGACCGCGGACGTAGGCCAAATCGGACGCGACGACAGCGCCTGCCGCCTCGAGTCGCTCGGCGACGCTCGTGTCGGTTCGTTGAATCAGAATCGACGCCACGATCGCCAGCAGCACCACGACCACGGCCAACTCGATCAGCGTGAAGGCGCTCCGACCGGCGGCTGGAAAGACCGGTGCCCGGGCGGATTTGCGGCTAGCGCCGCGAGCGGCGGGGCTGGTTTCGAGTTGACGGGGTGGGGCGATCACTGCTGCGCGGGACCTGTTGTCGCAGGATGCGGTTCTGTTCTTCCAGCAGTTTCCGGATCTCCCGCAGTTCCTTGATCATCTCGGCTCGTTGCTCCACCGAGTTGCTGAAGGGAAGCTGCGGAGGCTGGGAAACTGCACGGTCGGCTCGATACAACCCTAGCACGCCGCAAACGACCACAACGGTTGTGATCCAAGCAAACCCGCGAAAACCCCTGAGCATCATGGCTCGCCTCCCGTTTCTGGTGCGGCTAGTTGAGGACTCCCCCGCTCGCAGCCGTCCCGCTCGACCAGCGGATCAGCGACCAGCGAAGCCCCTCATCGTCCGGATGCGGCACAAAGACCGGTTCGTTCCAGTTCTGCCAATGGTATCGATTCGTCCCACTAGGCAACTTGATCAAGATTTGAGGCCGAGGGTCCAGTCCGTATTCTTCATAGACAAACTCGGGGAAGTAGCCGCCAGATCCCAGAAAGGTCATCTGGAACATGTGCAGAGCGGCTTGCCACCAACTGGACGAGGTGGGCCAGCGGTTGTCTTCTTCGATCTTCAATTCGGCCGTCGCCAGGCTGCCGTTCAGAGAAAACACGGTCGGGCCGGTGTCGGCCTCGATGCGAAATCGCGACTGGGCCAGGACGAAACCCTGACAGGTGGCTGACGAACCGCTGTCGATTCTGATTTCTCCAGCGGAGGCGATCGCGGGCAAGGAGTAGATTTCCCGATTGTCGGCCAGTTCGGGAAGTTCGGTCGCCTTGACCGTGATCCCCGTTCCACGGAATCGCAATCGGTGGCCGGACGACAGGATCACGCCTTCGATGGAGACGTCGTCGCCTAATTCGGTGGCACCGGCGAGCCGGTAGATCCCCAGAGGATTCGTGCGAGGATCGGCTTGCAAGATCGCGTTGTCGAGGGTGGCCGGCAGGGCGGGGATGGCGTATTCGGGTCCGCCGGGATAGAGCCGATAAGTCGTTGGGACGTTGGTTTCCAAGAAGGCAGGTGTGTCGGTGGCACTGAGATGGTACGTCGGAACTCCCAAGATATCCCGCAAATAGGTATACCCGGTACTGCCTCGAGTTGCCGGGCCGACCCCTGCCGGACCGTTGAACGGCCGGTAGTCGTTTTGTTCGACCATTGCCATGCGTTTCAGATCGTTGGCATAGGCGACGGGCGGGTTGGTTCCCGCAGGGTAGCCGTCGAACAGACGTAGTTCGCCCTGCAGGGCCACCGGCCCTTCGATTCGAGCGGGAATGTCGATCTTGGTCGTGCGAGAGGCATTCCATTGCGTAAGGCTTCGTTGGGTCATCGATTTCCAGGCGGCCGGTTCCCCGCTCAATTGGCGAGGTACCAGTTGCACGACGAGCAGGATCGGGTAGGTCGTATCGGGAGAGCCGTCCGTCGACACGACGCGGCCGGTCACGTTGACCGTGACACGGTACGGGTAGCTGGTGTCATCGATTGGCAGCGTCTCATCGCCTGCTCGGTACACGACCGTGAATTGGACAGCGGAAGTCAGATGCACGGTTTCGCTGCTCCCCGTGCCGCCCCAGTCGGCCGAGTGCAATTGTCGCAGGGCATGGCTGGCGCCCGCCCACGCGGCGTCTTGGGCCCGCTGGATGGCGTCGGAATTCTGCTCGATGGTGACGGCCGTGAACTGCGACCGTACCAGAGCGTACGAGACGGCCACGGTGATGGTAATAAAGGCGAGCACGACCAGGACGGCCATGCCGCAGCGCGTGCCGATCGGTGCATTGCGAGCGGTTATCGGTTGGGACATTGCGGTAGTCTTGATGGGCTCTGGTATGGAGCGCTCGAACGACGTTGTGCTCATTCTTTCAATCATACGGAATCCCGGACGTTGGTTGGCGCATCCGCGGTGTTTGCATTTGGACGTCGAATTCTCTTTCGTTTCCCGCCGCTGGCTACGGGGGCGTTGTTGTGGGCACGGTTGACATCGCCGTCCCGCTCGAGCGGTTTTCCACAATGAAGGAAACGGCGGCCGCATCGAAGAAGACGAGCGTTTCTTCCGGTTCGCTATCGGGCACCGTCAACTGAAACTCCAGATTGCAGCGAGTGCGCACGACACCGGTTTGCGAATTGTAGAGGCCTAGTGGCCAGTCGAGCTGGTTCCACTCGATCTGTCCGGCTTCGAAGTGTGCGAACTGGTTGTTGTCGGGGCGCTGTTCGGCGAAAAACCGCAGCGCCGGCCTCAGTCTCCTTGTGCCGACGCCGCCTGGATTCACGTCGGCAACGCGCAGCAATGAGGTAAGCACGATGGCCGTGTCGGCGTTGTTTTGTTTGAATGCGTCCAGCTCGCTCTGCCAGGCGGACAAGTCGGACAGGGGAGGCACGCTGCGCCGGTCGGCCCGGTCAGTCATCATGACCAGTTCATTGGGACGGATGGGATGGCTGCAGAACACCACGAGTTCCGAGAACAGCGGCAGGCCTTCCGGCGCGGCGGGCGTCGATACGGGCGACCACACCACGAGTGTATCCGGGAACGTGGCCGTGCCGTCGGATTCGGTCCACACCAGGACTCCTGGAAAGTCGCGACTGGCGTGGGCGGCGGAGACAGTGCGACGGAAGTACTCCTGTACTACGCGAGCGTGCTGCAGGGTTTCGCTGACGCCCCCGGCGTGCGACGACAGTTGCCGCACGGCCAGGGTTACCGATCCGATCGCCACGGCGATCAGGCTCATGATCGTCGCCGCGGTCAGGAATTCCACCAGAGACAAACCGCTTCGTCGTTGGAGACGCGAATACACTACCATTGGTCGATTCCGCTGTACGAGAGGACACGTTCCAACCGGAACAAGCGGACTTTGCCGCGACCGCTTTCGTGCCGGTGGACGGTAATCCGTACGATTCGGTAGGGAGAGGGCTGGGTACCGTCGCAGCTCCTGCTCCAGTCGCTCGGATCGGTATAGCCGACGCGAATCCGGACGTGCCAATGATCCAGCCTGTCACGCGGAGCCTGCAGGGCCGGATGGCGTGTTCCGCCGGTTCCGTCTTCGCTGCCC
>JALSIV010000430.1 GCA_026989685.1 Pirellulaceae bacterium | reverse complement strand
CGACACTCGGTGGTCGCCTCCCGTCCGTCTCCATCGGGGACTTGGCGACTTCGAGAAAGTGAGGGCCCGTGGGTGTGTGCCCGACGGCACCGTATTGAGGATGCAGAGTCGGCGTTCCCCTCTCTGGAAACTCTCTCCGCGATCCAGCCTCCTCTCGGCAACGAGCAGTGAAAGGAGAACAGCCGAGTTTTCGAGCGCTGGGCAGCCATCAGTCGTCGCTGCTGCGGGGACAAGCCCCGCGGCGGGCCATTGCCATGGCAGCCGGTTGTCGGCGAAGGCAAGCGCCCAATACGACTGTCGCCAATGACCCGCCGTTGCCACCACCGCCATTGCCTCCCGGGTCTCCTCCACCCGGGTCGCCGCCGTTGCCCCCGCCGGGCGACCTCGGTCGATCTTGATCCCAAATGCCCGCGCCGGTACTATTTCGCCGCCCTGGTCCTGATGCCCAGCCCGTGGTAGCGCGCCGATGTTCCCTTTCGTCCTACTCCGCCAGTCTGCTTTCCATCCGCCCCACCGCTGGAACTGCGGCGCGGCCCGCGGGCTCACCACCGCCGTGTTGCTGGCAACACTCCTGGCGGGATGCCAGAGCCAAAACCCGTTTGTCGCCAATCAGCCGCAAGCCACCACTCCGACCGCGGCCGCAACGGCTCAAACCCGGGAATTGCAACGACGCATCGCCGAACTCGACTCGACCAACCAGCAACTGCACTCGCAGTTGGCTCAGCAAGAACAAAAGGCCAACCTCTACCAACAACAACTGAGCATGCTGCAGGCCAGACTCAAAGACACGGCCGCCGAACTGCGCAAGGTCCAACTGGCCAAACAGCAGGCCGAAAAACAAATGTCGGCCTTCCAGGCGTCGCTAAGGCAACGAGGTTCCGCTACGCTCAAACCCAACAACAGCCTTCTCCGCTCCGTGGCACCCACCGACATTCCCGGCCTCACGGTCCAGCAAGATGGGGAGCTGGTGCGAATCGAAATCCCCGCCGATCGGTTGTTCCGCCAGGGAACCGCACAATTGATCGTCTCCGGATCACCCCTGCTGGGCCAGGTGGCCCAAGCGATCCGCACCCACTACCCGCGTCAGCGCATCGCCATCGAGGCGCATACCGACTCGGGGCCGACCGCCAATCCGGGCACCACAGCACATCTGTTGACCGCCCAGCAGGCGGTCGCAGTGTTGGACGAACTGACCCGCCGCTATCGCCTACCGCCCAATCAGCTCTTCATCCTGGCAATGGGAGCCAACCATCCGGTCGCCTCCAATGCCACCGCCGCCGGTCGGGCCGCCAATCGGCGCGTCGACATCGTGATCTATCCCGAAACGTACTGAGCGATCGGCGAGCTGCTCGATCGGCTTGGCCGCATCGCTGTCTGCCGCATCACTCCAGCGAAACGGCTGTCCGAACCGCTTGATGTAGTGCCGTCCCCGCTCGCCCCGGCAGTGAGGCTCCCAGCCCCAACGCCGCAACAGCCGATCGGAGATTCGCAAGTTCATCGGCTGGCAGACGATGGCCCAGCTTCCCTTGATCCGAGCGATTTCATCGAGGACGGTCAGCGCCCTGCGAAAGGTGGCCAGGCGGGTGTGCCTGGTGGAGACGACGAACGACAAAGCCAGATAGTCGGGAATCGAAAGCGGTTGGTAATAGTAGAGGCGGCAGCGGTCTCCGCTGCGCCCGTGGTGCCACCATCGCCCCTGGATCTTGGATCGCAGCCAACTGATTCGCCTTCCGCACCGACGACGGCGCACGGAAACAAGCCGGCCCCGGCAAGTATCGATGATCCCCGACCGCCAATGGCGGATGCTGTCGCGGCACCACTGGAGTTGTCGATCGCTGTCCACTCGCGGATGTCCTCCCCGTCACCATCCCGTCAGTCCGACCGCGGAAAACGCGGCTCCCAGGCAACTATAGCTCGTCCGAGGCGTTCCCATTCGGAACTCCGTTCCCTCGCGGAATCCTCGTGCTCGGTTCCCTGGCCCGCGTCGGGCCGACGCTCACCGTCCGCCCGCCAGCGACTTGATCATCTGCCAGATCCACAGCAGCGTCCCCAGCATGATGACCGACAAGGCCAGTACGGCCAGCAAGATCCATCCCATCGCGAACGCCGTGACGGCCCAACCGTACCACAGCCGCTGCCACGCCACGATCCACACCACGGCGGCCAGACACAGGTAGGGACCAAACGCGATGTCATGGCGGCGCGTGAGGATCCACTGCAGCACGGCGATCAGCAGAGCGGTCATCGGCGCCAGACCGAAAACCAACAACGAGGTCTGCCACCCCAGGAAGGCACCGATCATGGCCATCAACGTCACGTCGCCGAACCCGAGCGCCTCGGTGGCCAGTGCGTGCGAGGCGACCAGGCGGATGGTCCAGGTAAAACCTCCGGCGGCGACCATGCCGATGACGGAAGAAAAACACGCCTGCCAATACCACCCTCCGCGCCCATAAGCGATGAGGGCGACCATGGCCATCACCAATGCCGAAAAGCTGGGCAACCGCCACGTCCGATAACGGACCACACTCGCGGCAGCGAACTGAAAGGCTCTGCCGATACCCCGGCGCATCGTCCACACCTTGGGCAAGGCCGCCAACCACCAGGCGAAGATGCACACGAGTGCCACTACGAGTGCCGAAGACGTGTCACACCAGGGAGGCCAGCTTTGAGGCCCTCCCAGCCCGGCTTTCCATTCGGGCTGGTAGGTGGCGGTGGTCAGCACGACGTGATGTGCGTACGGCACGTATCCGACCGAAACGATGGTCGGCAGCAACGAAACCGGAAGCAGGCTGACCCAGGACAACCCGGCGACCGTTCCCAGCAACGTCACCTCGTCGGGAATCGTCTGCTCATCGAAGTCGATGAACGTAGCAACCGTCATCAGGGCAATGAGCAGGGCATGCAGGGCGAACTGGGCGTGCAGCACATCGACGGAAGCCACGGGACCGTGCACGGGGTACAGCCCACCCCGCACTTCAAACAGATAAAGCCCGGCAACCGCGACCGGAAACAACAGTTCGATCAGCAGCGGACGCAGCCAAAACCATCGTCCATGAAAGGACGACTCGCGCCGCAGCGACCACCATCCCCACAGGGGAAGACGGTCGGACCATTTCCGCGACGGTAGACCTTCGGGAGCCGGGAGCCACGGATCGCGGCCTCGAGGACGATACGCCAGGCGGTCGATCGCCCGGTTGATCTGCTGCGCCCCCAGCAGCCCGACCACGGCCAACAGGCTCGCGCGCCACACCAGTGGAAGTTGGCACCATAAGTCGATCAGGTGATTCCAGGCATTCATGCGCGCGTTGTCTTCGGGGGCAGTCGGTCCAGTCGCGGTCACCCGCGGAGGCCACATTCTAGTTTCGATCGCCCGAATCGGCTATTGCGCGACGAAATCGATGCTCGCACCATGGGCAGCCATCGGAAAAGGAAGGGAATCCCGTCGGCCATTCAAGGCAGACCCTCCGGCGCCCATGCGCGGACGATCTCCTCAACGTGCGTCTCGGGGCTACCGTGGGACGTGTCAATGCGAAGCCGTGCCACTTCCTGATACCAGGGTCTGCGCTGCCGCAACACCGACTCGATCTCACTTGCCGCGGAAGCTCCGGTCAGCGAGGGACGCCGATCGATGGTCCGCGGGTCGGCGGCAACGCGCCGAGTCAATGTCGCCACGGGTGGATCGAGCCAGATCACGAAGGCTGCCGACTTGAGCCGTTGGCGGTTTTTCGGTGAAATCACCACCCCACCCCCCGTCGCCAGCACGAGGCGGTCTTGCCGCAGCTCCTCGGACAACACTTCCGCCTCGTAACGCCGGAATGCCGATTCCCCCTCATTTGCAAAGATCGTGGCGATCGATACTCCCTGTCGCTGCTCCACCACGAGGTCGGTGTCGACGAACGGATAGTCGAGTCGCCGGGCCAGCAATCTCCCCAAGGTCGTTTTGCCGCTGCCGCGATAGCCGACCAGAGCAATCCGAGCGGGAACCGCCATCCATCGACTCTCCTCGCCGACGCCTCAGCCGACGCTTCGGCGCCGTGCCGGACTGGTGGCCTGCCGCATTTCGTCCCGCATCACATCACGCGGCGCGTCTTGGCCGGTGAACAGTTTGAATTGTAGGGCGGCCTGACGCACAAACATGTCGATCCCGGTAACCACGCGACACTCTTTGGCTCGCGCCTCTTTGATGAGCAGTGTGTTTTCGGGATTGTAGACCGTATCGAACACGATCATGCCGCGCCGGAGATACTGCTTCTCATACGGCGTCTCTTCCACGTTCGGATGCATGCCGATCGGCGTGCCATTGATCACAATGTCCCACCGGCGACCATACCGTTCGGCCCACGTCACCGCCTTCGCGTTGAACTGCTCGGCCAGATCCTCCGCGCGGGCCAACGTGCGGGACGCGATCGTCACTTGCGCTCCATGCCGAACCAGGCCGTAGACGATCGCCCGAGCCACGCCGCCGGCACCGAGGACGAGCGCCTGTTGCCCTTCCAGAGGTGCCTCCCGCCCCTTGAGCCCCGGCGTCGCCAACAAACTGGCCATGGCCGCCTTCTGATCGGTGTTGTAGCCGACGATCTGGCCGTCGTCTTGGAAGACGACGGTGTTGACCGCGCCGATCTTGTCGGCCGCCTTGTCGACTTTGGTCAACAGCCGCAACACCGATTCCTTGTGAGGAATCGTGACACTCAAGCCGCGGACACCCAACGCGGGAACGTCGTCGAAAAAGGAGGAAAGAAAATGGCGGGGAACGCGGAAGGGAAGATAGGCCGCATCGATTCCCGCGGCGCGGAACGCCGCGTTGTGAATGCGCGGACTGTAGCTATGCCCGATCGGATCGGCGATCACTCCGTACAGACTGGTTTGGGGACCGATCCGATCGTAGTCATACACCTCCTTCATCTCGTGAAAGCTGAGTTGTCCCGGAGCCAATGTTCGCTCCGAGTGAAAGGTGGCGTAGGAAAACGGTGCGCCGTACCGGCCGGTCAGCAGTCGGGTCGGCGTCCCCAACTCGCCCATGCAGATGCCGACGGTCGGGACGGGTGCCCGCTTCACCATGTCGAGCATGCGGATGTTGTCATGCGGATCGTGAGCCATCGTGGCGATCTTGACAATGTCCGCGTCGAGTGAGGCAAGGCGGTTGGCCAGCCCCAACAAGTCGTCGGGCGTCTCTTCGAAATTGTGGTAGCTGATGATCCGTTTCGTCTGCCCGTATCGCGGAATCTGATCGGCGATGTCCTCCTCCAAGTCGACGTAGTCGGCTCCGTCGGCAATCGCCGCCCGCAGCAACATCAGCCGCTCCCGCTCGCTCTTGGTCCACTTGCCGTGATCCCGTTCCCGGCGACAGGTGGCGATGATCGGAGAAGGGCGGTTGTTGAGCAATCGCTTCACGTTCACTGCGCGACGGATATAGTCCAACCGCAATTCGACCAACTCCGCCCCCTGCTCCACCAAGTGGCGGTGCTCGGCCATCATGTATCGATGGCGTCCGCGCGCGATGCTGACACAGATCATAAACCCGATGTTCCCTTTGTCTCGTCGACGCTGCCTCTGGTTCCCTGTTCCAAGCTCCCGCCCCGTGCGGTCCTGCCCGTTGCCGTTTCCACCGAGTCGGCGAAGAGACCCCCATTGTGACTGACCGAGCCGCTTTCTTCAAACGGGGGCTCCCCCAAGCAGTCTCCGTCCCCGGCCAGGACCGCCTTTCCCAAGCGATGTCACGACCGTAGCCGACGCCCAGCCGTAGTCACGTCCGCTGGAACAATTTGTCGAGCTGCTCCCGGGTAAACACCAGGGCGGTCGGTCGACCGTGAGGGCAATGATGGGCGTCTTGGCAAAGATGGCGTTGGGCCAGCAGTGCGTCCACCTCTTCCTGAGCCAGACGATCCCCGGCCTTGACCGCCGCCTTGCAGGCCATCCTGTGCAAGACTTCATCGAGCAGATCGCGGCGTTCCAGTCGTTTCTCGCTCGCCATCAACGGCTCGACCACCTGCCGGAGAATCTCATCTCCCGAGACGTTCCCCAAAATGGCCGGATAGGCCGTCAGAGCCACCGTGCTCCCGCCGAACGCCTCGATCTCGATCCCCAGATCCTCGAGCCATTCCTTGGCCTGAATCAGCGCCGAGAATTCGTCGGGACGCAGATGGACGGTCGCCGGCACCAGCAGGCGCTGCTGCTCGAGCTTGCCTCGCGAAAGCCGTTCCCGCAGCGATTCGTACAACACCCGCTCGTGCAACGCATGCTGATCGATGATCACGATTCCCCGCTCGTCCTCGGTGATCAGGTACCGGTTTTGGAGCTGCATCCCGCGAGCCGTCGGGGACGCGGAACCGGCACCGCAGGGAGTCGCCGGCGGCCCGACACACGCCCCTTGCGGCGCAGCCGCATCGGAAATGGCCGACTCGCCGGCTGCGGCAACCTGCCCCGGAGGCTCCAGAGGCGGCCAACTGGGAGGTGGCGTCGGGGGCAGCGGAGCCCCGGTGGTCGGAGCCGGCGGAGGCGGCGACCAGGGGAGGTCTTGAGGCGACTCGGTGACCAGAAAACGCGTGGCACGGCTCGAATCGGACACCGGCCCGGGCGCTGCGGGCGGCCCCGAACGAACCGGCTCGGTGTTGCCGACTCGCGCTGTCAAGTCGGTGGCGAGAAACCGACTTCGCAAGGTAGCCAATACGTGGCGGTAGATGCGTCCCGAGTCTTGAAACCTCACTTCGAGTTTGGTCGGGTGGACGTTGACGTCGACCCACTCGGGCGGCATCTCCAGTTGCAAGAAACAGACCGGGTAGCGGCCGGTCAGCAATAAGCCCCGATAGGCCTCGGCCAGTGCGTGCTGCAGCGAGCGGTCCCGAATGTAGCGATGGTTGAGCAGCAGATATTGCATCCGCGTGTGGGATCGGCTGTAGGTCGGATCGGCCACGTATCCGCTCAGTCGCAACTCGCCATGCTCCCCCTCGACGGGAATCAGCACTTCCTCGAGTTCCCGGCCGAAGATGGCCACGATCCGATCTTTCCACCGATCCGCCGGTGCCAATTCGTGTACTACGCGTTCACCGTGCACCAGGCGGAAATGGCGATCCGGCCACGCCAGTGCTATGCGATTGAACGCTTCGGTGGCGTGACCGAACTCGGTTTGCGGAGTCTTGAGGAACTTTCGCCGCACGGGCGTATTGAAGAACAAGTCGCGGACTTCCACGACCGTTCCCGGCGGCATGCCGCACGGCGCAGCGGGACCGGTCTGACCACCATCCACCTGCAGCTCGGCCCCCTCCTCGGCACCGGCAGGCCGGCTGCGGATCACGAACCGACTCACTTCGGCAATCGATGCCAGCGCCTCGCCGCGAAACCCCATGGTCCCTACCGAAAAGAGATCGTCGGCATCCTCTATCTTGCTGGTGGCATGGCTGGCCACGGCCAGTGGGAGTTCCGCTTGCGCGATCCCGCGCCCGTCGTCGACGACGCGCACCAGCTCGGTCCCCCCCTTGACGATCGTCACGTCGACTCGGCTGGAATCGGCGTCGACGGCGTTTTCCATCAACTCCTTGACCACGCTGGCCGGCCGCTCAATCACCTCGCCCGCAGCGATCTTGTTGATGACGGATTGGGGAAGCTGGCGGATGGCTGGCATGGGGCACCGTGGGAGACTCAACTGAGATCGTACTTTTCCAACTTCCGGTAGAGTGTCCGAGCACCGATTCCGAGAATCCTCGCCGTCTCTTCGCGGTTGCCACCGGTCAACTTGAGTGTCTGCTCGATCGCCAAACGCTCGTACGCTTCCAGCGGCTGCCCCAGCAGCGAATGGGCTGCCCGGTCTTCCGACGGTGCGTCCAGTCGCAGATCGGCCAGCTCGGGTGGCAGATCATCTTCTCCCAAGATCTCGTCGGTGTCGAGCACCACCATCGTTTCGACGGCGTTACGGAGCTGACGGACATTGCCGGGCCAGTCGTATTCGCAAAAGCGACGGATCACCGAGGGATCGAAGCGACGCACCGTCTTGTGATGTTGCTTGCAGAATTGTTTGCGAAAGTGATCGACCAGGGGGATAATGTCTTCCTGGCGGTCACTCAGCGCCGGCAGATCGATGGTGACGACTTTCAGCCGGTAGTACAAATCGCGGCGGAACGTGCCCTCGGCGATCGACTGTTCCAAGTCCTGGTTGGTGGCGGAAACCACCCGCACGTTGACGGGGATCGGCGAGTTGTCGCCGACTCGAGTCACCTTGCGTTCTTCCAGCACTCGCAAGAGTTTGCTCTGAGTCGCCAGCGGCATGTCTCCCACTTCATCCAGAAAGATCGTCCCGCCATTGGCGAACTCGAAGGCGCCGACGCGGTCGTGATGCGCGTCGGTGTAAGCGCCTTTGACATGCCCGAACAACTCGCTCTCGACCAAGTGTTCGGCGACCGCCGCGCAGTTCAGCGGCACCAGCCGTTTCCCCTTGCGGGGGCTGTTCTGGTGGATGGCCTGCGCGATCAACTCCTTGCCCGTGCCGCTGGGGCCGGTGATCAGCACGGTGGCGTCGGTAGGAGCGATCCGCTTGAGCCGGTCGATCACCGCCTTCATCTTGTCGCTGG
>JALSIV010000429.1 GCA_026989685.1 Pirellulaceae bacterium | reverse complement strand
CCAGCGAGACCTTGAGCGTGACGGCAAGTTGGAAGCCTACCAGTCGATGCTCGAATCGAGCTTCAACCCGGCGACGCTACCGGAGTTGATGTGCCGGCACCAGTGGCATGTCGGCTGGGATGGCACACTCTACGACTGCGACTTCAATTTCGCTCTGGGGATTCCCGCCGCGGGCACCCCCAACATCCGTGACGTTGATCCTCACGCTCATCTCCGACGGACGATCATGACTGGGGATCACTGTTTCGCTTGCACGGCCGGCCCTGGCTCATCATGTGGAGGAGCGCTCGTGTCGGTCGAGTCGCGAACGCGGGCTGCGCCCGCGGGGCTGGAGGCGGGAGACCGGAGGCTGTAGGAATGGTGGTGACCATCGAACGCCAGTACCCGATGCGCGCACCCGCGCGTCGATGTTACGAAGTAAGGCCCTAACGCGGGCTTCGCCCGTACGACTCGCGATGATGACTGGCAAGCCAGCGGCCGTGCAAAAGACGCGTCTTTTGGTCTTCACCCGCTGTCCGCTTCCCGGCCGCACGAAGACCCGCCTCATTCCCTACCTGGGAGAACAGGGGGCGGCTCTGCTGCAAACCCGCATGATGCGCCACACCTTGGCCGTCGCCAGCATTTGGCGGCAGACCCGGCCGGTCGCCATCGAAGTCTGGTTCGCCGGTGGCGATGCCGAACTCATGCGACAGGCGCTCGGCGACTCGTTCGTCTATTCCCCTCAACAGGGAGCGGACCTGGGAAGTCGCCTGCGAAGTGCTTTCCACCACGCATTCTCGAGCGGTGCCCAGCGGGTACTGTGCATCGGTTCGGACTGTCCGGAACTCACCCCCGAGCTACTGGCGGAAGCCACTGACGGACTCGAGTCGCACGACGTCGTGCTCGGCCCGGCCGTCGATGGCGGCTACTATCTGATCGGCATGCGGCGCCCGCAGCCATCGCTATTCGAGCAAATCGATTGGGGAACGGATCGGGTACTGCAACAGACCGTCGACCGCGTCAGGAGTCGAAGCCTCAGTTTGATGCGACTCCCCGCACTCACCGACGTCGATACCTGGCGAACGCTCCCGGCCTGGCATCGGCGCTGTCAGGTCGAATCGAGCGGCTGCCGTTACAGCGTGATCGTTCCCACACTCAATGAGGAGGCGTCGATTCGGCAGCTACTCGAGTCGATTGGCTCGTCGCGTGATACGGAGATCGTCGTCGCCGACGGCGGCAGTGAGGACGCTACGCGAGAGATCGCATCACAAGCGGGCGCTCTGGTTGTCCCGACACCGCGCGGCAGGGGGCTGCAAATGAACTGCGGAGCCGCCATGGCAACCGGGGACGTGCTGTTGTTCCTCCACGGCGATACTCGGCTACCCAGTTCATGGCGATCCGACCTGGACCGCTGGAATGAGAGCGATTCGCAGGCCGGAGCGTTCTTGTTGCGGTTCGACGATCCGGCTGCGGCGCTGCGCTGGATCGCCCGCGCGGCCAACTGGCGCTCGCGCCGGCTGCAATTGCCCTACGGGGACCAGTGCCTGTTCGTGCGCCGCGAAGCATTCGGCCTGCTCAACGGGTTTCGCCATTTGCCGATCATGGAGGACGTCGACTTTGTTCGGCGTTGGCGCCGGCACGGGCGGTGGACCATCCTGCCGAGTCACGTCATCACGTCGGCCAGGAAATACCGCCGACACGGCGTTTGGCGCACCGTTGCCCGCCACCAATGGGTGCTGCTGAGACACTGGAAACAGATCGGATCAATTGGAGAACCACACGCCGAAGACGAAGCCGAGTGCCACTCCGGTCAGTAGAGAAATAGCGGAAATCACCAGTGCCAGCGACAGATTCAACTCGCGCACTGGTGGGCGTGGGTAGGTCAGCGTCAGTGGTGGGGCCGTGCGCGCTCGCATGGTGCCACCTACGGTATCCTGCTGAAGCATACCGGGTGCGGTCCCCTGCGACCACTGGCTGGCACTGTCGGCGTTCCACGCCTCTTCATCGGGGACGCCCACCACCTCGTTCTGAGTGGGCAGGGGCGGCGGCATCCAGAACGACTTGGGAGACTCCTGCGTGTGAAGCGGACCGGCTTGAATGGCCCACGGCTCGAGCCGCGCCACGACTTCGCCGCACGTCTGAATCCGCTTGGTGGGATCCTTTTCCATCATGTCGGCAATGACTTCGACGAACTCCTCGCTGATGTCCGGATTGAACCGTCGAGGATGCCAGGGAGTCTCTTCCAAATGGCGGCGGGCCTTCTCGGCCGTGCTGCCGCCGGGGAAGGGCACCTTGCCGGTCACCGAGTAGTAGAGGGTGCAACCGAGCGAGTAGATGTCGCTGACCGATGTGATCGTGGCCGGCGAACGAATCTGCTCGGGCGACAAGTAGTCGGGGGTCCCCACCACCTTGCGGGCTCGAGGATCTTCATCCACCAGATGCATGAACCCTGACAGTCCCAAATCGGAGACTTTGGCTTGTCCCTCGGGCGTCACCAAGATGTTGCCCGGTTTGACGTCGCGGTGGATCAGGCCTCGCTGGTGAGCGTGCTCCAGTCCTCGAGCTGCCTGAGCGATGATGTGCGCTCCTTGCATCATGTTGAGCGGCCCGCGACTGCGCACCAGTCGCCGCAAGTCGGTCCCCGGCACGTACTCGGTCACGAGATAGTAGACGTTGCCGTCATAGCCGGCATCGAAGGCTCGGACCAGATTCGGATGGTCCAACTGAGCTTGGGTGCGGATTTCGCGTGTGAAATTGACGATCGCTTCGGGAGTCGCGCGGCTGAGGGGCAATACCTTCACGGCCGATTCCCGGCCCATCATGTCGTGAACCGCTTTGAAAACCTGGCCCATTCCCCCCTGGCCGATGAAATCGGTGATGATGTAGGGCCCCAGGTTGAATTTGGTCCGCCCCTCCTTGAGCTGAGCGGCCTGGTAGGCGGTGAGCACATCGAGCTCCACCAGTTTCTCCGCCAGTTCGGCATCCGAAACGGGACCGCCGTTGCGACCACTCTCGCGGCGGATCACCTCGGCCACGCGATCGAGCTGCTGCTGGGTAAGCAGGCCGCTGGCCAATGCCGATTGTCGGAATACCGAGGATTTTGCCGATACCAAGGCCGATACTCCCGTCCTGACGCCTAGACCAAATCACGTGCGACGCCCCCCATACCTCCCGCAGAACACTCCATTATAACGCAAACGGCAAATTACTGCTCGCCGACGGCACCTGTGCCCGCCACCACATCCGGTTTTCCGATGTGGCGACTCGCCCCGCTTTCCAGGCCCTATATTTGCGTAGGGCCGGTCCCCATCGTCGCCACCGCGCAGATTGGATAACTCATGGAAACCGTCGTGGAAGTCCGAACGCGGGAAGAGGCCTCTTCTCTCCAATCCGCGTGGCGGGAGCTGGCCGAGGTGACACCTCAAGCCAACTTCTTTCAAAGCTGGGACTGGCTCACGACATACGCCGACTTCCTCCCGGCTACGTCCTCGCTGCGGATCTACGCCGTCGTCGAAGGCGAACGGGTGGTGGGGATTTTCCCGATGGTTCTTTGCGAGGAACATCGCAGGGTCGGCACGATGCGCGTGCTGACCCCCGCGCTCGATAGTTGGGGAACGCTGTTCACGCCGCTCGGCCACGATCCACAGCAAGTGCTGACCAGCGTGCTGCGGCACCTGAGAAACCAACAGCGGGATTGGAGCATCCTATCGCTCCGTTGGTTGGACGAACGAAATGGCCGCATGGATGTCGACCGGGCACTCGACGAAGCCGGCTGGCGCTACCTGATCGCCAAGGAGCACCGGGGCGTATTGGTCGACTGCCGGAGGGACTGGGAACAGTACTGGAGGTCTCGTCCCAAGAAATGGCGGCACAACCTGGAACGCTTGAGCCGCAAACTCGCCCGAGAGTTGGGCGAGCCCCGGTTTTGCCGCTGGCGGGGAGTGGTTACGGAACCAGATCGCTCTCAAATCTGGCAATCGTGTCAGCAGGTGGCTCGAGCCTCCTGGCAGGCCGAAGCCGAGAAAGGTGTTCCCCTCTGCGATCCCAGCCATCTGCCGTTTCTCGAAGCACTCCATCACACGGCGGCCCAACACGGCTATCTCGACGTGACGATGATGTTCGTTGACCAGCGGCCGGTCGCCTTCGGCTATAACCTGGTTTTCCAGGGACGCGTGACCGGCTTTCGTGTGGGCTACGACCAGCAGTTCCGTTCCTACGGCGTGGGCATGCAATTGGCTCGGTTCACGCTGGAGGACAGTTTTCGGCGTGGCGATGAGTGGTTCGATTTCGGCATCGACTATCTGGGATACAAGAAACACCTGGAAACGCACGAGTATGTGACTCGCGAATACGAACACTATTCGGCATGGTCGCTGCGCAGCCAGTTGTTGCGCTGCAAACACGCCATCGACTCGTGGTGGTCCCCCGCCGAACAATCACTCACCTGATCGCTCCCAGCGCTCGATTGCCCGCACCACTCCCCTGCTCTTCGCCCAATCACGCCAACTCTGCGGCAGCGGCGCCACGAATGAGAGCCGCTCCTTGAGTGTCGGATGCTCGAGTGTCAATTCTCTGGCGTGCAGCGCGATGCCTCGAGGAAACGACGCGGCACTTCCGTACCGCTCGTCTCCCAACACGGCGGCGTCTCGAGCACCCAGTTGGACGCGAATCTGGTGCTTGCGCCCCGTCTCGAGCCGGATTTCCAATAACACGGCTCGAGGAAACGTGTCGAGCCGCCGGTACGCGAGACTGGCCCGCTGAGCCGGCGGCCGCTTGGAACGGGCAATGATGGTCTTCCGCTGCGACTCCGACTTGGTGAGCCAGTCTTCGAGTCTTCCCGCCTCGCGACCGGCAAGCGGCAACCGGGACGCCAATGCCCAGTAGGTCTTCTCGACACCGCGCTGGCTGAACTGGGTCGTCAGCCGGGCCGCCGCCTTGGAAGTTCGAGCGAAGACCAGAACACCGGTGACGGGACGATCGAGCCGACTGACGACGCCCAGGTAAACGTTGCCAGGTTTGTCATATTTCCATTTCAAGTATTCCTTGGCGAGTGTTACCATGGACTCTTCGTCCTCGGAGACGCCCTGAGTGGCAATCCCGGCCGGCTTGTTGAGAACAAGCAAATGGTTGTCTTCGTAGAGAACGTCGAGCATGGCGAGGTGAAGCCGGTAGCGCAGGGGAGCGGGGGCGGACCCGGTATCTGAGACAATAGCGTGCGGGATCGAGCGGGGCAACGACGGAGAGAATCGAGTGGACAGCCACGCAAAAAGATGAACGACAACTTGGCCACGACGTCTACTCGACCCCCTCCGATGAGGATCGCATTTTCGACGTGCCCCTGGCAACCCGCAGCGCAAGGAGAGTTGTGTGATGACCGCGAGAATTGACCCGAACAGGGGTCGGCGACGGAACTTGACGGTGGCTACGGTGCTCATAGCGTTCGTTGCGTTGGACATTGGGTTCCCGGGGCTGTCTTTGAAGCTCCCGGCGATGATCGTGTTCGCCTTGGGCGTTCTGGCACCGCAACTCGATCTGATCGGCGTCTACCTGACGCTGGCACCGGGCAGCTCGCTCTGACCCGAGTGGGGCGTCGCCTGGTTCGAATCCTCGCTCCAGCGTGGGTGAAACGCGATGACACAAGAGCCGCTGACAGGCGAGGCCGCTGAATCACGATCTTGCTCGCACGAGGAGCCGCGCCGCCGATTTCGGGATTGGTTCATTGCCCTCGTTGTGTTTCACACCGTCCTCGACATCGTACTCGGTCACCTCTGGCATACGGTCCCCCTGGAAAGCAGCCCTGTCGGTGGCGTCATCGCGTTCGGTATCATTACCGCACAAGTCGCCCTGGTTGCGGCAATTGGCAGCCTCACCCGGCTGGCTTTCTTCTCGGTGCGGGTTCCCTGCGCGTTCTTTCTCGCCGGACTGATCTGGCTGGCGTTGGCGGTCGGAGATCGGGGGCATGCATCTCGTGTCGAAGCGTTCATCATCGGCCTGTGGATCGCAATCCTGCTGATCGTCATGTTGGGACTGTTGCAAATCGCTCGCAACCTGGTCGGGTGGCATCTGGTGCTGGGTGATCGGCGGACCGATTCCGGAAACCAACCGCTCACACTGCGACATCTACTTACGGGAACGATCCTGCTGGCGGTCGAACTGGCGGCCATTCGAGCCGTCTTGCCGCCTGCCACTTCCGACAACTTCGACGAATGGGCGCTCACGTTCCTGGTGGTGGCTCTGGTCTTCGGGGGAGTCCCGGCCGTCGTGGCTGCCGGCATGGTGGGGTGGGCTATGCGCGAACCGTTCGGAAAAGCGGTGGAACGAGGCATCTGCTATACGGCGGTGGCCACGGCGATCGAGATGTTAATCGTGGGAACACTGGAAGGCTTCGTCTGGGGCGAACTCGTCCTTTTGATCGCCGGCACACATGTGGTGCAACTATCGGTCATCTACGGATCGCTGGGGCTGCTGAGACGAGCCGGGCTGCGGATGTCGTATGAACTCGCCGAATACTGGACCTACGTGGAAACGCCCGACGAGTGACGCCTTGTCATGAGCCGCCGAACAGCTTGCCGAGCATCTCATCCAGCATCTCCATCGGCAGACCGACCACGTTCGACTCGCTGCCGGAAACGATGTGCAGCCAATCCCAACCATCTTGATAGCCGAAGGCACCAGCTTTGCCTTCCCACATTCGAGTCGTCAGGTATTCTTCCAGTTGCTCTTCGGTAACCGCATCCATCATCAGTTCCGTGCAAGCCACGTCGACGAGATAACGATTTTCGGGAACCAGAAACAGGCAAAGGCCGCTGTAGACCTGGTGCTTGCGTCCACGGAGCAACTCCAACATCCGCCGAGCGTCCTCTTCGTCGCGAGGCTTCCCCAGCACTTGGCCATGGCAGCACGCTACGGTGTCGCAGCCGATGACGAGCGTCCGATTCACCTGGCGCTGAGCCACATCGGCCGCCTTCTGAAAAGCCAGACGGGCTACCAGCTCGGGCGGAGTCTCTTCGCTGCAGAGTCCGCACTCGGCCGACTCCGAGGGGGGGACGATGGCGAACCGCCAACCGGCCTGCTCGAGCAGCTCCCGTCGCCGCGGGGAACTACTGGCAAGAATCACGTCTCGATCGTGGGGCACCATCATCGCTGCTCTCGTTGGTTCAACGGCATGGATCGTCGCCGGCAGAGCTTAGCTTGCGCGTATCAGACCGGTCAAGCGTGGGATGACGGTGGCGATCGCTGCGCGGGTGGAGCCGGTGTTAGCGGAAGGTCAGAGCGCCCAGATCGCGAGTGTGCGGACGTTCCTTGCGCTGCAGGTCGCGCCGGTATTCATAGCACGGTGGATGCAATCGGATCAGGTGTCGAGGAAGCGGTGTTGCTCGCCCGGAAATCACCTCTTTTCGATGAGGGGCCAGGGTGTTCCGATCGATGGGAGGACGCAACAGTGTCAAGATATTCCGCTGGCCTCGCACCACCGGCTTGAGCCTCCCGGAGTAGCACTCGGAACGTGCCACTTCCGTCCGCCATTCGCCTCCAACGGCATTGGTGCCGAGGAGGATCTCGCCGCTTCCGCTTCCCCAACAGAAATAACTCGCTTCCGCTCCCGGGGTTTCGCTGGCGACATAGATTATGTTGTTGAGGACGTGAACTCGTTCCCGTGCGGGTCTCCCGGCAGTCTCATCGTACGGATAAATGTCGAACAGCCGCACGCGCCAACTGTCGTTCCGGTCATTCAGCACGAGGAGCGTGTTGTGGTAGAAGTAGAGGTCCCCTTGTCGAGCATACGCCGGGTCGTTGTCGTAACCGTAGTGGACCAGGTTCGAGGCGGGCGACCGACTGCCGAGATGCCGAATCAAGTTTCCATAGACGTATGTCTTGCGATAGCGAGACTCGATTGCGCGGACTTCGTCGAGTCGATCTGGGCCCGGACCGTCTTCGAGGCTGGGCCGCCGCAGGTAGTCCCGATAGGCCGACTCGAGGAACCAAGGCGCGCAATCTTCGACTTCGACCAGATCGAGGATCCGTGTACCGCCGCTTTCGAACCAGTTGAAACGAATGACTGTTCCCGCAGACCGGTCTTTCAATGTGGCTCCTTCGGCGCCCGGGAGGTTGGGTCCGAACCGGTTGAACTGGCATGTTACGCCGATTGCCTGTAGATAGACGCCGTGTTCCAAATAGCTTCCACGCTCTCCGTTGCGGTGGATATCGTTGCCTTCGATAAGAAGATCTCGAGTGAGCGCCGCCTCGTTGTACTCCTGGCACATGGAAAAAATGCCGTTTGCGCAGTTTTCGATTTCGTTGTCGATGATGCGCACGTCGTCGGCCGCCTGGATCCGGATCGCCGCCGCCCCTCTGGCATACCGCGTCCGCCTGCCGCGCCGATCGGTAAAGGAAAAGCTGCGCCGAGCATTCCGCAGGTGCAACCCTCGAATTTCGATGTGCGCCGGCTTTTGGCGGAAATCGGGATGGTAGATCAGGAGGAGAGCCGTGGCCTGCATCGGCTCGTGGCTGCCGTAGGCTTCCGACTGTCCGGCAATCGTCATGGCGTCGCGACCGTCGATGATTGGGCGCTGGCCGTTAGGGCCTCGCACGCCG
>JALSIV010000428.1 GCA_026989685.1 Pirellulaceae bacterium | reverse complement strand
GGGGATCTTTGGGGGAAATGGACGGGAACGGAACCCGAGGTGAATTCGGCGGCGGTCAAGATGGCCAGCCAGCTCCATTTCTTCTCCAGCGAACGGGCGAGGCAAGAACTGGGATACCAGTCCCGACCGGCTCGCGAGTCGATTGCCGATGCCTGGAATTGGTTCATGGCTCACGGCTACGCGGATCGAGCCAGGATGGCTTGATCACGCGCGTCACGACTCGCTGTCCCGTAACGAGCCTCGTGTGGGGAGCCACGATGACTTGGTCGCCCGCCGAAAGCCCCTTGCGGACTTCCGCCCAGCGGTCGTTGGCCAGCCCGATCTCAACGGCCGAGCGTTGGAGTTTCCCGGAGCGAGCCACCCACACTTCCCACCGTCCGGTCTCGCTGCGAAACAAGGCGGTGCGGGGAATCCTCAGCACCTTGTTTCTGCTTCCCGTAAGAATCCTTGCGCGAACGCGGTAACCGGCACCCATCTTTCGCGACAACAACTCCGTGCGAGTTTCAGGATCGAAACGGATGGTAACCCAGACACGTTGCTGCTCGATCCCCAGAGAGCTCACTTTGGTGAATCCTTCGGGATCGATTCGAGCGACATGTCCCTTCCAGTGAAACACGCTCTCAGGGCGTCCACCGCCGACCTCCAGTTCGACTCGGTTCCCTTCGGAAATACGGAGAGCCTCTTGAGTCAACACGTCGACGCGCGCTTCCAGCCGACTCAGGTCTCCGATGCGCAGCAGCACGGTGCCTTCGGGTACGACCTTTTCGTTGGTCGTAGCGCGAGACAAGATGACACCATCGATGGGACTTGTCATTTGCGAGCGTTCCAACAGCAAGCGGCTTTCCTCCAGGCCGGCTCGGGCCCTCTGTAGCTGCTTTTCCACTTTGGCTGCCGCCAGACCGCGCCGCCGGATGTAGTCATCCACGACCGCCGGCAACAGAGCCGTCGCTTGCTGGAGCAGTTCCAGTGCCTGCTGCGTGTGCTGGTCCTGTTCGTACTGGGAGCGAAAGCGGATGAAGTCGATTTCGGTTCGGTCGAGTTCGTCTTCGGAGCGAACCTCTTCTCGAGTCAGTTTGCGAGTTCGCTCGAGGATGCGCCCGATCGAAACCAACGCTTGCTTGCTTTCTTCGGTTCGAGCCTTGGCGGCGGCCACCAGTTGCTGCATCGCGGAAACCGAAAGACCGGCCTGCTTCTTCAAGTCGAGTTCCAGTTGCTGGTCGCGCGCTTCTCGCCATGCCGCTTCCAGTTCGTCGGCGGCATGCTGGGCTCGAGCGAGTGCCAGATCGATGTCTTTTCGAACCAGCCGGGCTACGACGTCCCCCTTGCGAACGGTTTGCCCCACTTCCACCGTGATGGGAGCCAGTCGGGCGGTGGCCGGCATGGTGATTTCAACCACTTCCGGGAGTCGGGTGACTCCTCGCCGCTCCACCCACTCGTCGATGCGCCCCTGGTCGACCACGAACACCGCGACTTCCTCGCGCATCTGACGCACGATCCACGAGCCGGCCAAGACGGCTCCCGCTAAGGCGATTGCCGGCCACACCCAAGTCAACCGTACGTTGGCCCATTTCATCTCCGGCTGCTCCCCGTAGTCGCTACTCTCGCACGTTGAGCACTTCGCGAAAGTCAAGACGGTGAATGCGGAACTGCACAATGGCGTGCGCTCCCAGGACGAACAACACGGCGAACCCGACTCCCGACCACCATACCCACGGCGCGGTGGCCAACGGAATCCGAAACAGATCGTTTGTGCGATAGGGCAAGATGGAAAGCCACATCAAGCCATATCCCATCGGCAGACCGCAAACCGTGCCGATCGCGCCGACCAACGCCGTTTCCCGCAAGAACAAGCCGCCGACCCGCCAAGGCGAGTATCCGATCGCCCGCAGAGTCGCCACTTCCCGCACCCGCTCGCTGAGGCTGATCAACGACGCGTTCACCAGACTTCCCAGAAAGACGGTTCCAGAGAATCCCACCAGCACCACCATGAACACCAGCATGTTGCGGACGATCGTCTCCTCGAGACTGGCAATCAGATCGTGTCGCGACAACGTCATGGAAACGACGGGGGTATCCTTGAGCTGCCGATTGCGCCGGTGGTCGTTGCCGGCATCGCCGTCGGAAAGAAACTGGATTCGGCTGACGGCCAGGGACTCGCCGGCCAGACGGCTGGTGTGCCCGATGTCGGCGTACGCCGTCACACCCAGGAAACCATCCGCAATGGCCCGGATCCGCGAACGGCGCACGGTACGGTCGCCGCGAACGGGCCGAACTTCCACCAAGTCGCCCACTCGCACCTGCAAGATGTCGGCCAGACGACGGTTGACAACAAGGCCGGTAGATGGAACGGAAATCGTCGCTCCATCAAGCGTTTGAGGCCGGGTCAGGCGGGCGTCGCCAGCGAGCCCCATGATCGACGTACGGTACTCGTACGGCCCGTGGCGCAATGTGCACGGCAGATCATAGACCGGTTCGACGTACCGGATACCGGGCAGACGACGGACTTCCCCGATCACGTCGGCCCCTCGTTCGTTCTCCAATACGATTTCGCCATCACTTACCGAAAGCTGCCGAAACTGGAAATCAACGAGTACGCCGATGGTGTGCACCATCAGCAGTCCGGCCGTCAGCAGAGCGGCGCTGACGCTGGTGGCGAATAGGCTGGTGAAGGTGCGAAACCGCTGACGCAGCAGCCCGCGCACCGCCAGTCGCCACGAGGTATCGAGCCATCGCCAGACCACGCGGATGTTCTCCAGCCACACGGCTCCGCCTCGGCGGGGCGGAGCCGCCCGCATCGCTTCCGCGGGAACCAGCCGATACAACGACCGAGCACCCTGCCAGCTACCGGCAATCGCACAGACCACACTGATGACCAGACCCCAAGCGTAGATGTCCCAGTAGACTCCGGCCACCAATCGGGGAAACTCGAAATAGTCCCGGTAGATCCGTGTCATGCCGGCGGAAACGGCGTAGCCCGCCACACTTCCGGCGATTCCCGCGCCCAGCCCCACTGCCGCCCCCATCTTGAGAAAATGAGTGAACAGCGCCGCGTCCTCATAGCCGAGAGCCTTCAACGTACCGATGACTTGGCGCTGCCGCCGAGCCGCGCGAGTCATCAAGACATTGAGCACGAGAGCGGCCGCTACCAAAAACACGGTGGGAAGGACCGTGGCGGATACGCCCAGCCCTGCAATCTCGCCGTCGAGAAACTGATGCGACACCTGCCGCTTGCGCTGCGTCTTCGATAGTACACCGAACGGCTCGAGCCGGTGTTCGAGTTGTCCCATCCAGACGCGATGAAGCACGGCGTCGCCAAGCGACCAGCGACCGAACAGCTCGTTGACCGAGCCGTCGAAATCGAAAACGTCTTCCGCGAACTCCCGTTTGACGAACAGCACGCCGAACCTCTTCGGGTCGGGGACCAGTGACCCGGGACCCAGCAAGTACGTGAACTCGGAACTGATCGCGGTGCCCACGACATACAGCCGCTGCTTCCTCTCGTTCAGCGTTACGTCGATCCATTGCCCCGGCCGAATCCCGTGAGCTCGAGCGAATTGTTCGACCACAATCACCTCGTTGGGCCGCAAACGAGTAAAACGGGAACCCTGCCGCAACACCAGACGGTTGAGCGAGCCTCGCCCGTAATCCTCGGTCGAAAGCACCAGAGCATTGATCGGTTCTTCGACATCGGGCAAGTCGATGGTCGCGTAGTGCCAAATGCGGTCGGCCAGGCTGCGAATGCCCGGAAAACGATGCAGCCGCGCGACCTCGGCCCGCGGCATCCGCTTGAGACGAATCCAGAAGTCGGCGAAGCGCGTGCGGCGGTAGTAATCGATTTGGGCACGCCGCAAGTTGCGGTGCGACGAACGCAGACCGACGAACACGGTGATGCCGATCACCATCATCCCGGCAATGGCGACCAGCAATAGCCAGTCGGCGCGAAGCTGCCGCCAGAACATACGACGCAGCATCTTCACCACTCGACCTCCTCGGGGGTCAACCGCCGAGCTTGAACGACTTCGTCACGGATCATGCCGGAACCAAAGTGGATCACCCGATCCGCCACGCCGGCAATCGCCACGTTGTGCGTGACCAGCACGACGGTCGTCCGCAATTGGGAATTCAAGTCGACCAGCAGCTTCAGAATCCGCCGTCCCGTTGCCAGGTCCAATGCGCCGGTCGGTTCGTCGCACAGCAACAGCAGCGGACGCTTCACAATCGCCCGGGCAATGGCTACTCGCTGCTGCTCGCCCCCAGAAAGCTGCGAAGGAAAATGGTGCAACCGATCCGAAAGACCGACCATCGCCAGCACTTCGTCGGTCGGCCGAGGATCCTCGCAAATCTCGGCCGCAATCTGCACGTTTTCCCACGCCGTCAGATTGGGTACCAGATTGAAGAACTGGAAGATGAAACCGACGTGCTTCCGGCGGTAACGCGTCAGACTCCGGCGGTCCGCCCCAGCCAAGTCGCGCCCGCGGAACACAATGGAACCCGTGGTCGGGTGGTCCATCCCTCCGATGAGATTAAGCAGCGTCGTCTTCCCCGAACCACTCGGGCCGACGACGGCCACGATTTCGCCCTGAGCAATTGAGAGTGTCACATCGCGCAATGCGTCCACGGCAACCTCACCCAGCTCGAAGCGCCGCCCAACGTTGTCGAGTTCCAGCAATGGACCGCTCATGCTCCCTTTCAGACTAACATTGCCCCAGCGGCAAAGCCACAACATGTGACCAAAGGTGCATCCCCGGGTGCATGCACGCACTTGTCAGCCCGGTCGAAACGGAGGCCCACATCGGTGCGATTGTTGACTTCAGCGCGGTTGCCCGCTCCCGAACCCGCCACGGGAACCTAGCCCGTGGCGTAAGCGAGGGTGAATTGCCGGGAGACAACGCCATCACCAACGGCTTCCCGGGCCGCATCGTTGGTCCATCGGCGCGCCGACCGCGGCTCACGACCGATACCGCCACCCGCCGGTCCTATGGCCCGACGTTGTACGGAAACTGTTAACGGTGCTAAGGAGTCAAAGAAACAGTGCATGAAAGACTGCAGACAATAGGAAAGACAGGAAGCAAAGCCAAGTGAGCATCGGCAGATGCGTCAGAGCCTGTACTGGCGAGGCAAACGCGTCTCTGTTCCCTAGCGGCGTCCGCGAAGGACAGTCCCATCGGCCCTCTCGGTCCTATCTGGCCTCTCACATGTCTTTCCCCACCGCGATCGTCTCAAATTGAGACTACTGTAGCGAAATCGACTACGCCAGAACGCCATTCTCTCAGGCGACGCCGCCCCCTCTCGGCTTGGGCTCTGAGAAACTTCAGCCTTTCTGAAGGTTTTTCGTTGAATTTCAGGAATTCACGTCCGATTGGAGCGCATCTTGCTTTTGTGCCAGTCGACACGGCAAAAGACGGCCGCCGCGCGGAGACCCAGTGACGCCGGCGGGCAAAGAGAATCCGACCAGACAGGAGGGAACCGATGCTAGTTCTGACACGTAAGGTGGGTGAGTCGATCATGGTCGATGGCGGCATCGAGATCAAGATTCAGAGGATTGCCGGCAAGCGGGTAACGATCGCCATCGACGCGCCGCCTCATGTGAAAATATTGCGCGGCGAGATTGCCGAGCGGCCGGATGAGAGTTGGCATGAGGCGGACGCGGTTTCGGCTTGACGCCTGAAGTTTTGTGGCAAGTTTTTAGAGCCTGTAACAAAACCCGCCGCGCCGCATGCCGGCCTCGGGCGTGTTACTTGCAACACGGAGTTTTGTGACAGCCTCTTAGTCCGCCGGCCGGCGTTCCAATTCGCCAGCGCGGTATTTGGCCCAATACCGGTCGAGTTCGCGCTTGACCTTCCCGCTAAGCAGCAGCACGCCCAGGATGTTGGGAAAGGCCATTCCCAAGATAAGAAAATCACTGAACTGGAGGATGTTGGTCGGCGTGACGATGGCTCCGAGGAAGGTGAAGACGAGGAAAACCGCCTTATAGCTGACGGAGGCTCGGATTCCGAACAGCATCGTCCAACACCGCTCGCCGTAGTAGGACCATGAGATCATGGTCGAATAAGCGAACAGGACGACGGCCAGATAGAGGATCCACTTGAACCATTCGAAGCCGCCTTCGGAAAACGCATGAGCTGTCAGAGCGGCCCCCTTCTCGGCGATGACCAAGTCGGCGTGTGCGCCCGACCGATCGTAAACGCCGGTAATCACGATCACCAATGCCGTCATCGTACAGATCACCACCGTGTCGATGAACGGTTCCAAAAGCGCGACGATTCCCTCGCTGATCGGCTCGTCCGTTCTGGCTGCCGAGTGGGCGATGGCCGCCGAACCGGCCCCCGCCTCGTTGGAGAAAACGGCTCGTCCAATACCGACGACGGCGACTCCCAGTGCTCCGCCATAGAGGGCGTTGGGATCGGTCACACCCTGAATCATGGCCGCCAGCGCGTCGGGGATGTGCTGGAAATTCTTCAGCAGAATGAACAAGGCGGCAGCCACGTAGGCCGCGCACATGAACGGCACGATCCTCCCCGCCACGGCGCCGATCGACTTGATGCCGCCGACAATCACCAAGCCGACCAGAAAGGCCATCACCAAACCGTAGATCCATGGATTCTCAGCGAGAAACTGGAACTTGGGCTCGCTCTGCAGCGCCCCCATCGACTGCACCACTTGAAAGGCATTCCCCCCTCCGAAGCTCGCGCCGATACAGAGAACGGCGAAGAACACCGACAGGAAAACGCCCAGCGGTTTCAAGTTCAATTCGGCCAGTCCGTCGCGCAAGTATCGCATGGGGCCGCCGGAGACCGTGCCGTCGGGCATCACTTTCCGGTAGAGCTGTCCCAGACTGCATTCGGTGAACTTGGTACTCATTCCGAATAGCCCGATGATGATCATCCACACCGTGGCCCCCGGGCCGCCCTTGCTGATAGCGATCGCTACGCCGGCAATATTGCCGAGGCCGACGGTGGCCGAAAGAGCCGAAGCGAGCGCCTGGAAGTGAGAGACTTCGCCTTCATCGTCGGGATCATCGAAATCTCCTTTGGTGAGGCGGATGGCATGCCAAAACGCGCGGATGTTGATAAACCCCATTCGGATGGTGAAAAAGAGGGCACCGAACAGCAGCCAAGCAACCACGAGTGGGATGCCTTTCTTTTTACCAATGGGGATTTCGAAGAAGAGAGTGGCTTTGAGCGGTTTGACCAGGTATTTCTCGAAGTAGCCATCGATCGGATCGAGCATCCGCTGCAGCGCGGAAACTTGGCGTTTGGGACCACCGTTTGCCTCGGGGGAGGCTTTAGAGCCTGTAACAACACCCGCCGCGCCGTTTTTCGGCCTCGGGTCTATTGCTTGCGGCATGGAGTCTTGTGACAGCTTCTTAGCAGATTCCTCCGAAGAAGCGGAGGCAGGCTGGTCGCCGTCGGGCCGGTCGGTCTCATCCGGCGATTCTTCGGCAGCGAGCGACGTCCAGATCACCGCCTGCGCTCTTGAGCCGCCGGTGACGGCCGCGATTACGGTGGCCGCACACGGGCCTGTCCTCACCCCTAAAACGAGGGACATCAGCAGGCAGCAGGCAGCTTTCCGTCGCAGTACGAGCATCAACGATTCCTCCGGGCACAAGATTCCGAGCGTTGCCGGCTCAATGGATTGGTGGTCTTGTAGTCCATCCAGAGGCAAAAGTCAATGCGCAGCGCCGAAGCTCCGAGAACCGGGATGCACAACAGGGTCTGTTCGTGGGTCGGAAGCCGCAGTCGCGCAAATGCCCCCAGGTCAAATGCTCTCGTACTCAGCCTCGCGGTACTCGTACGCTGTGGGGAATTCTCGCCGACTGCTACCCCATCGTGTACTGCGGGATCTTCATTAGCTCGCCGTCGCGCAGTGCCGACTGATGAGCTACCACGCCGGCGACGGTCATGTTGAGTGCCTGAGCGATATCGATCAGGGGCTTGCGGTCCTGGAGAATGGCCGTAACGAACTCGTTCATCAGGTGGCCGTGCGACCCGCCATGTCCTCCGCCGCGCACGCCGGGAGGCAGCGGAGGCCGTTCGGTCGGCGGGAGTTTCTTCACCAGCCCTTGGTAGCGCCCTTCGAATGTCCCCTTCTGGCCTCGCACACGCCCCTTCTCTCCGCCAAAGCCCGGCGTGTCCCAACTCACGGCCATCCGCGCCATCCCACCCTCGCTGGTGCGGAACAACGCGATCTCGGTCCCGAACGGATTCTGGTAACGATTGTTTTCGGGCTGGAGTAGCGGACGGATACTGGGAATGGCCATGCAGGAGACCTCGACGAAACTTCCGCCGGTGACGCCGACGTAGTAGGCGTTGGAGTGGGTGGGGTACCACTGCGGCGGCAAGCCGACTCGCCATTTCTTGTACGAGTCGATTTGTTCGACCGAATAGTGGTAGTATTCGCCTTCGGAATAGACGAGTTTACCGAAGCCGCCCGCTCGGTAGATTTCCCGCATGGCGTGCAAGTCGGCATGGTAGTACGAAGTTTCGAAGAGCATGTACTTGCGGTCCGACTTCTTGACCACTTCGTACAACTGGTCGGCTTCTTCCAGTGACCCGAACACGGCGGGAACGGCGCAGGCG
>JALSIV010000427.1 GCA_026989685.1 Pirellulaceae bacterium | reverse complement strand
CGGTCTGTCTTATACCGAAATCTGGATCAGCGAAGCCCAGGAGCGGATGGTGCTGGCTGTCCCACCCCGGTCGTGGGAACGCCTGGAGCGACTCTGTAGGGACGAAGGTGTGGAAGCCACAGTGATCGGGGAATTCGTTCCCACCGGCCGACTCGAGTTGCGGTACCAAGAGCACCAGGTCGCCGACTTGCCGATGGGTTTTCTGCATGACGGGCGGCCGCCCGTGGTTCGATCGGCCGAGTACACTCCGCCGAGTCGCACTCCGTTTTCTCCCGGTGATCCGCTCGACGCCGACCGGACGCTGCTCGCCATCCTGAGTTCCCTCAATGTGTGCAGCAAGGAGTGGGTGATCCGACAGTACGACCACGAAGTCCAGGCGGGGAGTGTGATCAAACCGCTGGTGGGGAAGGAAAACGACGGGCCCGGCGATGCGGCCGTGGTGCGGCCGCGCCTCGATTCGTACCGTGCGTTGGCGATTGCTTGCGGGATCAATCCTCGGTTCGGTGACATCGATCCCTACCACATGGCCGCCAGCGCGATCGACGAAGCGATCCGCAACTGCGTGGCGGTGGGAGCCGATCCCGACCGCATCGCCATCTTGGACAACTTCTGTTGGGGAGACACCGAACGTCCCGAAGTGTTGGGATCGCTGGTGCGAGCGGCGATCGGCTGCCACGACACCGCGGTCGCTTTCGGAACCCCCTTCATCAGCGGCAAGGATAGCCTCAACAATGAATTCCGTTACGAGGCAAGCGATGGAACCACCCGCTCGATCTCGATTCCGCCCACCCTGTTGATCAGTGCCCTGGGCCAGGTCGAGGACGCGCGGCAATGCGTGACGATGGACCTCAAGACTCCAGGCAATCCGCTGTACCTGTTGGGAGTGACCCGTGACGAACCGGCCGGTTCGCACCTGAGCCTGGTGTGGAATGCGACCGGTGGCGACCTGCCGCGTGTCGACGCCGAAGCCGCGTTGGCTCTTTATCGGACCCTTCACCAGGCGATCCGGCGAGGCTGGGTGCGAGCCTGTCACGACTTGAGCGAAGGAGGGTTGGCGGTCGCCGCCGCCGAAATGGCGTTGGCCGGAAGCTGCGGTTTGGAGCTCGAACTCGAATCGGTGGTCCACGAAGTGGACACCGGCGATGCGAGGTTGCACACCGCCCTGCTGCTCTTTTCCGAATCGAACAGTCGATTGCTCTGCGAAGTGGCCGACCACGAGAGGTCGTCCTTCGAGGAGTTGTTCCGGGACTTGCCGTGTTCTCGAGTGGGAACCGTGACCGGAGACGACCGAATGATCGTGCGATCCGGCGAAGGCTCGCCGGCCGTCATCGACATCGAGGTTCCCAAGCTGAAAGAAGCCTGGCAATCGACTCTACGATGGAATTGAATCTCCCACCAGCCGGCTGCGAAGAAAGCCGCCGACCCACGAATCACGCAAGTCCGACTTCATCCATCCGTCTACGACTACGGCGACCACGTCATGGCAACACCACGAGTTCTTGTACTGCGAGCGCCTGGAACCAACTGCGATCAGGAGACGGCTTACGCTTTCGATCAGGCGGGAGCTCGGAGCGATATTCGGCACATCTTCGAAGTGCGACGCCGGCCCGATCAATTGGCCGACTACCAGATACTCTGCATCCCGGGCGGTTTCAGCTATGGCGACGATATCGCGGCCGGTCGCTTGTTCGCTTTGCAGCTCGAGGAGTTTCTGGCCGACGTGCTGCGCGAGTTCATCGAGCGGGATAAATTGATCTTGGGGATCTGCAACGGTTTCCAGACGTTGCTCAAGTCGGGACTGCTCGACGGACCCGGGCAAACGGCTCCCGCGGCGACGTTGACCTGGAATGACCACGGGCGCTACGAAGATCGGTGGGTCGACCTGGAGGTGTCGGGAGATCGTTGTGTTTTCCTCCGCGGCGTCGAGCGGCTCTATTTGCCGATCGCCCATGCGGAAGGCAAGTTTGTGGCTCGCGACGGCGAGACGTTGAAAAGACTCGAAGCCGAGGGACGTCTGGTGTTGCGCTATTCGCTTCCTCGGGACCAAGTGTCGCAAGCGCCGGCCGGCGAGGATCGGCTGCCGTTTCCCTTGAATCCCAACGGTTCGCAGGCCGACGTGGCCGGGTGCTGCGACTTGACCGGGCGCGTGTTCGGGTTGATGCCCCATCCCGAGCGGCACATCGACCCGCTGCAACATCCGCGTTGGACTCGAGGCGAGGGGGATGCGTCCCTGCAGGGAACCGTGTTGTTCGCCAACGCGGTGCGTCATTTTTCAAGCTTGTAACCCGCTGCCGAGCGGTCGTGTGGTCGATATGCCGCACGATGCCCGGTAGCGTCCTTTTTCGCGTATTCTCTTGTTATGAGTGACTCGCTGCCATGTCATTGCCACAGGACCATCCGTCTCGCATCTGGCGACTAAGGACGCAGACGCTGCGCCGCGGCGATGTGCCGCTGCTGATGGGAATTGTCAATGTAACTCCCGATAGCTTTTCCGACGGCGGACGTTTCCTCGACCATCGAGCGGCCGTCGATCACGCCGGTGAGTTGATCGAACAAGGCGCCGACATCATCGATATCGGAGGCGAGAGTACGCGTCCCTACGCGGAGCCGGTTTCGGCGGCCGAAGAGATCGACCGCGTAATCCCGGTCATCGAGCCACTGGCGGCGGCCGGCCGAGTCCCCGTTTCGATCGACACCCGAAAAGCGGAAGTGGCTCGCGCGGCGCTGGCCGCCGGAGCGGAAATCGTCAATGACGTGGAAGGTCTCCGCGATGCGCGCATGCGGGAATTGGCCGCCGAGTTTCAGCCGGGACTGTGCGTGATGCACATGCGGGGAACGCCCGAGACGATGCAAGACGATCCTTGCTACGCCGACGTCGTCGAGGAAGTGGGCGAGTACCTGGCGATGCGACGCCGCGAACTGATCGAGCTGGGCATTCCGGCATCGCGCATCTGTATCGATCCGGGAATCGGCTTCGGCAAAACGACGGCACACAACGTCGAGCTGTTGTGCCACGTCGACCGTTTCCTGGAGATGGGTAGTCCCGTGCTGATCGGGCACTCGCGGAAAGGTTTTCTGGGGAAGCTGATCGGCGATCCGCAAGCGGACCGTTCGGCGGCCACGATCGGTGTCAGCGTGATCATGGCGCTGCGGGGCGTGACCGTGTTGCGAATCCACGATGTGGGAGCCGTGCGGCGAGCTCTACTTTGCAGCCTCGCCGTCGCCGATCAGTTGAAGTTGTAGGCCGTAACGATCGGCTTGCGCCCCTGAACCCGATCGGTGAAGTACTCATACAGGCAGATCCCCAGAAAGCCGCCGGCAATGTTGAAGACGTTCGCGTGGCCATGGTTCTGCAGGACGCGGACCGCATTGTAAGAGCGTTGCCCGGTGCGGCAGTGGACGTAGACGGATCGGTTTTTGGGGACTTCGTCGATTCGCCGGCGGAGTTGCGAAAGGGGAATGTTGGTGGCGGTGGTGATGTGGCCGCGTTCGAACTCATGCCGTTCGCGCACGTCCAGGATGAAGTCCCCTTGCTGCACCAACTCGCGCACCTGTGTCTTGCGCACCTGGCGGTAGGTTTGTTCCAGCAAGTTGCCGGCCACCAGGCCGGCGATGTTCACGACATCTTTGGCGGTTCCGTAGGGCGGCGCATAGCACAGCTCCAGTTCTCGCAAGTCATCGACGGTTCCGCCCAGTTTGATGACCGTTGCCACCACGTCGATCCGTTTGGCCACTTCACCTCGCCCGACGGCTTGAGCTCCCAGGATGCGTCCTGTGGGAACTTCGAACAGCAGCTTGAAGTGCAGATCTTCGGCGCCCGGCATCAATCCCACTCGGTCCTTGGGAATCACCTCGGCGGACTCGTAGGGAATGGAATGGTCGACCAGCAGACGCTCAGCCAGACCGGTCGACGCGGCCGTATAGTCGAAGACCTGCACGATCGATGAGCCGATGACGCCTCGGCGGCGAGTCGGCCGGCCGTGGATATGGTCGGCGACCGCGCGAGCCTGTTTGTGCGCGGGACCGGCCAGGGGGAGACGGCACGGCTTGTGCAACAGAGCGCTGTGCAGTTCGATCGCATCGCCGATGGCCCAGATGTGAGGATCGCTGGTGCGGTAGTTGGCATCGACCGCGATCGCACCGGTCGGGCCGATTGTCAGATCCGCTCCCTTGGCCAGTTCGGTTTCCGGCCGCACACCGATGGCCAGCACGACCGCGTCGGTCTCGATCGCCGTCCCCGACTCGAGGATCACTTCGTGCTGGCTGAAGCGAGTCACCTTGTCACTCAAGTGCAACTCGATCCCGCGATCCAACAGCACTTTGTGCAGGATCGGCGCCATGTCGGCATCGAGTTGACTGAGGATCTGAGGGAGTGCTTCGACGACGGTCACCCGGTGGCCGGCCAACGCCAGGTTCTCGGCGCATTCGATGCCGATGAAGCCGCCGCCCACCACGGTGACGCGCGCGGGATGGCGCGCCTGCACGAACTCCGCCAGCCGGCCGATGTCGACGACGTTGCGGACGGTAAAGACGTTGGCCTGGTCGATTCCTGGAATGGGCGGAACGACGGGGCTGGCTCCCGGCGACAGGATCAGGGCGTCGTAGGGCTGTTGGAAAGTGGTGCCGTCAACCCGATTGCGAACTTCGACCTGCCGTCGCTGTCGGTCGATCGAGAGCACCTCGTGCTGCACTCGCGCATCGATGTTGTACCGCGAGGCAAAGCTCTCCGGGCTCCCCTGTACCAGCGACTCGATCTTGCGAACGGCCCCGCTCAGGTAGTACGGCAGCGAGCAATTCGAAAAGGAGAGGTAGGGACCTCGTTCGAAGACGATGATCCGATCTTGCTCGCTCAAACGGCGAAGTCGGGTAGCGGCAGTGGCTCCGCCGGCCACGCCGCCAACGATCACGATCGTGCGACTCATGGATTGTCCTTAGTGGCAACACGCAGTGGACGGCAAACAAGTCCCATCTTCTTGTCGTGGGACGTGGCGAGCGAAGATTCTAGCAGATTGTCGAGAGCTGCTCGAGTCGAATCGGGGGTGCGCGAAGGAATCGAGTTTTCCTCGATGGACCATCGCGTTACGATGAAACGGTGGGCGGATTGCTGATTGTCTGAGAGTGGGCGGCCAGAGGAGTTGAACGACGTGGCTCGAAATGAACAACTCATTCGTCAATTGACGCTCTATAACATCCTCGAAGCGAGTCGCTACGGCATGGCGATCGACGAGATGCGAGACAAGCTGGTGGAAACTCTCGGCCTCAGCTCGCTCAGCACGCGCACCGTACGCCGCGATCTGGCCGCCTTGCAATCCTCCGGTTTCGACATTCGGGATGAAGAGCAGGCCAATCGAACCGTTTGGAAGCTGGGGCCGCTGTCGCGAAAAACGGTGCGCATCCAAGCCACCGCCATCGAGCTGATGGCTCTGTCGCTGGGCCGCGAATTGTTGCTGCCTCTGGCCGGGACTCCCATCGGCCAGGGCATCGAGTCGTTCTGGAACCGTATTCAGGAACAACTTCCCGACGGAGTGTGGGGGCACTATCAGAAGCTGCGCCAGGTTCTTCGCGTGTTGGGAGTTCCGGCCAAGACCTATGACAAGAAAAAGGGGATCATCGACACGATCAACCGGGCGATCCTGAACCACTTGGTCGTCAAGGCTCGCTACCAATCGCTCGATAAACCTCCTCGCATGAGACAGATCGAACCGTACGCCATGACGTTGTGGCAGGGTTCGCTGTACGTGGTCGGCGCCGACGCCGAGCTGCCGGAGTCTGCGACGGGACGAGTGAAGCACTGGAAGATCGATCGCTTCAGTCGAGCCGAGACGTTGGACCGGAGGTTTCGAGTGCCCGCGCAATTCGATCTGGATGCGTTTCTCTCGGGAAGCATGGGAGTCTTTACGGGGGATCGGCCGCAAAGCTACCGGATTCGGTTGACGGCTCGAGCGGCTTCCTGGGTGCGTGAAGACCCGTGGCACGCACGGCAGCAACTCGAAGAACAGCCGGACCGGTCGTTCCTGCTTACCGTTGAAGCCTCGCACCCGATGGCCGTGTTGCCTCGAGTCTTGGCGCTCGGCAAGGAGGCCACTCTACTCGACCCCCCTGAAGCGAGGGGCCAGATTCGAGAGATCCTGCAGGAGGCGCTAGCCGCCTATGCCGACGGGAATTGACTCTCGTACGGCTCCTTGTTGCATGCCCCCGCCCCCTGGACTACACTGGGCAGTTCAAACAACTGTTTGAATCGAGTGTTCTACAAATGCGGCGCCGGCGGTGGGGCTACCGAGAGAAGTGGACGGGAGCGGGATGGCAAAAGCGACTTCAAGGGGTACGTCGGCCCTTTCGCACCGATCGGCGGAGACTCGCTGCAAGCTGTTGGAAGCGGCCGGTCCGATCTTTGCCGAGAAAGGTTTGAACGGAGTCACGGTCCGGGAGATCTGCGGGCGAGCCGGTGTGAACATCGCGGCGATCCATTACCACTTCGGCGACAAGGAGCGGTTGTACATTGCCACGGTGCGTTATGCACGGGAGCGCCGTGCGGAGCAATACCCGTTTCCCGATTGGGATGCCGCCGTCAGTGAGGCCGAGCGGTTGCACGGTTTTGTGGAGACGATTTTGCGGCGGATGTTGGAGCCGGACGTTCCCTGGCAGACTCGGCTGTTGATGCGGGAGGTCTTGCGGCCGACCGAGGCGTGCCGGGAGTTGGTCGAGGACTATTTTCGCCCTGACTTCGAAAGGCTGGTGGAGATCGTGCGCGCGTTGATGCCGGGGCGGCCGAGTGCGCGCGAGGCTCGGCAGGCGGCGTTGAGTGTGATGGGGCAGTGTCTCCTTTACCGAATCGCCGGCGAGATCGTGCGGCAGTTGGTGTCGGAAGACGAATACGAAGAGGCGTATACGGTCGAGTCGCTGACCGATCACATTTGTCGTTTTTCGCTGGCGGCTTGCCGGGCGTGGGAATCGGCCCAGTAGCCGCAGAACAGGCAGGTGGCGGATGATGCAGTGGAAATGGTGGACACAGTTGATTGGGACGGTGCTCCTGCTGACGGTGGCGGGTGCCGCGGCACTCGGTTTGATGTACCTGAAGAAGCCCCCGAGCAAAGTTTCGGGCACCCGCGAGGCGCCTCGAGTGCTCACCGCCTTGGTGAACGCTCACCCCGACGGGTTCGCCATCGAGGTCGACGGGCAAGTCGTGCCGTTTCGACAAGTCACGTTGGCGGCCGAAGTGAGTGGAACGGTTTGTCACAAGGATGCGTGTTGTCAAGAAGGAAAGTATGTCGAAGCGGGCACCGTACTGTGTCGAATCGACGACCGCGAATACCGGCTCGAAGTGGAGCGTTTGCAGCAGCAGGTGCGGCAAGCCGACGTGATGTTGAAGGAGCTGGAGGAAGAGCGGGACGGCGTTCACGAGTTGATGGCGTTGGCCAAGTCCGATGTCGAACTCAAGCAAAAGGAAGTGGATCGTTTACGCGGGATTTCCGACGTGGTTTCGGCGACCGATCGGGAGCAAGCCGAATCGCGGCTGTTGCAGGCTCGCCAGGCCTACCGCCAACTCCAAAACCAGTATCGGTTGTTGCAGACTCGCTGGGATCGTCTCAGTAGTGCCAAATCGTTGGCTCGGACTCAGTTGGCGAAGGCCGAGCTCGATTTGGAGCGGACGCGGATCAAGGCTCCCATCAGCGGGATGATCATCACGGACCTGGTAGAGGAGGGTGACTATGTGCAGAAGGGGACGTCCTTGGTAACGCTGGAAGACACCTCGAAGGTGGAAGTGCGCTGCAGCTTGGAGATGCGCGATTTGTTTTGGGTGTGGGGTCAGCGGGACACCGGATCGGGCAAGGCTTCGAGTGCCTGGTTTCAGCTACCTGCCAAGAAGGACGTCGACGTCATTTACACGTTGGCCGGCTTGCGGGAACGGTCGTACCACTGGAAGGGACGTTTGGATCGTTTTGAAGGATTCGGGCTGGACGAGAAGACGCGTACCGTTCCCTGCCGCGTGGTGGTCGACCAGCCTCGCCGCGCCGGTCGTACGGGTCCGCCGGTGTTGTTGCCGGGGATGTTTGTCACGGTGGAGATTCCGGTCGAGCCGGAACTGCGGCTGTTGGAGATTCCGGCTCGGGCGTTGCGGCCCGGCAATGTGGTGTGGCGTATCCGAGGCGGCAAGTTGACGTTGATCGATGTCGAGCTGGTGCGTCTGACGGACGGTCCGGGTGGACCGGGGGACCCCGAGAGTCGGGCCATCATTCACATCGAGGACGAGTCTGCGCTGCGGGCCGGTGACGCGGTCGCCGTTACGCCGCTGCTGTTTGTCAAGAGTGGCATGGAGATCACCGCCGTTCCTTGGAAGCCGGATCGGGAGGCGAGCCGATGAGAAATGCCATCGCGTGGGCCGTCCGCAACTCGCCCGCGATGAACACGCTGATGCTGGGCCTGTTGGTGGTCGGCATGGCGTCGATGGTTCTGATGCGCCGCGAGGTGTTTCCTCAGTTCGAGCTGGAGATCATCCTGGTGACCGTGCGGTACCCGGGAGCCACGCCGGAGGAAGTCGAGCGGGGGATCTGCCAGAAGATCGAAGAGGCGGTGCACGCCATCGATGG
>JALSIV010000426.1 GCA_026989685.1 Pirellulaceae bacterium | reverse complement strand
CGAGCACTCGGGGGGGGGCGAGTCGCGTCCAGTGTTCGGCCAGTGACCGGGGCGGGCGATCTTCCGTGATCATGGGTCGAGTGGTCCTTGGAGCCATCCTGACGGGAAGCCGGACCGACCACCAAGGCTTCGGCCACGGCAATGGGGACATTATGACGCGCCGTGACGGAAAAACCCAAGTCCAGTTTCGAGCGCCCGGAGGAGGGGTGAAGTGCTCGAGGGCTTGAAATGTCGGGGGCCGAGGGGCAACCGCCGGGGAGGGCCGGCCGGCGATCAAAGGAGAGCAGGACGCGCGACGGCGTAGCCCCCAGTACCGGCAGGTTCGCCGAACCTGCCGGGGCGCTGCCAAGTCGGTTTCCACCACTCACCGCAGCATACGAGAGCGGAAGCCCTCAGGCCGCCGCTCATCGAGCGGCGGCGTACCGGGTAAGGGCGACGACAACCATCCCACTCGACGACCTCGCCGTCTTATCGGTCCTATCTCCTGTCCGTCCCATGACCTGCCCTCGCGCGAGGATGAGCCGCCTCGTAGGCTCGGCGCAAACCGGCAGTGCTGAGGTGGGTATAGATTTGAGTGGTCACCAGGCTCTTATGTCCCAACAACTCCTGGACGCTGCGGATGTCCGCGCCTCCGTCGAGCAAGTGCGTGGCGAAGCTGTGTCGAAGCGTGTGCGGGCTGGTGCGAGAATCGAGTCCGGTTTGCTTGAGGTACTTTTCCAACATTCTCGCCACACTGCGGGCGGTGAGGCGTTTTCCGAACCGGTTGAGAAACACGGGAGCTTCTCGACCGGACGGCAAGGAAGGGGCCGGCCGGCGCCGGCGGAGGTAGGCCTTGATGGCTCGTACGGCGTAGCGTCCCAGCGGAGCCAACCGCTCGCGCCGCCCTTTGCCCCGCACGCGAACCACCCCGTCATCCAGATCCAGATCGCCCACATTCAGTCCAACCACTTCACTGACGCGTAGACCGGCCGAGTAGACCGTCTCCAAAATGGCTCGATCGCGCAGACCCAATGCCGTATCGGACGGGGGAGCGACCAGCAAGCGGCGGATCTCCTCGGTGGTGAGGAAGTGGGGCAGCTTGCGTTGGCGTCGGGGGTTTCGAAGCGGCTTGGCCGGATTGTGCTCGACCAGGCCTTCACGCTGAGCGAAACGGAAAAAACTGCGCAGCGACGCCAGTCGGCGGGCGATCGAGGTGCGTGCGTAGCCGGCCTCGTGAAGCGCGGCCACGTAGCCTCGCAAATCGGCCGTGGTGATCTGCCCGGGATCCGGCGCCGAGCCGTCTTCCTCCGACAGGTACTCGACCAGCGAGGTCAAATCCTCCCGGTACGACTTGATCGTCAACTCGGCGGCGTTTCTCTCCAACGCCAAGTACCGCAAGAACATGGCGACCGCCGTTCGCATCGCGGACTCCTCACGGAAGAGGGCGGATCACGCCGCTCTCCGACGCGCGTTTAGTACCCGAGTTCGTCCGGCGTATGGGGCGCGTCGTTCTGCTGGGGAAGCTGGAACCGGTTGCCGCGAGGACGCTGGGAGGCGGGTACCGACTGACGTACCTTGTGGCTGAGCACGGCAGCGTCGTACCAAGTGAAGCTCAGCTCCTGATTCGAGGCGAATCGCCCGAGCGTTCGCAGGCATTCGGCTCGATGGTCGTCATCGAAGAGGAAGATGTATCGTTCGCCACCTTTGACCAGAGCCAGCACGTTGATGTCTTTTGCCACAGCGGGGTATCCTTACCAGAGAGTCGTGGATCGGGCCGAGGCGGGCAAATCCGTCGCCGCCTCGAACGGAAACCGGGGCGCAGCCGCGCGGTCCCTACGGTACATATCGGCCGATGGGCCAGCGCCACAACACTTGGCTTTTGCCGGCTCCGCCTCGCGCTCCCAACGTCTCGGTGATGTGCAGGTAGCAGCAAAAGCGAATAAAATCCTCGCTCCGCTGCAAATATCCTTCCCAGCCGCCAAACCTTGCGTCATCCTGAAAATCGTAGTAGCGCGCCAATCGCTCGGTCAGTTCGAGACTGGCACCGTCGTACAACCGGGTGTGCGTGATGATGGGGCGGCCCTGAGGACGCGGCTGGGGACGTTCGGGCTGCGGGGGCGGCGGTATGAAGCCTCGGGGGTCGGGCCAATCGGGCGGTAGAAAACTCTGGCCGTAGATGTCAAACGGCTGCACCGATTCGGGTAGCTTGCCGTCGGCTCCTTCGGCCACTTCATCCGTTCCGCCAGCGTCGGGCGAGTGTCCGGAGTGGCTGCCCGAGCCTCCCGATGCGTGCCTTACTTGACTGGCCACTTCCTGAGGGAGCGGCGGAGTCTGAGTCTGAAGCTGCTCGCGAGCCAACGCGAATTCAGCCTCGAACACCAGTTCGTCGGGAATGAACTCCTCGGCCGGCGTCCCCCACGGCAACCCATAGCCGGGTGGAATCGGGTGGAACGAGGGGTTGGCAGCGATCCAATCGACCGAAATCCCCATCCGCGGTGGATAGTAGGGGGAGAACTCGGTCACCGCTCCTCGAATGACGACGTCGACATTGAGCTGCCGGGCGAGTTCTTGGAAGTCGGTTTGGCCGCTCAGTTCGATCTGACGAGCCTCGAGAAAGCGTTCGACCACGCCGGGTGGAACGACTTCGAATCCGGGAATCTTCTGCAATTCCTGGTAGTAGGCCAGTGTCACCAGCCGCGTATCGACCGTAGGTTCGGCCGAAAGATTGAAAAAGGGAAGAATGGCGACCCGGTGAAGCTGGGGAAAGGGGTTGTGGAAGGTCGGTTTGTGGCGGATGTCGGGAAAGGCAGCGCAGCCGCCTAGCAGCAGCGGGAAGACTGCGACGCACCAACACAGGATATGCCTAACGCGGGGTGCGCCCGCAAGCCTGGAGGCGGGAGACCGGAGGCTGTACGGGTGATGGCAACCGAAAGCCAGCACAGGATGCGAGCGCGGCGCGCAGATGTTACAAGATGAGACTGTAGCCATGCCAGCAACGCGCGACTTGCGGAACACCCCCCCGCACAATCGGTCCGATCGCGCCATCCGGCACGACCGTCTGAATCGTTTATCGACCGCAGGCCGCGGCGGCTTGAGCATTGTTAGAGGAGGGATCGCCCTCTAATGGGGACCACTGCCCTCCATCTTATTACAGTCAGGTAGAATCGCCCCCAGTGTCGGCCTCAAGTGGCGTTTGGGAAAGAGAGGAGAGGCGGGCACTCGGCACGCGAAGCGGGCAGGAAGTGATCGACGAGGATCAATTCTGATCCCGCAACTGACAGCCGACCGGGGAAAGGGCCGTTTGCCCGCTGGGCGGACGGCTCTTTTTTCGCGCCGTCCCGATTTTCCCAATGTGATTTTCGCAATGTCATGCCGCCTCGCGACAGCCGCACGCGAGTCTCACCTGGGCTATGGGCAAACACCTCTATAGAGTGGTTGCGTTCTGCCGACATGCCGGGTATATTCTCTCTTCAGTGCGACCCTCGAGTGGTGTGGGAAACAGAGAAGAGGATCGCACAACATTCTTTTCGTTTGCTGTGCGACGGCCGATTGGCCGATCCCTTCACGCACTGCTGATGGCCGCCATTCGGAAAGGCTCTTCCCTTCTTCACCGCGAAGGGTTCGGTATGGCCACGCCAACACTCAGATCGAGAATTCACGTTTTGACAGCGTCTCCGGAGGGGGCTGTCGATCGGTCTTTGCATTGTTTGTTGTTCTTTTCTTTTTCGCCTTAGTTGCAAGGGAGGAGTACGATGAGAAGTGACCGAAGTTCGCGGCGCGGCTTCACGCTGGTGGAGCTGCTCGTCGTGATCGCCATCATCGGTATCTTGGTGGCACTATTGCTGCCGGCCGTGCAGATGGCGCGGGAAGCGGCCCGACGCATGCAGTGCAGCAACCATCTGCGCCAGTTAGGCATTGCCAACCACAACTACCACAACGACCACAAGGCACTGCCGGCTCTGCGTGCGGGTACGCATCGGCCGCGCAACAGCTCCGCGTGGCACTTAAATGCCAGCGAGTTGTCACTCAGCGGGCTCGTTGGTTTGGCTCCGTATTACGAACAGCAAGCCGTCTATGATCGGACGCGCAACAACAACTTCGGACCGGTTCCGTGGTCGGGGTACCGTCAGATTTGGACGATCCGCATCCCCATGCTGCTCTGCCCCACCGACGAAGAAAAGCCGCGTCGGGCCATCGGCTTCTCTTCCTACAAGTTCAACATCGGGACGACCGTGAGGCACAACAATTCCACATGGTGGCAAGTCAACGGCGTCTACCAGTCGATGTACAACATGTCTTATGCTCGAGGCGATCAGCACCGCGCGCGCACGGTGAAGTTCAAGGACATCAAGGACGGCCTCAGCAAGACGGTGATGATGTCCGAACGCCGCTTCGGCAACATCGAAGTCTGGCATGACATCGGCAACGTGGCGGTCATCCCGGCGCTGTGGCAGGTGCAGCCGAACGCGAGGTGGTACGAAGCGACACCGACCAGGGCGGAACTCAATCAGTACGAAGCACTCTGTTTGGCGACGGCCAACCAGTACAACGGCAAGCGCTACAACCGGGATCCGGCCAACACGGTCGACGATGTTCCGATGAGCGGCCTGACATTGGTGGGGCGTTTGCAGAATGAAGGCGGCCCGTGGCGAACGTTGCCCGGGTGGCGCTGGCCCGACGGTCGGCCCTACTTCTCCGCCATCAACACCATCATCACACCCAACAAGCCGTCTTGTACTGTGCAGGACGCGGACTGGACCTGGGGAGTGTGGACCGCTTCCAGCCAACACGGCGGCATTGTCAACGTGCTGTTCTGCGATGGTTCAGTCCAGCGCATCGGCAGCGAGATCGATGTCGATACCTGGCGGGCACTCGGCACGCGAAGCGGGCAGGAGGTCATCGACGAGGATCAGTTCTAGTTTACGTTTGGTTCACTCCGAGTCGACGCGGGTGACGCTCGTCGCAGAGCGAGCGTCACCCGGCCCGACGGCTCGCCACGAGAATGTCACGAGAAATAAGGAGCCTCACACCGAACGGGCTCGGCCAACACCATGCCCGCTTCCAAGTTGACCGCAGGTTCTCTGGGAAGCTTTCAATGACGTTGCCGCCCGCGAAAGAACAGAGGACGATTCCAGCCCGATAATGACGATGATCGTGGTGAACCGCGAACGGCCCTCGCCACCTCAGGGGGGGGAGTGTCTGCCCATCAAAACCGTTGCGGACGCTCTTTTCCTGACGTATACTCAGGGGGCTCGCTCTGACATTGCGTTGTGAGTTTGTTCGCGTGGAGCGAGCGGTTCCGGCGTTTTATCGTCATTATTTTTCTTTTTTTGGCGGAGGATCGTCCTCATGAGAAACTCGTTGTCTCGAACGCGTCGCGCGTTCACCCTCGTGGAGCTGTTGGTGGTGATCGCCATCATCGGCATCCTCGTGGCACTACTTTTGCCGGCCGTGCAGATGGCGCGGGAAGCGGCTCGGCGGATGCAGTGTAGCAACCATCTGCGCCAGTTGGGTATTGCCAACCACAACTACCACAACGACCACAAGGCACTGCCGGCCCTGCGAGCGGGCACACAACATCCTCGCAACAGCCCTGTCTGGGCCACCAACGCGAGCGCGATGTCGCTCAGTGGTCTGGTGGGGTTGGCTCCGTATTACGAACAGCAAGCCGTCTATGATCGGACGCGGAACAACAACTTCGGACCGGTTCCGTGGTCCAGTTACCGTCAGATCTGGACGATCCGCATCCCCATGCTGCTCTGCCCCACCGACGAAGAAAAGCCGCGTCGACCGATCGGTTTCTCTTCTTACAAGTTCAACATCGGAACGACCGTGAGAAACAACCACTCCGGTTGGTGGCAGGTCAACGGCGTCTACCAGTCGATGTGGAACCTCTCGTATACGCGACGAGATCAGAACCGTTCGCGCACTGTCCGGTTCAAGGACATCAAGGACGGCCTCAGCAAGACCGTGATGATGTCCGAACGCCGATTCGGCAACATCGAGGTCTGGCATGATATCGGCAACGTGGCGGTCATCCCGGGGCTGTTGCAGGTTCAGCCCAACGCGAGGTGGTACGAAGCGACACCAACCACGGCGCAGCTCAATCAGTACGAAGCACTGTGCTTGGCGACGGCCAACCAGTACAACGGCAAGCGCTACAACCGGGATCCGGCCAACACGGTCGATGATGTTCCGATGAGCGGCCTGACGTTGGTGGGGCGTTTGCAGAATGAAGGCGGCCCCTGGCGCGATCTGCCCGGTTGGCGGTGGCCCGACGGTCGGCCCTACTTCTCCGCCATCAATACCATCATCACACCCAACAAGCCGTCTTGTACGGTACAGGACGCGGACTGGACGTGGGGGGTGTGGACCGCTTCCAGCCAACACGGCGGCATCGTCAACGTGCTGTTCTGCGATGGTTCGGTCCAGCGCATCGGCAGCGAAATCGACGTCAACACCTGGCGGGCTCTGGGTACCCGCTCGGGACAAGAAGTCATCGACGAAGACCAGTTCTAAACTCCAATCTCGTCCAACGACGACAACGAGGAGGACGTTCGCTCCCGGTAGCGAACGTCCTCTTTTTTTGTCCCGGGCACTTGTTGTCTCTGTCGTGGTACTCCCAGCCGAGCGATCAGTGGGCCATTCGGTCCAGCAGTTCCAAGAACTCCGGCGCGATCGGCTTGTGCCTCGCATAGGTCTGCTCGAAAGGCGTCCACACGGTTTCCCGCCCGACCACGCCGGCCATCACGCCGCTCTTGCCGTCCAGGATGGCACTCACGGCCGCGTCTCCCAGACGAGTCGCCAAGACCCGGTCCTCGGGTGTCGGGCAACCGCCTCGCTGTAGGTGTCCCAGAATCAACACCCGCATGGGAAACGGACAGCCGGCCTCTTCCAACTTTCGATGGAGAATCTCGGCTCCCCCGGCTTCATCTCCTTCGGCCACGATCATCATTACCGACGATTTGCCTCGTTTCTTCAGTCGCCGGAGGTAGTCGACCATTGCCGGCACGTCGGTCGGTGTCTCGGGAATACACACCGTTTCAGCCGATCCGGCCAGCGCTGTGATCGCCGCGATGTAGCCGCTGTGCCGCCCCATCACCTCGATCAAGAACATCCGTTCGTGGCTTTCCGCCGTGTCCCGGAGCATGTCGACGGCTTCCGTCGCCGTTCTCACGGCAGTGGAAAACCCGATCGTGAAGTCGGTTCCCAACAGGTCGTTGTCAATGGTTCCCGGGCAGCCGACAATCGGCCCGGAAAAGTGCTGCGAAAAGGCCGTCGCCCCTCGAAACGATCCGTCGCCCCCCACCACCACCAACGCCTCGAGCCCGTGCTTGGCCATTGCCGAAGCCGCACGATCCCGGCCCTCGGCCTCAAGAAACTCCGGACACCGGCTGCTGTGCAGGAACGTCCCGCCGTGACGCCCCCAATCAGAGACATCCCGCGGCGTCAGCTCGATTCCCCCGCTCTCGCCGACGTAGAACGTCTCTTCCACCAGCCCTCGGTACCCTCGTCGGATTCCCACCACCTGATGACCTCGAGCCGCCGCAGACCGGACGACAGCCCGCACACACGCGTTCATTCCGGGAGCGTCCCCGCCACTGCACAAGACTCCGATTTTCATTGTCGTTCCCCCCGCAGCAACCGATCGGCGACTCCAACAAACACCGACCACATCGGCTGACCAAACAGAACCAGTCGGACCTCCTGCGGCTTTCCGTGAGTCCGCAGGAAATCGGCGATCTCGCCGATCGCCACTTCGGCCGCCCGCTCGGCCGGATAACCATAGGCCCCCGCGCTGAGGGCGGGAAATGCCACCGAACGGCACTCGTGCTCCACTGCCAACTCCAAACTGCGCCGGTAGGCGCTGGCCAGCAACTCGCGTTCCCCCTTGACGCCTCCGGCCCAGATCGGCCCCACAGCGTGAATCACATGGCGAGCCGGCAGGTTGCCGCCGCCGCTGATGACGGCCTGGCCGGTGGGACACCCGTCGGGATAACGGCGACGAGTCTCTTCCATGATCGCGGGGCCACCGGCGCGGTGAATGGCTCCGTCCACTCCGCCACCCCCCGCCAAATGACGGTTGGCCGCGTTGACCACGGCATCCACCGACTGCTCCGTGATATCCCCCTCCACGATCGAAAGCTGACACGAACCTACGCGGTATTCGGCCGGTTCTCCCATGACTGGCGACCCCCTTGGCAACCGTAGCCGTCCGTCCCGTCACTCCACGGGGCCATCGTATCACATCCACCCCTCCATCGCCGAGCCGCCAAGAGAACCGAAGCCAGGTCTCGCCCCAGTTTCCCCAATTTTCCCATCTTCTACTTGACGCCATCAATGCAGTTGGAGACAATCCGCGATCTGGCCGGATGTGTGCTGGATTGGTGGCTTGGTAGGGGGGACCCGAAATGCGGTGGAGTTGGGGAGCCGGTCGAACGGCTCGAGCAACCGGCATCATGGTGTTGGCGATCACGCTCTTGGTCACCGCAACCCGCGTGGAGGGGGTCGAGTGGTACGTCAACAACGTCAAGGGCGACGACGCTCGCGATGGCCGGTCGGAGGAGGTCAGCGGATCGAGTGGACCGTTTCGCACTATTGCTCGAGCTCTGCGGGCAGCCGAAGCGGGTGACCGAATCCTCCTGGCCAATACGGGCAAACCCTATCAGGAGA
>JALSIV010000425.1 GCA_026989685.1 Pirellulaceae bacterium | reverse complement strand
CCCGACAGGGAATGGCTGTGGACGACTCATCCGTGTCACTTCGCTTACGCTGGCCGGCCGAGTGGGAACCGCATCGCGCGACACTGCTGGCCTGGCCGACCTGCCGGGAGACCTGGCCGGGACTCTTCGAGTCGATCCCTCGAGCCTTCGCGAGACTCGTGCTGACCATTGCCGAGTGCGAGCCGGTGATCCTGCTCGCTTCCGACGACGCAGCACGACGACAGATCGACCAACTGGTGGGAAGCCGGGACCGGGTCTCCGTGCTGCCCGTTCCCGTCGACGACGCGTGGATCCGCGATTACGGTCCGCTGGGAGTGTGGTCCGGCGACCGGTTGCGGTTGGTCGATTTCCGCTTTGATGCGTGGGGCGAAAAATACCCTCCGTGGGACCGAGACGATGCGGCCACCTCGATATTGGGCCGGCAATTGAGACTGCCCGTCGATTCGGTCGACGCGGTCCTGGAAGGAGGCGCCATCGAAGGAAACGGCGCAGGACTCCTGGTGGCGACCGTGCACTCGGTCGCTGCACGACGCACCAGCGGCTCGCTCGAGCAACGCCTGGTCATCTACGAACGACTGCTGCAGAGACACCTGGGTGTCGAACGCTTCTGTTGGCTGCACCATGGCCGACTGGCAGGCGACGACACCGACGGCCATATCGACCAACTCGCGCGGTTCGTTTCCGCCGACCGCATGGTGGTCGCCTGTTCGCGCGATCCCACAGACGCCAACTATGGAGAACTGAAAGAGCTGAAGCGGGAACTGGCCCGCGCCGTTTCCCGGACAGGCGATGCCGGCTCCGGCAAGGTCGATCTGGTCGACCTGCCCATTCCCCGCAACGTGACCTTTCGAGGTCACCGGCTTCCGGCAAGTTATTGCAACTTTCTCTTCGTCGACGGTGCGCTGATCGTTCCCGCGTTCGCGGACCGGCACGATGAACAAGCCGTCGGTATCTTGCGGGAACTCCTTCCCGATCGCACCATCGTCCCGGTCCCGTGCCGCGAGTTGGTGTGGGGACTGGGCGCTGTTCACTGCTTGACGCAGACGCTGCCCGGGCGGAGGGAACCGCCGATCGAGCGGCCGCCGTCCACTCGATGAACGGAATCCCGTTTCAAATGTGGCTCCAAGAGCGAAATCGTCTTCTCGACAGCGCCGAGTTGCCGCAGGACGACACGTTGCGCCCGTTGGCCCAACTCTCGGCACCACGACTCGTCTTCCAACGCGCGTCGGACGAACTGGATCAGTTCGTCCTGATCGTGAACCACCACCGCCGCCTGCTCGGCTCGGAGCAGTGCCACCACGTCACGGAAGTTGCGGGTGCGCGGTCCGAACGCGAGTGCGGCGCCGTAGGCTGCCGGCTCGATCATATTCTGCCCTTCGCGGGATCCCATGGTACCACCGACGTAGGCGATGTGAGCCGTCCCCCACCAGGCTCCCAGCTCGCCCATCGTGTCCACCAGGATGATCGGCCGATCACCGCGAACATCGCGGGAACGGCGGGCCCAGTCGAGACCGCTGGCATCGAGCAGCCGGGCCACGTCACCGAACCGCTGAGGATGCCGCGGAACCAGAACCAGGCGCAGTTGCGGATGATCGCGGCGCAGCAGCCGAAAAGCCTCCAATGCCAGACGTTCTTCCGGCTCCTGCGTACTTCCGGCCAAGAAAACGACGTGCTCGCCGGTGATGCCCGCCCACGTTGCGAGTGCCCGCGTCTTGGCGTTGTCCCGGTCCGTCTGGGCGCCGTCGAACTTCAGCGAACCGGTCGTCACCACCCGGTCTCGAGGCACACCCAGCTCGGCAAAGCGGGCCGCGTAGTCGTCGCTCTGAGCTCCCACCACGCTGAGTCGGCGGAACATGCCCCCGAGCAACCATCGCCAGCGTCGGTACCCTCGGAAACTGCTGTCGCTCAGGCGACCATTGACGACGACCAGCGGCACGTCCGCGCGATGCGCCAGACGGACCCAATTGGGCCACAGCTCGAGTTCCGCCAGCACGATGACCGCCGGACGCCATCGTCGTAGGACGCGCCCCACAGCCCAACTGAAATCGAACGGAGCGTAACAGACGCAGTGCCGGGCATAGCGCTGTCGAGCGACTTCATAGCCGGTATCGGTCGTGGTGGTAATGCAAAAGACCAAATCCTCGAACCGCTGCTCCAAAGCCTCAATCAGGGGCGCAAGCACGTTGACTTCACCGACGCTCACCGCGTGCAGCCAAACGACACGCCCGCCCGTCGGCGGTGGCGGGACCGCCCCCAGCAGCTTTTCACGCCAACCTCGCCGGTACTTGCCGCGGACGAGCATCCGATACAGCCACCACGGCGAGGTGACGGCCAGGAGCAATAGATAGCATCCGTTGATCCACCAACTCACGATCGGCATCCCTGCGATCCGGCTTGCCATGCGCCGCCTCACACGCGGCTGCGCATGCAGCAGTTCTTGTATTTCTTGCCGCTCCCGCACGGACACGGCTCGTTCCGACCGATCCGTTGCCCGACGTTGCGGATCGGCCGCGTCACTTCCTCGGACTGAGTAGCATCGATGGCCTGCTGCTGCTGGTCCTGGAAATCGAGAGCCGACTGGGCCGTCTCGTGCTCGGCTTTCGTTTCCACCCAGGTCGAACCGACGAAGTCCTCGCTCAGTTGCTCCACACGAAAAATCAACTCCGTGGTGCGACCGTAGATCGACTGCCACATCCGGTCGAACAGCTTCATGCCTTCCCGCTTGTATTCGACTTTCGGGTCGAGTTGGGCGTAGCCCTTCAGTCCGACCGAGCTGCGCAAGTGGTCCATCACCAGCAGGTGGTCCTTCCAGGCCGTGTCGACGATTTCCAGCAGCACGGCACGCTCGAGCCGCCTCATTTCGGGGTGGTGCTTTTCATCGACGGCGGTCAGCAGAGCCAGCGTCAATTGCTCGGGAAGCATCTCTTCCATTTCGTCGGGAGCCAATTCGAACCCGAGTTCTTCTTTGAGCCACAAGCAGAAGTCCCGGATGCGTTCGCTGGAAACCTGACCGCGGAGCGGCACGTCCTCGGGAACTCCTTCCAAGCAGCGTTCCAGCCGCTTTTCTCCTTCTCGCAGCACCTCCCGGCCCTTGCGTTGGTTTTCCCGGCTCGCCTCGATCAAGACCTTTTCGATTTCGTCTCGCTGCTTGTTCTTGATGTCTTCGAACGTCAGCGGCACGCCAAACCGCTCGGCCGCCCAGGCCACCAGACTTTCACGATCGATCCGCCCCTGTTCGTTCGAGTACCGGTAGAAGCCGGCGATGACCGGATACTCGACTTCCTTCTGGTCGTACTGCTGGTGCGTCCGATCGACGATCCGCTGCTTGATCTCCTCGGAATCGGCATCCTTGAATTCTTCCAACGGAATTTCGATCCCGAACTTGTGCTTCACCCACTCGGCCACCGTGCGAATGCGGTAATCGTCCTCGAGGAACGGAGCCCCATCGGACAGGTCGACGCGATCGATCGCCTTCTGCGCTTGCTCGATCAGAAACTCCGATACTTCCTCCCGGCCGATCTTCTTCAGGTCGCGGTCGCGCAGATTGAGTCCCCAACGAGCGTTGGCGAACTTGGCCAGAGCCCCCCAGGCCCATTCGCTGGAGTCTTCCGAGAGGGGCAGGTTTTCCTCGATGGCATCGTGGACTTGAGTCTCGGCAAATCGCTTGGCTTCGTCGCGAGCCAGTTGTTCGGCATCGGCAAAGGCCATGCCGCGATAGTCACGACCATCGAGACTGGTGCCCAATCGATTTCCGGCCCATTGGGCGAATGATTCGACCCCATAATCCCGATCCATGAACAGATCGACGTGATAGTCGATCTCGCGGCGGAGCATCTCCTCGATCAGGTGCCGGCAATTGGCGCCGTCGAGAATCCGCTGGCGATACGAATAGACTCGCTTCCGCTGCTCGTCCATCACTTCGTCGTACTCGAGCAGATTCTTGCGGATCTCGAAGTTCCGCTCTTCGACTTTCTTCTGAGCCCCTTCGATGCGCCGAGTGATCATCTTGCTCTCGAGCGGCTCCCCTTCCGGCAGACTCTTCTTCAGCAGAGCCTGAATCCAGGGACCGGCGAAGATCCGCATCAAGTCGTCTTCCAGCGAGAGGTAGAAACGGCTGCTGCCGGGGTCGCCCTGCCGCCCACAGCGGCCGCGCAACTGCAAGTCGATCCGGCGAGCTTCATGGCGTTCGGTGCCGATCACGTGCAACCCACCCAGCGACTTGACCAGCTCGCCCTCCTCGGACATCTTCTCGGCAGCTTCAATCTCCTCGATCAGCGCATCCCATTCTTCCCGAGGCACGTCGAGCCGAGTGGGGTACTTATCCTGCAGACGAGCCCACGCCATGGTCTCGGGGTTGCCGCCCAGGACGATGTCGGTACCTCGACCGGCCATGTTGGTGGCGATCGTCACGGCCCCCAGGCGGCCGGCTTGCGCCACGATTTCCGCTTCGCGCTTGTGGTACTTGGCATTGAGCACTTCATGGGGGATTCCGCGAATATCCAGCAGCTTCGACAGCCGCTCACTCTTTTCGATCGATACGGTGCCGACCAGCACCGGGCGGCCCCGTCGCTGAATGGTGTCCACATCGCGCTTGGAAATCACCTTGACGTTCTTGCGGCTGGAAGCTCCTTGCGGGATCAGGCGGATCTCGTTCTCGTTCTCCTTTTCGATCTGACCGAGGATCCATTCTCCATCCCTGAGTCGGATTTCATCCCATTTGTGAAGTCGCTCGATTTCATCGGCGACCGCTTCGTATTTTTCCCGCTCGCTGGCATAGATCACGTCGGGATGCTCGACCCGCTGCAACGGACGGTTGGTGGGGATGGCGATCACATCGAGCTTGTAGATCTTCCAGAACTCGCCCGCTTCCGTCATGGCCGTTCCGGTCATACCGGAGAGCTTCTTGTAGAGCTTGAAGAAGTTTTGCAGCGTGATCGTGGCCAGTGTCTGCGTTTCCTCCTTGATGCGGACACCCTCTTTGGCTTCCACGGCCTGGTGCAAGCCGTCGCTCCATTGCCGCCCTTCCATCAATCGGCCGGTGAACTCGTCCACAATCACCACGCGGCCCTCTTTCACCACGTAGTTGACGTCGCGCTTGTAGAGATGATGGGCCTTGAGGGCGTTATCGATCAGGTGAGGCCACTCCATGTTGCCGGCCGTGTAGAAACTCTCCACACCGGCCAGCTTCTCCGCCATCCGCACACCTTCGTCCGTGAGCGTGACATTGTGGTCCTTCTCATTGACATTGAAGTGCTGATCCTTCACGAGTTGGCGGGCGATGCGATCCGCTTCGGAATACTTGCGAGGATCATCGAACGCGGGCCCCGAGATAATCAACGGCGTCCGCGCCTCGTCGATCAGAATATTGTCGACCTCGTCGATGATCGCATAGTTGAGAGGCCCTTGGGACTGCTGCATGTGCTTGGGGAATCGGTCATCGCCTCGAGCCGCCGGGCGCATGTTGTCTCGCAGATAGTCGAAACCGAATTCGTTGTTCGTCCCATACGTAATGTCGCAGGCATAGGCGGCTTGCCGCTCGCCAACACTCATATTGCTTTGAATGGCTCCCACAGTGATTCCCAGCCCCATGTAGAGCGGAGCCATCCATTCCATGTCGCGCCGGGCCAGGTAGTCGTTCACCGTGACCACATGGACTCCCTTGCCTTCCAGTGCGTTGAGATAAGCCGGGAGCGTGGCCACCAGCGTCTTCCCTTCGCCGGTCACCATTTCGGCGATCATCCCCTTGTGAAGCACCATTCCGCCGATCAATTGGACGTCGTAATGGCGCATGCCGAGAAACCGCCGACCCGCCTCGCGGCAAACCGCGAACGCTTCGACCAGCAGGTCGTCGAGCGTCTCGCCGGCCTTGAGACGAGCCCGGAACTTGTCGGTCTGCTCCTTCAGTTCCGCATCGCTCATCCCACGATAGCGCTCCTCCAACTCGCCGATCGCGTCGACTTTCGGTTGGAGACGCCGCAGGAAGCGGGCGTTGGACGATCCGAACACGGCCGTAATCGTCCGCTCAAAACCACGCATGAAACCACTGACCGCCCCGGTGATCACGTCCCAGATGCGCGACAGGAGTTCGTTGGTCATCGGTTCGTTGGTCATCTGTCGTTACCGTCTGCTTTCGCTCTCACCGGCGACCGCGTCGCCCGATACTTCCCAAAAACCGCCCGCTCTCGCTTCGACTCCGACAAAGCACCCGCCAGCGGTGACGCCGTCACGGGCCTGGCGAGGCTGCAACAAGCATTCCGTCCGGAAACAACATTCCGTCCGGGAACCACGGCCCGAGCAGGGGCGGAGTGCTCGAAAACGGAACGTGATGGGATGGGCCTGGTCACAGGCTTTAGAGCCTGTAACATAACCCGCCGTGCCGCTTTCCGGCCTCGGGCATGTTGCTTGCATCTTGGAGTTTTGTGACAGCCTCTTAAACCTCTTTGCTGACTAAGTTTATCGCTCAATCGCCGCGCAAGTCAACCACAACCCTCGTTGGCCCGAGAGCCGCTGACAACTGCGTCGGCAACTGCTATCGTCCAGACAGGCCGCCGTCACCGTGGCTGCCGATATGGCGGCGTGGAGCCGCGAACGTGGAGACGAGTGCAAGCGGGGTGCCAAGTCCTCCCGAACGTACTATTCCCTGTCCGTCAAGCTGTATCCGAGACATCGAGTGAGCACCAAGGAAATCCGAACTCGAGACATTCGTGGGCAGTTCATCCTGTTGGGGACGGGCACCAGCGTGGGCGTTCCCGCCCTGGGATGCGGGTGCCCCGTCTGCCTCAGCGACGACCCGCGCAACCAGCGACTGCGCTGTGCCGCACTGGTCGGCCTGCCGGAGGGGAACCTGCTGATCGACACGCCACCCGATTTGCGGACGCAACTGCTTCGCGAAGGCGTGGGAATTGTCCATTCGGTCGTGTTCACTCACGCTCATGCCGACCATCTGTTCGGCCTGGATGATCTTCGCTTGTTTCCATTTTATCTGGGAACGCCGGTACCGCTGTTTTGTGAACCGGCGGTCGAGACCGTCATCCGCCGGACATTCGCTTACGCCTTTGATGACCGGCCGGCAACGCATTCCGGAGCCGTTCCGCAACTGGCGATCCACCGCATCACCACCGATCCTTTTCCCGTGCTCGGTGCCACCATCGTGCCACTCCGCTTCCAGCACGGCCCGCGTTTCGAAGTCCTTGGCTTCCGCATCGGCGACCTGGCGTACTGCACCGATGTCAGCTCCGTTCCGGACGAGACCTGGTCCCGCCTCCAAGGTCTGGACGTGTTCATCCTCGACGCGCTGCGCCGCCGCCCGCACCCCACGCACCTCTGTCTGGAACAGGCCATTGAAATCGCCCGGCGCGTGGGAGCCCGCCGAACCTACTTCACGCATCTGTCACACGATTTCGACTACCAGGCAACCAACAAAACTCTGCCCCGCGGGATGGAACTGGCCTACGACGGCCTCGCGCTGCCGCTGTCGCTCGCATCCGATCGCTAGGAGTCGGCAACCCATTCCGAGCCGCGAGCTGCGCGAAGCCGGTGACGTTGCTGCACTCCCCCACAAGCCGACTGCAGCAGCGATCCGGAACATGCGACGACGATCCGGCACCTTGTTCAGCGACGCCGCGCCAGATGAAGTTTCTCCAATTCTCGCAGGTAGTCGACACCGATGTCGAACACTTCGTTCAGATAGTAATCTCGCTGGATCGTGTCGTCGGGATTGAGCTGTTTTTCGAATTGATCCTCTTCGGCCTTTTGGGCATTGAACTCCTTGTGAGCGGCAATATACTCGTCCCGATTCAGGGCGATCTTCTTCTTGATTTTCTGCTCGAGGTACTCGGCGATGCGCCGGTTGAGCTTGGCGAAGTCCTTCGACTTCTGCCGCCGACGTTGCGATTGCTGAATCAAGGTCTTGACCGTATCCCGGCTGACCATCGCGTAGCGTTTGAACTCGGCCGGTTGAATCCGGTCGAAATCGATGGCGTAGTCCAAGTCGGCCTCGCCGATGTCCATGTGCGTCGTCAGGGAAGGCAGCACAATGTCGGCCAACACGCCGCGCTTCTGCGTGCTGTCGCCGCCGGGCCGGTAGAACTGAGCCGTGGTGATCTTGAGCGCTCCCAGTTGCGATGGACGATGGCGGGCCGGTCCCAGCAGCCAGGCATCGAGGTCCTGCAACGTCTGCACGGTTCCCTTGCCATGAGTCGTCTCGTCCCCCACGATCAGGCCCCGGCCGTAGTCCTGAATGGCCCCCGCCAGAATCTCGCTGGCACTGGCACTCAGCTTGCTGGTCAACACGATCAACGGCCCGCTCCAAGCCATCCCGGCCGTCTCGTCATCCAGCGCTTCCACACGGTTCGACGCGTCCCTCACCTGAACCACGGGGCCTTTGTCGATGAACAGGCCGGTCAGATTGATGGCTTCCGTCAAGCTGCCACCACCGTTGCTGCGCAGGTCGAGTACGACCACGTCGACGCCTTTCTGCCGAAAGTCGTCCAGGATTCTCTGCACGTCGGCCGTCGTACTGCGATAGTTGGCCACTCCGTTTCGTGCCCCTTCCATGTCGAAATAGAAGCTGGGCAGATCGATCACGCCGATCTGGATTTTCTCGCCGCCGTCGGGATGAGCCACGTCGAAGACTTTCCCCTTGGCAGCGCTG
>JALSIV010000424.1 GCA_026989685.1 Pirellulaceae bacterium | reverse complement strand
GCCCCAGTCGGAACTGGACAACGAGAGTCGCGTGTCTTGACTTGTTTGGGAATTCGAGTTCGCATTCGGCGTGACCGTTGTTCGTGGACAAGGCGAGCGCATCAAAACGGGCGGGGCGCGGTTGTCTCCGCGACGTCCCCGCCCGCCACATCGAAAACCATGTTCAACGCGTCATCGATCGCAGCAACGCGCTTTGGGTGGGAGACTGCGAAGACGGCGCCCGCGTAATCGCGGGCGATCAAGTCGTCAAGACGTACCGTTCCGCCTTCATCGACTTCCATCGTCGATACGTGGTGGCGGCCCGGCATTATCTTCGGGAGAATCTGGATGTTCCCGTCGATACGTTGCTGCAAGCCTGGTCGGAACATGGTGTCCTGCCTCTCGCCCCGCACGAAAATCGCTCTGGAACTGGATTCCTTCTTTCGGTACGATGTTGGCCGATTAGTGAACCATCCGGATTCTACGGACACGTCAAGGAGGACGGCCGTGCAGACGCTCAAGACCGCCGTCGTCGTCGTATTACTGTTGGTGGTGCTTTACGGCGCCTACGACATCCTCACTCGGCCGGTACCCGAACCGCCGCCCGAAGTCGCATCTGCGCTCGGCGATTCCGACTCGCTGGCTCCGCCGGACGTGCAGTTCGAAGGGCCGGTTGTCGTCAATCCGGATCAACCGGCGTCCGACCAGTCTCCGGCTCCACCGCTGGGTGAGGCTACGCCACCGAGCCATTCCAGCCAAGACGCCGCCGCAGCCGGTTCGCCTTCCACCACAACTCCCGGGATTCCCGTAGAGCCGCAGCCGCCGGTCTCGCGGTTCGTTCCGCCCACTTCTCCGCCGGCACCCGCCGATCCGCGTCTGCAGCGCAACCCGTTCTTGCACGAACGAGCGGCTTCCACTTCGGAATCCGCCACCACGTCGGCCGTGGGTGACGACACGTCGTCGGCGTCGTCCGAGACGGACGCTTCGACTGCTTCGGCCCCCGTTCATGACGAGCAAGCCGGAGGCCACGCGACGTCATCCGGTTCGTCCGCTTCGGATTCCGATGCGGAACCATTGCGAGCGGGCGAGCGGGCCTATCAGCGAGTTCGTGTGGCTGCTCAGCGCGACGTTTCCGCCGGCCGTTACCGCGAAGCGCTGGCCAAACTATCGATCTTTTACCGCAGCCCCGACCTTAGCCCTGAAGAACACGCCGAATTGCTCGACTGGCTCGATCCGCTGGCGGCTCGGGTGATCTACTCGCGCGAATCCCTATTGGAAGAACCCTATATCGTTCGCAAGAACGACACGCTGGCCAAGATCGCCGAAGCTTACCAAGTTCCGTGGCAGCTTCTGCAGAAGATCAACGGGGTGGCCAATCCCGATGTGCTGGTACCGGGCACCTCTCTGAAGGTGGTGCGCGGGCCGTTTCGCGCCGAGGTCCGGCTGAGTGAATCCGAAATCACCGTGTTCTTGGGCGAGTTGTACGCGGGCCGATTCCCCATCACGCTCGGTAACGATCCCCAGCCCACGCCGGGAGACTACCAGGTTCGAGACAAACAGACACAGCGGACCTACTATGGCGCGAACCGCCAGACGATTCCCCCCGGTAATCCGCTCAACCCCTACGGCGATGTGTGGATCGACCTCGGCAGCGACGTCTGTATTCACGGCAGTCCGGCGCGGCCATCCAACTCGGCCGGCAATGGGCCCGCGGGCTGTATCGGCCTGAGTCCCGGCGACGCCGACGACATCTATGCGATCTTGTCGGTCGGGTCGACCGTCAAGATTCGGCCGTAATGGGTCCCGTATCGCAGGCCCTCATGGAATCGACGCTCCATCGGCAACTGAAGCAGTGGTACGCCTCGCCCGGCGACCAACTCGAAGCCCAGGTCGGGCGGTTTCGAGTCGACGTGCTGTCGGACGACCATGTGCTGGAGATTCAGCAAGCCGGTCTGGGTGCGCTGAGAACCAAAGTGGCGGTACTGTTGCGTACGCACCGCGTCACCGTCGTCAAACCCATCTGCCGTCGGAAACAGATCGTCGTGTGCTCGAACACCGGCCAGGTGCTGCGCAGTCGCCGCAGTCCCAAACGCGGCAGTGTGCTCGACTTGTTCCACGATCTGGTCCATTTCGTTACGGTGTTTCCTCATCCGCGACTGGCACTGGAGGTCGTGTTGGTCGATGTGGAGGAATGGAGGTCGCCACAGACGCGGCGGCGTTCGCGACTACCCTATCGAGTCGACGACCGGCGGTTGCTGCAGGTGGAGGCCCGACAATCGCTTCGCCGAGCCGCCGACTTGCTGGCGTTATTGCCGGTGCCGTTGCCGCCTCGTTTCGACACGCGCATACTGGCCGATCACCTTTCCGTACCGCGCTGGCATGCCCAACAAATCGCCTACTGTCTGAGGCGGTGCGGCGCGGTTGAGGAAAAGGAGCGGAACCGGGTGGGGCGGCAATACGCGCTGCCGACACTCGACGGCGGGAAACCGGCGGCTCGGCGGAGCCGGTGTGCTCGCCGTTCCCGTTCGGTTGGCTGACCGCTTCGCTCGGGACGCAGTTGCCGCGTCCGACGCCGGCTACTTGGCCTCCGCCTTGGCTCGCGCTTCCCGCAATCCTCGACTGAGGATATCCCGCAACATCGGCGAGAAATCTTCGTATCGGTTCTCGTCGGGAGCCCCATTGGCATACTGGAAAATGGCGTCTCGAGGCCGCTTGCCCAGTGAAACGAGGATGGAGCTGACGGTACCTCGTTTCTTTCCTCGCAACACGATGCTGGGCCGTCCCGCAGGGGACGTGGGGCGCGAAAACACTTTCGATGCCAAGGCGAGGAACTTGACCGGCGAGTCAAGGGTCTGCAGCGTCAGCAGCCGATGGGCCAACTGGACCCGCTCGTCGGTCGCATCGTTCACATTCCGATTGGCGATGATGCTCAGGCCCTGTTGGAGCTCCAGCACTTCCGCATCGTCTCCACCGTGCACCACCCAGCCCGATTCGGAATCTGCAATGATGAAGTTGACACCGTCGTAGATTCCCGAGGCAAGCTCATCCATGGCCACGTCCACGGCTTCTCGAGCCGACTGGGTGCGCAGCAGATCCTTGCACAACAGCCCTCGTGATCGAGGGCTGGCGGGCGTCGCCAGTTTGTATCGATTGGTCGCCGCCACAAACAGCCCATTCTGGTTGACGCCACACCATGTCCCGCCGGCCTGCTGATCGATCGGACAAAGCACTCGAGGCTTACCCGATTGGATCGATGGCGGAGTCGTCGGCCGGTCATAGGCTTCGTCCCGATTGACGGCGGCCAGGATGGGAGTACCCGGTACGAGCTGATATTGGATGGCTAGTAAACACATGCTTCTAATGCAACTCCTTTCACAAAAACGACTTATGTTGCTAAAGACGGCTGCTCTGGTAAAGACGGCCAAGTCCGTGCGGCAACTCCTCGCCAAGTGCTCATCGGGACGAATCAACGTCCACTCAGCAGGTTCGCCCCGAAAAGCCGAACACTGACGAGTCGAATCACCGAGGAGCCTCGTTCTGGTTCCGTGCCCCTTCTCGTGTTGGTCCCCTCCTCAAGGTGGGACAGCTGGGGGGATCTCAAGGTGGGATAAACGCGTCCCAGCAGTCGTCAATTTAGGCTTTTCGTCCGGGCTTTGGTATAACCCTATCTAACTACGAAGCAGTAGCTCATTCGGGTCGATCACCGGCTTATCTCGTGTTTTCCACAATGCGTCTGCCAATTGAGGGTCCGGTTTGATATGATGGGAACCTTTGGCAGATATTCGGTATGCGTGGATGATTCCAATTTTGCAGCATGATTTTGAGAGGGATCCAACGGTGCCAAACGAATCCGACTCGGCCCGGACCGCGCCCCTGTCCGGCGATCGTCCTCATCATGCGGTGACTTCTTCCGCAGCGGGGCGGCGGCCGGAGGAAGTTCGATCGACGCGAGTCGACTCGCCTCACGAAACTCCTCAGCCGTGGGAGCACGGATTGGTTGGCTCGATCCTCGGGGTCCAGATTCTGGGTACGGGCAGTTCGGCGCCCGATACGGTGGTTCCCAACGAGGAGTTGGCGAGTCTTGGTTTCGACTCGGATTGGATCGTCCAACGCACCGGCATTTTGCAGCGTCACCGAGCCCCGGAGGGGGTGTGTACCAGTGAGGTGGCTTACCCGGCGGCGGTCGCCTGTCTGGAGCAGGCGGGAGTATCGGCGAAAGAGCTCGATTTGATCATCGTGGCCACGATGACGCCCGACTGTCCTACTCCGTCCACGAGTTGCAACCTCCAGTTGAAACTGGGAGCCACCTGTCCGGCCATGGATCTGAATGCCGCCTGCTCCGGCTTCATGTACGCTCTGGCCGTAGGAGCTCAGTTCGTCGCCGCCAATCCCTCGCTCAAGGTGTTGGTGCTTGGAGTCGACTTGATGTCGCGCACCGTGAACCCCAAGGATCACAAGACGTTTGCACTGTTCGGCGACGGCGCCGGTGCGGTGTTGCTGGGGCATGGTTCCGGCGAACAGGGACTACTCAGTTACTTCCTTGGAGCCCAAGCCGACGGCGGCCGATTTCTTGCGCAGCCGGGCGGGGGGACCTGCGAGCCGATTACGCCGGAGAACTATGCCGAAGGCCGGCAGTATGTGGTGATGGATGGGCGAGCCGTTTTCAAGTGGGCAGTTCGTATGGTCGACCTGGCCTGCCGCCGCGTGCTCGAAGCGGCCGAGCTGACCATCGACGACATCGATTCGGTGATCATGCATCAGGCCAACATCCGCATCATCGAAGCGGCGGCCAACAGTCTGAAGATCCCTCGGGAGAAACTGTTCGTCAACGTCGATCGCTACGGAAACACATCGGCCGGCAGTGTACCGTTGGCTTTGGATGAAGCCGTCCGTGACAACAAGATTCGCCGGGGCGACAAGCTGCTGATGGTCGGTTTCGGCGCCGGTTTTACATGGGGAGCCTGCGTCCTGCAGTGGTAACGTCGATGCCTGACCACACACTTCCCACTCGGGATCAGGTGTCGCCTGATGACACCTGGGATCTTTCCAGCCTGTACGCGGACGACGCTGCTTGGGAAAAGGACCTCAAGCGTCTGGAAAAGGCCATCCCCCGCTACGACCATTTTCGCGGCCACCTGGCCGAGAGTGTGGAGACGCTCGTCGCGTGCCTACGGCATGACGAACGGGTCGATCGGTTGGCGGAACGCCTGGGTACCTATGCCTTTCTCAAAACCACGGAAGACCAGGCAAACGACCGCTACCAGGCGATGATGGGGCGCTATCACGCGATCGCCGTACGGGCTTCCGAGGCGGCCAGCTTTCTGCGTCCGGAAATCCTGGCCATCCCGCAGAAGACGATTGCGAGATTCCTCGAAGATCGACGGCTCAAGCCCTACCGGTTGCTGCTGACACGTTTGCGTCGCTTCAAGCCTCATACGCTGTCCAAGAAGGAGGAGCGGCTGCTGGCCATGCAAGGCGAGATGGCTCAAGTCGCCAGCAAGACCTTTCGCCAACTCAGTGACGCCGATCTGAAGTTCGGCTTCGTGACCGACGAGAACGGGCAGAAGGTCGAACTGACCAACGCCACCTTTTCTCAACTGTTGCACTCGCCCAAGCGCCGAGTTCGCAAGACGGCATTCCACCAGTACTACCGCCAGTTCGTCGCTCACGAGAATACTCTCGCCTCGCTGCTGGCCGGCTCGATCCACCGGGACGTCTACTACGCTCGAGCTCGCAAGCATCCCAGCGCTCTGGCCGCCGCCCTGTTTCCCGATCAGGTTCCGCAGTCGGTCTACGACAACCTGATCGCCACCGTCCGCGGCCGATTGCCGGCGGTCTACCGCTACTTCGACTTGCGCCGCCGCTATCTCCGCCTGAAGGAAATCCACCACTACGACACCTATGTTCCGCTATTGGCCGATCTCGATATCGAGCGGAGTTGGGACCAGGCCGTGCAGTTGGTGATGGAATCGCTTCGGCCTCTCGGCAAGGACTACTGTGCTGTCCTGCGCAGTGGACTCGAAGGACGCTGGTGCGACCGCTATCCCAACGTGGGCAAACAGAGCGGAGCCTTCAGTTGCGGCACCTACGACGGGGACCCGTACATCTTGATGAATTACAAACCGAAGGTGCTGGACGACATCTTCACGCTGGCTCATGAAGCCGGCCACTCGATGCACTCGTACTACTCCGCCAAGAAGCAGCCCTATCTGTATTACGACTACACGATCTTCGTCGCCGAAGTCGCCAGCACCTTCAATGAGCAACTCCTCAGTCGTTATTTGCTCGAACAGGCCGAGGATGATCGCGAGCGCGCGTACCTGATCAATCGGGAAATCGACAGCATGCGGGCCACGATCGTGAGGCAGACCATGTTCGCCGAATTCGAACAGAGGTCTCATGCCATGGCCGAAGCGGGCGAGCCGCTGACGGTCGAGTCGTTCAAGACTCTCTACCGGGGACTGCTCGAGGATTACTTCGGCCCCGACTTTACACTCGACGACGAACTGTCTCTCGAGTGTTTCCGCATACCGCATTTCTACCGCGCGTTTTACGTCTACAAGTACGCTACCGGCATGTCGGCCGCCATCGCTCTCTCGCGGCGCGTCCTCGAGGGTGGCGCGAACGAACTGAAGGATTACTTGCGGTTCCTGCAAGGGGGTTGCTCGAAGGATCCCCTCGATCTGCTCAAAGATGCCGGCGTCGATATGACCCGCCCGGAGCCGATCGCGACGGCACTCGACCATTTCGAGAACCTGGTCGAGCAATTGGAGCAGTTGTTATAGTTCGAAGCGGATTCCTTGAGCCAGCGGGAGGTCGCGACCGTAGTTGATGGTGCACGTCTGCCTTCTCATGTAGGCTTTCCAAGCGTCGCTACCGGCTTCCCGACCGCCGCCGGTCTCCTTTTCGCCGCCGAAGGCGCCGCCGATTTCGGCTCCCGACGTGCCGATGTTCACGTTGGCGATTCCGCAATCACTGCCGGCTGGCGACAGGAACTTCTCCGATTCTCGGACACTCTCGGTGAAGATCGCCGAGGACAATCCCTGCGGCACTTCATTGTTCCACTCGATGGCCTGTTCCAGGTCATCATAGGGCCGCAGGTAGAGTACGGGCGCAAACGTCTCCACATCGGAGATCGCCAGTTTCCGTTCCGAGACGACCATGGCCGGTCGGACGAAGTATCCGGGACCATCGATCGGATCGCCGCCACATATCACGCGGCCTCCCTGTTCCATGGCGACTTCGAGTGCCGTTTGCATCGCCTCCACGGCTTCGGAAGAGATCAAGGGACCGACGAGCGTCGAATCTTCCCATGGCGGCCCGATCGGAAGCCGCTGGTAGACCGGCTGCAGTCGCTCGATCACTTCATCGAGTCGCGAGCGGTGCACCAGCAGTCGCCGGAGGGTCGTGCATCGTTGCCCAGCGGTTCCCACGGCCGCAAACAGGACGGCTCGTACCACCAACTCGATATCCGCCGACTCGGTTACGATGGCCGCGTTGTTCCCGCCCAGTTCCAGCAGCGTCTTTCCCATGCGAGCAGCCACGCGGGGGCCCAGCGCTTTGCCCATCCGGCAGCTCCCCGTGGCGCTGATCAGCGGAAGCCGTGCATCGTCGGCCATCCAGCCGCCCGGCTCGATTCCCTCGGATAGGCAGAGTGTCATCAATCCCGGCATCTCGAACTCGCGCAGGATCGGTTCGCAGATCTTCATGACGGCGACGGCCGTGAGCGGCGTGCGGGGCGACGGTTTCCACAGTGTGGGATCTCCGCATACAGTCGCCACGGCGCTATTCCATGCCCACACCGCCACGGGAAAGTTGAAGCTGGTGATGATGCCGACCGGACCGAGCGGATGCCACTGTTCCAGCAACCGGTGATGAGGGCGTTCACTGGCCATCGTCAGGCCGTAGAGCTGTCTCGACAGCCCGACACTGAAGTCGCACATGTCGATCATTTCCTGGACTTCGCCCTGTCCCTCGCTGACGATCTTACCGGCCTCCAGCGTGACCAGCATGCCGAGCGCTTCCTTCTTCTCGCGCAGGGCGAGACCGAGTCGCCGCACCAGTTCGCCGCGCACCGGTGCCGGAGTGCCCCTCCACTTTTCGAACGCGGCACTCGCGGCTGCGACGCACGCTTCGTAATCTTCGCGACTGCCCACCCCGACCGACGTGATGACTTGGCCCGTCGCCGGGTTGACCACGTCGATTTGGCTTTCTGCGGACGTTGTCTTCCATGTTCCCGAGTAGACCGCCGTGATCGGCCTCTCGAGGTTCAAAGCCGCCAGCGTCTCGCGTTCGATATCCAACATCGGTTCGTTTCCTCATCTCAATCTGCGCGGTGTCTACACCTCTCCCAGCACTTCATCCACGATCTGCACGGCCGTCTCGATCTGCTCTTGATCCACGACCAGTGGAGGACAGAATCGAACCGTAGACTCGCCGCAACCCAGCAGCAGCAGCCCCTTTTCGAAAGCGGCCTGCACAATTCGGTCTCGCAGGTCGGACGCCGCAGCCCGCGTGGCGCGGTCCCGTACGACTTCCATTCCCACCATCAACCCGAGTCCTCTTACGTCGCCGATCGAGGTGTGGCGCTGCATGAGTTCTCCGAGAGCATTGATCAGTTGCGTTCCTCTTTCGGCCGCATTGGCCATCAGCTCTTCCTCCAGAAGCGCGATCGTCTCCAACGCCGCTGCGCACGAGACGGGGTTGCCGCCGAACGTGCTGGCGTGGGAACCGGGGGGCCAGTTCATGATCGATTCTCTGGCGATG
>JALSIV010000423.1 GCA_026989685.1 Pirellulaceae bacterium | reverse complement strand
GGTAGACTCGAGTCGGCTCGGTGGCCGGCATGGTCAGCGCATCCCCGGTGCGCACGTCGAAGCAGGCGCCGTGACGCGGGCAACGGATGGCATGATCCACCAGATCTCCATCGTACAAAGTTCCCCCGTCATGCGTACAGATGTCGTCGATGCAATGGAACCGGCCGTCCAGATGGACCAGGACCACCAGACGGTCTTCCAGTTCGACCAGTTTCTTGCCCGGATCGGGGATCTCGTCGATTCGGGCAGCCGCAATCCAGTTGTTCATAGTCAATCGCACTCGCGGACGCGTGTCGCGATCGCTCGAGCCAGCGCGTCGCGGACACTGGGAACCGACACGCGGTCGAACACGTGCTGGAAAAACCCGGTCACAATCATCCTCGCGGCCTCGCGACGGGTGAAACCTCGCGACATGGCGTAAAACAGCATTTCGTCGTCGACGGTTCCGGTGGTCGAACCGTGAGTACAGCGGACGTCGTCCGCTTCGATCTCCAGGCCGGGGATGGAATCGGCTCGAGCCAGCCGGCTGAGCATCAGGTTGTCGCACCGCTGGTAGCCGTCTGTGCGTTGGGCCTCCGGTTCGACACGGATCATCCCTCGCCACACCGTGCGGGATTCGTCCTGCAGCGCCGTCTTGTAGAGAAAATCACTGGTGCCGTGCGACTGGCGGTGATGCTGCAGCGTATGGTAGGCCAAATGTTGCCTGCCTTCGGTGAACATCGTACCGTTCACCCGGCAACGGGCGCCTCGTCCCTCCAACTCCACCGTCTGGTTGACCTTGGCCAGGCGACTCCCCAACGCACCCACCGTCCACTCCAACTCGCCGTCCGCGTCGACGCACGCTTTCTGGTGAGCGAAGTGCCACGTGCGGCGGCTCCAATTCTGATAGGTGACGAACCGTAAACGGGCTCGCGGCCCGACCAGCAACTCCACACCGCCACAGTGAAAGCCGTCCGCCCCTCCCAGACTCTCGGTCTCGCAAACCAATGTCGCTTCGGCGTCCGCCTCCAGCCGTACGAATAGGTGCCCAAAGTCGACGTTTCCGTCGGTGATCGCCGAGAGGAGATGGAACGGCAATTCGACCCGCACACCCGCCGGTACGTGCAACAAGGCTCCGCCCGACCAGCAGGCCGCGTGCAGAGCGGCGAAGCGATCGTAGGAGGAGTCGAAGGCGCGAGTCATCAGTTGCTCAACCAGCCAATCGGGAGCCTCGTCGAGGCCGGCGGAAAGCGACTGAAAACGCACCCCTTGCTCGCGCAATGAAGAGTCGAGAGTCGCCGATACGGCCGAGCTGTCGACCGACACGATCCGTCCCGCCACCGCCTCGAGCTTCATCTGGCCCGAGGGAACTCCGGTCGCCGGTTGGGGCGGCGTAGCGCCCGGCAGCGAATAGCGCTCCGGATGAAACATGCGAATGTCGGTGCGGATCCACTCTTCATGCGAGCGGGACGGCCAATCGAGCTGCAGAAACTGTTCGAAGGCGCGACGACGACGCTCCACCAGCCACGTCGGCTCGTCCCGGCGGCTGAGAAAATCCTCGAACTCTTCGGTCGTATAGGGAGCAATGGAAAGAGCGGGCATGGAAGTGTGAAGGGTGAAGTGTGAAGGGTGAAGGGTGAAGGGAAGTTTGTGGCAACGATCGACCCCGACGGCGAACCCGTCCTATCGGTCCCATCCGTCTTATCCGTCCTATTTCCGATCTGAAGCCTGAAGCCTGAAGCCTGAAGCCTGAAGCCTCTCGAGCCTAACCGACCGAACCTTCCATTTGCAGTTGAATCAAACGATTCATTTCCACGGCGTATTCCATGGGAAGTTCCCGCACCAGAGGCTCGATGAATCCGTTGACGATCATGGTGCTTGCTTCCGATTCGCTCAAGCCTCGGCTGGTCAGGTAGAACATCTGCTCTTCGCCGATGCGGGAGACGCTGGCCTCGTGCCCGATCGACACGTCTTGTTCGGCCACTTCGATGTAAGGATACGTATCGCTGCGGCTGGTCGGATCGAGGATCAGGGCGTCGCACACCACGTTGCACTTGGCGTGGTGGGCGCCCCGTTCGACTCGTACCAGCCCGCGATAGCTGCTCCGTCCTCCGTCTTTGGAAATCGATTTGGAAGTGATCTGGCCGGTGGTATGCGGTGCACAGTGGACCAGTTTGGCGCCGGCGTCCTGGTGCTGGCCGGCACCGGCAAAGGCGATCGACAAGATCTCGCCTCGGGCTCCCGGCTCCATCATGTAGACGGCCGGGTATTTCATCGTCAGCCGGCTGCCCAAGTTTCCATCGACCCATTCCATGGTGGCGTCGCGGTAGGCCACCGCACGCTTGGTCACGAGGTTATAGATATTGTTGGCCCAGTTTTGGATGGTGGTATACCGGCACCGCGATCCCGGCTTGCAGATGATCTCCACCACGGCGCTGTGCAGGCTCTCCGTACTGTACATCGGGGCCGTGCATCCTTCGACATAATGCACCGAGGCACCTTCGTCGACGATGATCAGCGTCCGCTCGAACTGGCCCATCCGTTCGGCATTGATGCGGAAGTAGGCTTGCAGAGGAAAATCGATGTGCACACCGGGGGGAATGTAGATGAACGATCCGCCGGACCAGACCGCTGAGTTGAGCGCGGCGAACTTGTTGTCGGTCGGCGGAATGATCGTGCCGAAGTATTCCCGCAGCAAATCGCCGTGCTCGCGAACCGCCGTGTCGGTGTCGGTGAAGATCACTCCCTTTTCGCCCAGTTCCTCCTTGAGCGATCCATAGATGACTTCGCTTTCGAACTGAGCTTTCACGCCCGCGAGGAATTTTCGTTCGGCCTCCGGAATCCCCAGCTTGTCGAAGGTCTCCTTGATTTCCTGCGGTACGTCTTCCCAGGTTCGCCCCTGCCCTTCGGTCGGCTTGAGATAGTAATAGATGTCCTGGAAGTCGATATCGATATTGCCGCCCCATTTGGGCATCGGCTTGGATTGGAACACTTCGAGCGACTTCAGGCGGAACTCGCGCATCCAATCGGGCTCGCCCTTCATCTCCGAAATCTGCTCGACCACCTCACGGTCGAGTCCCCGTCGAGCGCGGAACACGGCCGTGGTCTCGGTGTGGAAATCGTATTTGTTGATTTCACCGACCGGGCTCGTCTCGTGATCGCTGGTGATTTCCGTAGCCATCTATGTCGTCTCCCTGCTGGAGTGAGGTTCTGGCGGAGCGGAGATACCGAGGGCCGACCGAGGGTCGACACGCGGCGTCAGATTCCCGCTTCCACTTGTTCCATCGCGCGATTGTCGGCGTCGGCTTCGGGGTACTTCTGCCGGATTCGCTCATACCCGTCACGGTGGAGCTCGATCGCCAATTCGGGACCTCCCGTTTCGACCAAGCGGCCACCGAGCATCACGTGGGTAAACTGAGGGGGGTTGTGTTCGAGCAACTTGTCGTGGTGGGTGATAATCAGTAGTCCCATCGAGTCTCGCCCGATCTTGGCGATGCTCTCACTGGCCAACCGGACCGCATCGGCATCCAGTCCACTGTCGGTTTCGTCCAGAATCGCGAACTTGGGTTGCAGCATGGCCAACTGCAAGATCTCCGCTCGTTTCATTTCGCCGCCGGAAAAGCCGTCGTTGACGTACCGGCGGGCGAACTCGAGATCCATGTGCAGTTGCCCCATTTTCTCCTTGAGCTCCTTGCGGAACTCACGCATCGGCACGAGTTCTTCCCCTTCGCGACGCTCGGGATTGCGAACATTGGTCGTCGCGTGGCGGAGGAAATCGGCCATCTTGACTCCGGGGATGGCAATCGGCCGCTGAAAAGCGTAGAAGATGCCATGGCGAGCTCGCTGGTCGGGCGTCCAATCGACGATGTCTTCGTCGTTGAGCAGGATCTGGCCCGAGGTGACGACGTACTTGGGGTGGCCCATGATGGCCAATCCCAGCGTACTCTTCCCCGAGCCGTTGGGGCCCATCAGCGCGTGCGTTTCACCGCGGCGAATCTCCAAGTTCACGCCGTGCAGGATCGGTTTGTTCTCCACGCTGACGTGGAGATCGCGAATCGTAAGTGTGTCGGTCATAAGGAAATTTAAAATATAGAATTTGAGATTTGAAATTTGAGATTTGAAATTTGAAATTTGAGATTTGAGATTTGAAATTTGAAATTTGAAATTTGAGATTTGAGATTTGAAATTTGAAATCTGCCCTAGCCTTTGATTTTCTGGTGGTCGGTTCGGGCCTGCTGAGGTCCTGGGGCGGCGACGTGGCCCGTATGGTGAGGCAGTGGAAGGCGGTCTTCGACTTTTTCGCCGGGTTTGAACCAGGCGGCGTCCCCGGTCTTGCCGATCCGATGTGCTTTGATCTTGTCCTGAATACGCATCAGGCCTTCCAGCAAGGCCTCCGGGCGAGGCGGGCAGCCGGGAACGTAGACGTCGACCGGGACGACCAGATCGACACCCTTGACCACGTGATATCCCCATTTGAAGTAGGGGCCTCCGCCCACCGTGCACGCGCCCATGGCGATGACGAATTTCGGATCGGGCATCATGTGGTACAAGCGTCGCACTCGGCTGGCCATCTTGTAGGTGACCGTTCCCGCCACAATCATCAAGTCGGCCTGCCGGGGCGTCGCCCGGAAAGCCCCGGCGCCGAACCGGTCCATGTCGTAGCGGCTGGCTCCCGCCGACATCATCTCGATGGCACAGCACGCCAAGCCGAACGTCATCGGCCAGATGCTCGATTGGCGAGCCCAGTTGATCGCTTGTTCGACCGTGGTGGTGATGACGCTGTCGGCCGGCAGTCGGCCTTCAATCCATGGTTGAGGTTGTATCATCAGACCTTCTCGCTTGTCGGTGGAATCACTCTCTCGGACGACCGACACGGCCGCCCCCGGACAGGCTCTCTCTTTTATCAGGTTTGGGACTCTTCGTCGGCGCCCCTTGAGGCACCGGTCGGCGCGGCCGAGTTTTTACCTGCCCCCTCATGAGAACGACTCACGGTGAACGCGCACCGCGAGTCTCCGTCCAGCCGGCACTCGCTCAGACGCATCGATTCTCCCGCCAAGTCCGAAATCATCTGCCGCTCCATCGCGCAAATCGCCCGGTCCTTCTCCGCCAAATCGGGATAAGGGCAAGCCAACGCACTTAACACGGGAAGCATCTCCTCATCGTCCACGACCAGCGGCACGTTTCGTTCACCAAACAGCCGAGCGATCGACTCGAGTCGTTCCCGGAGCGTCGTCCCTTCCATTCCCTGGGAGTACATGGACGCCAACCGAGCGGAAACGCGCTGCAACAGCCCGCGGCGTACGTCGGGATCCTTGATCCGTCGTATCTCCTCCCACAGCACCATCGCTAGGTCGGCGAAGTTGGCCCCCGCTTTCCTCCGGCCGGCCGCCGTCAATTCGTAACGGTGAGCCGGCCGCCCCCGCTTGGAGCGCTCGGCCCGCCGAACCACGTACCCCTGCCCCATCAGGCGCGTCAGCCGCTGCCGCACGGCAGTCGCCGTCACTCCCATGGCCTGCGACAACTCGGCCACACTCATCGAATCGCACTTGCGGAGCAAGTCGAGAATCGTGATGTCCGAGGGAAAAATTTCCATGTCGCGCTTCCAGTTCAGTCCGCCGGAGACGTTACATCCCGGCATGTTTCGCGTGAGCCGTCCCGACGACTCCTTCTCCTTTTTAGACCATTTCGACATTTTAGACAAGTGGATGTGTCAAAAAGTTTCTGCGATTGATGAAAGTTGCTTCCCACCTTGGTTCTGCCCATAATGAACCGATTGTCCGAAGTCGCGGCGGCCGCCTGGGTTAGGCAGGGGGGCCTTGCCGGAGCGGAGTTGCGGGGCCGAGAGTATGCGGGCAGGGGGAAGCAGTCGATGAAGAGAAGGTTCTGGCTGGCGGGATGGGTCACGGCGGCGCTGATGATGGGAGTCGCCGTTCGCGTGACACCGATCGCTGCCGAGGATTGGCCCCATTGGCGAGGCCCGCAGCACAACGGCCGTTGGGTTGACGGAAAGCCGCCGGGACGATTCCCCGGATCGGGGCTGGCCGTCCGTTGGCGGGTCGACATCGGACCGGGCTTTTCGGGCGTGGCCGTTGCCGGCGGCCGGGTTTACACGATGGAGCGGATGACCGGCGAGGAAAAAGAACGCGTGGTCTGCCGTTCGGCCGATACGGGGGCGTTGTTATGGGCACACTCTTACGCGGCCGACTACGGGGACATGGACCACGGCAAGGGGCCGCGAGCGACTCCCACGGTATTTCGGGGGCGGGTCTACACGTTGGGAGCGGTCGGGCACTTGTTCTGTTTCGAGGCGGCCACCGGTTCGGTCGTGTGGAAGCGGGACCTGAAGAGCGAATCGGGCGCCCGCGTGCCCACCTGGGGGTTTTCCGCGTCGCCCGTGATCCACGGCGACACCGTGATCGTTCATGCGGCGGTTTCGCCCGGCGGTTGCTTTGCGGCCTACGATCTCCTCACCGGCGAAGAACGCTGGCGTAGCGGCGACGATCCAGCCGGATATGCTACGCCGGTTCTCTTCCAATACAAGCAGGCTACGGGATTGCTCGGCTGGACGCCTCGCCACATCACCTGCCTCGATCCCAACACCGGCGATGAGTACTGGCGGATCCCGTACAAGGTGACTTACGGGGTGTCGATCGCCACGCCGATCGTCGTGGACGATCTGATCTTTGTCAGTGGTTATTGGGAAGGATCGAAAGCGATTCGCCTGGGCAAGTCACTGCGGGAAGCGCAGTTGGCATGGGAAGAAAACCGGTACCTGCGCGGCCTGATGGCGCAGCCATTGTATCGCGACGGCTACGCATACTTGCTCGACAAGCGGCACGGTTTGATTTGTTTCGAACTGGCCACGGGAAAGAAGATCTGGAGCGACAACCATCGCTTGACGCCTCGAGAACGCAACCCCCAGGCCACCATGGTGTGGGTGGGCGACACCGACCACATTTTGGCACTCAATGCCAGAGGTGAGTTGGTTCACGCCAGACTTTCGCCCGACGGGTACCGCGAAATCGATCGCGCGCCGCTGGTGGGCAAGACCTGGGCTCATCCCGCCTACGCCGACGGCGCCGTCTATGCCCGCGATGATCGGCAGTTGGTAAAGGCGATGTTGCCCTGACGGCGGGGTGGGTCGCCAGGTGGGCTCCGAGTCAGGACGCCGTTTGCCCCACGGGCCGGAGAAACTGCAGGGGAATGTAGAACTTGATGTACGATTTGCCGTCATCATACGGCTGTCCTTCGTCGGATTCGACCAACACGGTTGCCCGCCGAGTGATGCGATTGACGACTCCCACCAGAAGCTCGCCGTCGTACTCGAACTCCACCATCGTTCCCGGTCGGATCCCATGTTTCTTCGCCGCGAGTTGCTCCGGTCCGGGAAGGCCGTGCCGAAACTCGGTGTGGCCGAAGATGCCGCCGGCCATCATCTGATACTGAGCACTGGAACAACTCGATTCTCCCCACAGCGCGAATTCGATCAAGTGAATGATCTCATGCTCCAAGATTCGCATCAGTACATCCAGCCGGTCACGGCACTCGATGCCATTGACCTTCAGCGGCTTTGATTCGGTTTCCACGCATACGCCCGCCAGCAGGACTCGCGAAATGACGATTTCGAACCGCTCGGTTCCCGTTCGACGGTTGATCCACCGGATCGTCTTCCCGGCCCGGCGCGTCATCCGACTCGAGACGCGAAATTCCAGCGGACGGTCATCCAGTTCATTGCGAATTTCATGTTCGAAAAAAACTTCATCGTAGAAGTTGAAAAGCTGGCGCAGGTCGATGTCGAGCAAGTGCTCGAAATTGGGCATCCGATGGGGCGCCCGCAGCGGGTGGGTATAGGCTCGCCGAATCCGAGCCCACTTTTCCCCTCGAGTTGCTTCGTCCAATTCCATGTCGAAAACCAGATCGACCAACCCAGACGTCATGTCTCGCTCCTTTTCTCCAAAAGATCCGCGCCCCGCACCGCCGAGTTCCCGTTGACGAGGTCCATGCTACTGGGAACGACGGGACTGCGGCAATCCGAGGTGCGCCCCGCAGAAGGCGTTTCGGCCTTCGCGGGCTGCGGCCGGATCCCGGGGACGCTCGGCTGCACTTCGGCTGCCGGCAACCGTCCCGCCGACACGATCACCTGCGATCGTTCGAGGAAAACATCCTGCGGGCACTCGCGCGCCAGCTTGACTCCCGGAAGTGGACCGGTTCCAATAGGGGACGATTCCCGTCCAAGACGCAGCCGTTCGTCTCTGCACACTCCATCGGTTTCTGACGAGTCATAGGAGCCCGCCATGAATCGCCCCACCAACCGACGGTCGTTTCTTCAATCGGTCAGTCTGGGTGCCGCTGCCCTGGGCGCCAGCACGGCGCTTTCGGCAGATGAGCAGCCAACCAAGAAACGCAAGGTGATCCAGGGATTTGAAGAGTCGCCCACCAACCCCGACGCTTCCAAGAATTGGAAGCCGGTTTCCGACCGCAAGATCAAAGTAGGAATCGTCGGCTACGGCGTGTGCCGTTTTGGTGCCGCCTTCGGTTTTCAGAATCATCCCAACGTCGAAGTGGCCGCTGTCAGCGACCTGTTTCCCGATCGGTGCGCGGCTCTCGCCAAAGCCTGTCGCTGCGAAAAAACCTATCCGTCACTAGAAGAACTCGTCAAGGACGATTCGATCGAAGCCGTCTTCTGCGCAACGGATGCTCCCAGCCATGCCCGGCATTGCATGGAAGTCCTGAAGCACGGGAAACACGTCGCCTGCGCCGTTCCCGCCGTGTTC
>JALSIV010000422.1 GCA_026989685.1 Pirellulaceae bacterium | reverse complement strand
CGCTTTCCTCGGCGGCATGACCGAGACGGCCTCCCAGATGATGTATCTGGTGCGGCAGCGCCGCGGCGCCTCGCAACTTCACCGCCAGACGTGGTCGGTGTCGCCGCGACGATACCGCTCCGACCGGCTCGTCCAACGTGCGGTTACCGAGCTGGCACAGCCACGCTTGCCGGGAAGTCGCGCGTTTTTCGATAGGCAGATGGATGCCGCAGCGTGGTCAGGCTGGAAAGCTCTGGGCCCAACCTGGTCAGGCTGGAAAGCCTGACCTACGGGTGATCTGCCGGCCAATCCGTGCCGCTTGACGCATAAAACAGAGGCCGCCGCTCGCCACGATGGCGATTGTCGCCGAAGCCACTTGCTTGTCGCAACCACAGAAATGAGCAAACACTCGCCAAGGTAACTCGGCACGCCGACACGGTCAAAATGGGCGCCTACTTCCGATGCGCCCTAACGACGAAGGGATGGAAACGTGAAGCCGCCAGGCTGCGACGAAGTCGCTTCAGAGCGAAGCCTATGGGAAAAACGGTATGACGGATGCCGCAGCGTCGTCAGGCTGGAAAGCCTGACCTACTGTGCGAATGTGCGCGCTTCGGGGCCGAGTTTCCACTCCGAGGTTTCTCGGGGGGGAAGTGCTTGAAACTCGCGGAGGAATACATATAACGAAAACTGTAGCCAATGGTCCGAATGAGGGAGGAAACGGTCTCGTGTCGTCCACAAGCAGCCCAAGCGTCTACCTGTGCTACGATATCCGCGGAATCCAGCAGTTCATCTTCAGCGTCCCCAAGCTGAAATACGTCGTCGGCGCCAGTGCACTGATCTGCCAGTTCGACGAGGAGCACGTTGGACGCGCAATCGACGCACTCCAAGGATCGCCGGCCGAGCTGATCTTCTCAGGCGGCGGCCGCGGAACCATCCGCTGCGACTCGCCCGGCACTGCCGAACGACTCAAGCAAAGCCTGGTCACCAAGGCCCATCGACTGGGGCTCGATCTGAGAGTCGGCATCGATCCCGACATCGGCAAAGCGCTGCGCGAAGCCGAAGAACTCTACCCGTTCGTTCCCGACTCGCTGGAAGGAGAACCGTGCCGGGCTTCGGGACTGTGGCCGATCACGCTGGAACGGAGCGCCGGATTCGCCTCGGGCCGAGCCCCCAAGGGAATCCATCCCAAAGTCTGGCTGCGGCGTACGCATGCCGTGGAACGGAACGGCTCCCAACGCCGTGATGCGCTGGGCAATCGGATCATCGAAGCCCTGCGAGATCGACTCCCGGACGACCTGACTTCCCGACCGTTGACGTTCTTCACGCTCGTCAAAGACGACGAGGAACTCGAGGGTGAACAGCGGGAGGCGGGAAGAGCGGCGGAACGAGCCCTGGGCCGTCGCAACCGCTGGGCCGTCCTCGCCATGGACGGCAACGACATGGGAGCACAATTCCGCGCCTTCGGCCAACACGACCGCGAAGAGACGGAACGGTGGCTGACCTCGATGAGCCGGACCCTGAAGCAGTGCACCTGGGAGGCATTGGTCGAGGCGCTCGCGGAAGTGGTCGCCAAGTGGTGGAACGACGAAGGACGACACGACGTCCCGGCCGTCACCAACCGGGTCACCGGCGAAGTCGTGCTGCCGTTTCGCCCGTTGATCGCAGGAGGCGACGACGTGCTCTGCCTCAGCCACTGCGCCTACGCCATGCCTTTGGCCATCGGCATCTCCAGGAAATTCACCGACAAGAGCGCCGCCGCGGAAAACGCCGACCGACTCTGGCCCGCCACCGGTGGACGACTCACCATCAGCGGCGGCATCGCCTACACCAGTGTCAACCTGCCCCTCTATTCCTCGATTCCGTACGCGGAAAGCCTGCTCGCCAGCGCCAAGGGCGGCTACCGACGGCACAAGCCGGACGGCCGACCGACGCCGGCGGCCCTCGATTGGGAACACATCACCGAATCGATGCTCGATACTCCCGCCGCGCGACGCAATCGGGACCTGCGATTCCAGGACGCCGACTGCCAGGACGTCGAAATCGTGCTCACGCGACGCCCGTACGCCATCGACAGCGAACTCGAATCGCTGTTGCAACTGCAAGACCGGCTCGCCGCCCTGCCGCGAAGCCTGCTGGCGGAAGCCCTCCATCAGTTCGCTCGCCCCTGGTCCGATCGTGTCCGCTGGCTGGTCAGCACCATGAAACACCACCGGCAACTCGATCAGTGGCTGCGCGAATGGCCGAAGGACGGAGGAACCTGGGATCTGGGAAGCACTTGGCGCTGGGAGGAAGAGCCCGCCGAGGACGGTACGGGTGGTCGGCGAAGCACGTCGTTCATCGATGCCGTGCTGCTGCTGGAAGAGCGACACCGGATGACGCAACGGCAACCGGAAACCGTGTAGGAGATCGCCATGCTGACACTCCCTTTCACACTCACGCTCCATTCGGACGGCGTCCCCGGCACGGGACGCGGCGGCGATATCGTGAATTCCCGCGTCCCGCGGGATGCTCGAGGCGTTCCGCTGCCGACCACCGCCGAGCAACTGGTGGGACTGATGCGGGACCGGCTCCGCTTCCACCGACGGCGACTCGAGCAGCAAGGAGAGCCCGGGAAGGCGGAACGGCTCGCAGACCTGATCGATGTCGTCCTGGGCGGGCGCGGCCGGCCGGCCGCCGACGGCTACGAGCCGCAGGGCAGCAGCGGGCGCGAGCGGATCTGCCGAGTGCTGATCGGAGACGTGCTGCCGCCGCCGGGGCGCCGGCCGAGCGACCTGGTGAGAATCGTGTCGCGCACCGCCGTCGATGAACGGACCGGGTCCGCCAAGCACCAGAGTCTTCGCGTCGAAGAGATGATCTGCGTGGGAACCCGCTTGCAGGGGACCCTGCTGATCGACGCCGACGAAGGAAGCGCGGAAGACTTGGCCTGCCGCTTCGCACTGACGGGAATCCGAGCCGTGGGCGGGAACCGCACCCGCGGAAGCGGCCGCTGTACGATCACCATCGACGGAGAAACGCGGCCGCCGGGCGCACTGCTGAAGGCACTCTGCGAGAAATTGGCCGACTGGTCGCCTCCCGAGCCGCCGGCCGTCGTCTCCTCCTCCGCCGCCCCGCTATCGGTTCCGGCCGACGAAGCCTGCGTTCTGCTGCGATTGGTTTTCCGAGCCGAAGCGCCGATCTGCTGTCCGGAGATACCGGTCGGCACTGGACCGGTCCGTTCGGGATTCGAAATCCCCGCCAGCGCCGTCCAAGGAATGTTGCTCACTCGGCTCAGCCGCTCCCATCCTGAACTGGCCGACGCCGTGTTTCAGCATCCTCGGTTTCGAGCCTGGCCGATGCTGCCGTGCGGGGCCACGGATGCATCCGATCTTCCGGTTCCCACGCGGGTCAGTCTCAGTCACCGAGTCGCCAAACTGGCGGTGGACGGATCGCGACTTTCGGCCGAGGAAGTGGCCGACGAGGCGATCGAGCCGTACGACTGGAAGAAGACGCCCGACACGAATCCGCTCAAAGCGACCGGAGGCGTCCTGCTGCGCCGCCGCGACGGCACCGTCGCACTCTGGAAAGCCTCCAGCATCCCCCGCTTCCTCTCGGCCCACGGCGTGCTGTTCGATGAATACACGGAGACGGGGCGCAACTTGTTCCAGATGGAACGGATCGCTCCGCTCGCCTGGATGGGCTTCGCCTGTCTGCCGCAATCGGCCGCCGAGCTGCTTGCGGAACGGCTCGAGCAAGATCCGCACGTGCTGATCGGACGAGGAAAAACCCGCGGGGAACTCGCCGTCGATGGGGTCGAAGACGATCGAGCACCTTGGGCGGGCGTTCATGACAACTTGCTGATTCTCCAGTCCCCCGTGCTGCTGTCCGACACGCCCGAAGAGCACGGCGCAACGGCGCAGCAGGAACTGCGGCAACTCGTGCAGCGCGAATCGACTCGCGGCAACTGGGCCGACCTGGCAGTCCCGCCGGTGGAGAAGACCTGGGCCGTCGTCGGCATCCGTTTCGGCTGGAACCGCCACGGCCACGGAGTAATGACCGGACGGGCCCAGCGATTAAAAGCCTGCCGCGTGCTGCTACCCGGTTCGGTCATCCGTTTTGCGGACCGGCCGCCTCGGCTGCGCGACATGCTGCAGATCGGTTTGGGAGGCGGACGCGAACGAGGCTACGGGGCTCTGCGGGTCCATCCGGGACGGGCCACCGAACTCTACGCGGTGCAACGAACGTCCCGGCATCTCGAATCGACCGGACGGGCGGCGGTCACGCGGCTGGTGCTGGACCTGTGGAGGCGGCACCGAGGCAGGCTGCCGAGCCCCAGTCAGATCTATGCCGTGCAAAACCGCCTCGAAATCTCCCCCGCCGACGCACGGGAATACCTGGCCTCGCAAAAGGTCCGCACGCCGCGCATCTGGAGTGCCTGGGAGCCGATCCATGGCGAAGTCGAGCGGTTGCTGGAGGACCATCCCGATCAGGCCGCCGACGCATTGAGACTGCTGGCCGATCTCTGTATCGCCGACCAGAAGGAGCCCTCTGCATGAACAGCTACACCCACGTCCATCGCCTGTCGTTCCGGCTCGTGTTCCCCTGCGGCGTGGCCTTCGGCGAAGGCAAAGCGCACAACGAACTCTCGTTGGCGCGAGACGGCCAAGGGAGGCCGGTGATGCGCGGCACCGCCCTGGCGGGAATCCTCCGCGCGGCCTGGAGAAACCACCTCGATGTCTCCGACGACGATCCGGCCGTCACTCGTTTCTTCGGCATCCCGGCAGGAGACGACGAACACGAAGTCGTGGCCGATCCGCGAGGCTACGTGGCCGGATGCGCCGACAGCCCGCTCGAAGTCGCCGACTCGCTGCTGCAATTCGGCGATGCTCGGCCGCTGTGGAGAACGCATCACCTGCGCTGCCGACACCTGGGGCGCGTAGTCGACGGCGGGCTGTTCCGCATCGAGTCGGTTCCGCCCCGGTCCTCGACCGACGTCACGTTGTGGCTCAAGGGCTCCGGCGCATCGGAGGAGCCGGACTTCCTGCGGAAACTGGCGGCGCTCCTTTCGCGCGGAATCGTGTTCGGCGGCAACGGCAACCGAGGCATCGGCTTGGGGTGGATCGACGGCCAGGCTCGCCTGCGCACCTACAACCTGCTGGACGACGGCGACGCCGCCGAGTTCGAAGACGACCACTGGAGTTGGCGGACCTCCGGTGACCGGCCGATCGACGATCCAAGCGGCAAGGCCGAGACGGTCGCCGAGTCGGACATCGCCGATCGCCGCCTCCGCATCGACCTCCACTTGGAAATCCCTCGCGGCCAGGATCTCCTGGTCGGGGACGGCCAAGGCATCGACTGCGAAATCGAACCGCAACGCATCCGCGGAGCCGATGGAAACGAATACTGGCGGCTTCCCGGCGCTACGCTCCGAGGAGCACTCGCCGATTGGGTCAAGCGACTGGCGGCTCGCTCCGGCCGGCACGTCGCCGACAGCTTCCGGCAGTACGTGGAGGATACGAATCAAAGCCGGAAACGAGACGGCAAATGGATCGGCAGCCTGTGCATGGAACCGCCGGCCGAGCAGCAAAAGGATTGGCTCTCCGATCTGCTGGAGGATCTGGACGAGACCCATCCCGTCGAACACCTCTTCGGCAGTCTGATTCGTTCCGGCCGCCTGCACATCTCCGACGGCCTGGCTCCGGTCAGCCGCTCCGACCGCTCCTCGCTGATTCTGGCAGCCGATGACGAGTCGGAAGTGCAACGGCGGATGCATGTCGCCGTCAATCCGCTCACCGGCGGCGCCGTCGAACACATGCTGTTCGACAACCTCGTCCTTACCGCGCCGTGCCGCTTTCCCGTGACGATCCTGATCGATTCGCCTACCGAACAGGAAATCGAGTGGCTCGCGCAAGCCTTCGGCGCGCTGCACCACGGAACCATCCGGATCGGTTCGAGCAAGAGTGCCGGACGACTGCGGTTGGCCGAATCGCCCACAGCCAACGGTCCTTTGGCGGAGGAATTCCTGGTCTGCCTTCCGGAATTGGAGGGCGTCGATGCGCCCGATCTGCTGGACAATCTGCGAACCGAGTTCGGGCCGGCGGGAACCGTGCCCGGCTCGTCCAACGATCAAACAACGCGGACGCCCAGCGACTACATCACCGGCACGCTGCAAGTCTCCTTCACCAAGAACAAGAAAAAAATCATCAAACTCTCATTCCAGAGCAAAAACAAGGGGAAAACGATTGTCATCGATTACACGTCGGTCCCCGAAGACGGCCGCGGCTTCGATCCGGCGGACGCCGAGGACGGCGATCCCATCCATATCTTCCTGGATGAGAAGAACAAGCCCCGCAAAGTCGTCATCCCCGGCAAACGGGAAGTCGTGCGGAAGACGGCCCGCATTCACGCCAAGGGGGACGGCAAACCCGTCGCCGTTCTGAAACTCTCCAAGGGATCCGCGAGGCTGCTCGGCGAACCGTTTCACAATCCGTACACCTACATGCCGTTCCAAAAGACGCCCCCGAAACGAACTCCCGTCACACCGCGTACCATTGATGAACTCCTGCCGGATGAGAAGGATCGTTTCACCGGCGTGATCCGACTCGAACTCAAGACGCTGTCGCCGCTGCTGACATCGCAGGGGATGGATGAGGACGAGAAGCAGCGGCTGCGCCGCGGCGAAACCGAAGAGAAAGGCGCCGGAAAACACAAGACCTATCACGCGCTCACCATCGGCAACGACGTGATCGTTCCCGCCACCGGAGTGCGCGGCTTTCTGCGGAACCTGATGACGGTCCTCACCGGCGGACCCCCTGCCTTTCTCGAGCCGCACCTGTACCTGTGCCAGGGGCGGGATGCCCAGTTGGGACCGTCCAAACAGGGCGACGGTCCCCGAAACGTCTTCCTGGCCGAGGTGGTCCGGCCGGGAAGCTATGACCGGCCGGGAACGGTCCGGCTGGGAGAGACGCGCTTGGTCGAGGCGGACAAGCTGAAGCAGGCGGTTCAAAAACACGGCCTGGCCCCCGATCTGACGCCGTTCCGAAACAGCGCCCATCAGCCGGATCGGCGGTTGTGGGTGGGCCTGGATGACCGGGAGAACATCACGGCCGTCGGCACGTCGCGATCGGCGTCCCGTCCTTGGGCCGTCAAGCTTTCGGGACGCCCCGTCAACAACAAGGGCGTGAAGAAAGAAGGCTTGTTCCTCGCAAACGGTCCCACGATCGAACTGCCGTCGGAATATTGGGCGGCCTACATGAGCCGCCACCAGCACGGCGTTTGCAACGAGCTCAAACGAGGGCATTTGGTTTGGCTGGAACCGGCCCACGCGGAACTGGCCGAGATCCGAACGGTCGACGACATCCGCAGCATCCAGTGGGCGAGGTGGGGACGCCGTGGCCAGCGGCTGCTCGACAAGGTGCCGAAACCGGTCCATCCCGACTACATGCAAGAGGACGGCCAGGTCAGCATGGTAACCAACCTGTTCGGACAGGTCTCGCCCGACCCCGACCGACGCGAGGTTCCTCAGTGTGTTCCGAGACGCCAAGAGCCGTCTGGTCGGCCCGCAGCAGTTGGCGGTCCTGTCATCGCCTCACCCGGGTTGCCTGCCGTTCAATCGGGAAGGCGCCGATCCGGACGGCATCGACCTGTCCAAGTCCTTTGCGGGCTACAAGATCTACCGCACGTCGCAGCACAGTTCGATCCACGACGAACGAGCACCTTGGAAATATGAGAATCAAGGAGTCTACGACGAACGTGGACAGCTCATGAAAGAACGCCAAGCCGTCTGCTTCTCGGCGCAGTTGCTGCCCGAGGGCATCAAAGGAACCTTGCACTTGGCGGTCCGGTCGCTTTCCAAAGAAGAGCTGGCGTTGTTGCTGCTGGCCTGCCAGTCGACATGGCGGCTGGGCGGCGGCAAGCCGTTCGGCCTGGGGCACTGTCAAGTGGTGTCGGTCTCCGTGCTGGACGAACAGGGGCGTCCCGTGGAACTGCCGCTGGAGCAACTGCGGTCCCCGTTGACGACTCAGGTAGCCGCGAGAGCCGGGATCTGGGAAGCCGCGCAGCGGCCGGTCGAGCGGCTGCGCTATCCGCGAGCCGTCGTTCGGAACAACAACAAGAATTCGCGAGCCGGACTTTCCTGGTTCCAGAAGTGCGCGTCGCCTCAGAAAGGAAAACGGGACGGCAAGCCGGCGCTCGAGCCGATCTACGTTTGCGGCGAGCTGCAACAGCGCGTGCGCGAAGAGGGCGTCGATAATTCGTCACTCGGCGAGGGCGAACTGATTCAGGCTCAAGTCCTCAAGCCGATCGATCCGTCCGATCCGCAGGCCGATCTGCTGTTCGGCTATGATGTCTTGTTCGTCGACGAGCACGCCCGCGGCGCTCTGGGCGATCTGGCACGGCAAACCATCCAATTCAACCGCAACCGCCAACAGGCCTATCCGCGGATCGTGCCGTTCGATCCCGACCGGCACATCACGGGCACCGAGTCCGCGGGAGAGAACATCAGCCAAAACCGCCAAACGCGGCAGGACAGGAAGAAAGGGAGATAGGCGGACGAGTGCGCGGACCGACGGCCGCCGTGCCTTCCCCGTGCGTCCGATTTCCGAAGGAGTCCACGATGTCGAGAGTCTTCGATCGAACAGAGCGTGAACATGCCGGAACATCGGCGCCGCCACGCGCGACGATCCCGCAACCTCCGGCTTCTCGACCACACGCTCCCCAAAATGGCCCGCTGTGCGATCCCGCTTTCCTGCCGGACGTCTGCCGTCTGCTGTTGGAACATCTGCTCGTCCTGCCTTGCCGGATGCAGTTGGATACCGAGGCGGCCGACGCGACGGTTCCCATGCTGCGGGGAGTGTGGGGCAAGGCGGTCCACGAGCTGTTCCCGGAAATCTACGGCCGCGTGTTCGATGTCGGGTCGGCTCCGGGATCGGTGGCCGTATCTCCCCCCTACGTCATCCGCGCGGCTCCTCCGTTCCCCGAGTGGGTGCCGGCCGTGGAGATCATCCTGATCGGCTCGGCCATCGAATATAGCAGGGAACTGGACAAGTGCTGGGAGTACGCGGGCCGGGAAGGCTTGGGGAAGCTGCGCCGTCCGTTCGAGATCCGGCGACGGGAAACCATCCTCCCCGATGAATCGACAGGGGTCGACGGCGATCCCTGGCCGCTGGCGCAGGCCGGCTGGCCGTTGTCGGCCGATGCGCCTTGCCGGCTGGTCTTTCCCGCACCGCTGCGTTTGCGACGCAAGGGCAGGCTGATCGAGTCGCCTACGCTGGCCGATCTGGTGGCGGCGCTCAACCGGCGCATCGCCGGGTACCTGCCGGAACGCTACCGCTCGCTTTGGCTGCAGCTCGGCCGACAACTCCTCGAGTTGGCCAAACAGACGCCGCAAACCTCCTGGCAGGGAACTCGACTCGATCTGGTGAGGTATTCCGGCCGCCAGAAAACGGAACTCGAACTGCACGGTGTCAGCGGTTCACTCGAACTGCCGCGCGGTCCGGGAGTGCTGCTGCCGCTGCTGGCGGCCGCGCAGTGGCTCCATGTCGGAAAGAACACGGTCATGGGAATGGGACAACTTCTCGTCGAACCGCTGCAATAGAGCAACCACCATGAAGGAAACAGCCGATGCCTCACCGATCCGAGCTGTGATCCTGCCGGTCGGCATCACCGCCGACCCGGTCGTGTTCACGATCCAGACGCTGCGGCCGGAGTATCTGGGGCTGATCGGAACCCGCCAGTCCCAGCAGACGATGGACACCGTATTCGAGCGGGTCTCGTTCGCCCCGCATCGCGTCAAGCACGTGACCGTCGAGGACTCTCCCGAAAGAATCGGCCAACTCGTCAACCACGTGTACGACCTGTACCACTGGCTGCGATTCGAGAAGCAACTGGACCCCCATGAAATCGCCATCGATCCGACTCCGGGCCGGAAATGGATGAGTGCAGGAGCGACGATGGTCGCTTCGCATCTCGGATTGCCCATGTTCTACGTCGATGTCCGCTTCGTCAATGGAAAACCGGACCCCGATTCGATGCGGATGGTGCGGCTGGGAAACGCGTACGACCAGACGGGGTTCCTGTTGGCCGACCGCGGACGCGAGCTGTTCAATCGGACTCACTTTGCAGGGGCCACCGAGGCCTACGAGCGGATCCGGCCGTCGCGAGCCCAAGAGGCCGACTTCTTCGCGGGGATGGCGATTCTCTCCAAGACACTCCACCGCTGGGATTTGTTCGAACACTACCAGACCTCGCTGCGAGCCGATTTCCAGGACGCACTCGACCGGCTGCGGCGGCATGCCGTCAGCGCCACGGTGGGCGGCGAGTTCCACACGTTTGTCGACGAGGTGGAACGACTGGCGGACGTGGTGGAGGAGCTTTCCCGCGCGCCCCGGCCGTCGCTGCTGGCGGTGGCCGATCTGGTGCAGAACGCCCGCAGGAAGATCCTGCAAGGGCACTATGACGATGCCGTCGCCCGGCTCTACCGAGCCTTCGAAGCCATTGCGCAATTCTATTTGAAGACCGAATTCGCCATCGATGCCTCCCAGCCGAACTGGTCTTCTCGCAGCCCGAGCATTCGCGATGCCGTGCGGCGTGCCTGCGGCCAACTGCCGAGCAAGATCGCCAACGTGCACGGCTGGAACATCCTGCGCGAACTGAAACATCCGTCGGCCGCTCACGTCTTCCATCGTCGCAAGGACGGGCAATGGCGGATGAAGCTGGAAGGGCTGCTCAATGATCGCAACAGCTCGATTCTGGCTCACGGCTGGCAGCCGATCTCGGCCCGGCGAGCAGAAAGGATGCTGGAGCGGATCAGCAAGCTGTTGGACCAGATCGAATCGGATGAGATCGGGCGATGGGTGAGCCGAATGCAGGTGCCCCACCTTCCCGACCCGGTCGCCCGGCGGGAGTGAGTGACGGAGAGCGATGCGGTGGATCGGCGGACCGCCCCGCTCGGAAAGGCGCACGCTTCCACAGAGGAGAGCTTCCAATGGATCCTTTCGACTATTTCTTCATGGAAGAGTTCATTTTTCCCGAACAAGGTGGCGTGACCGGCACGCGCCAAGTCCCCTGCCCCCACTGCGGGATACGATACGAACTTCCAGTTGATCCAGACAACACGGACGACCAGTACCAATGCGGGAACTGCGGCGGCCGGTTCAGCGTCGACTGGCCCGACGAACTGGTCACGGCCATCGATGAAGAGGACGATGAACTCGAAGACGACGATGATGAGTGCCTCGACGACGAAGACTACGACGACGAAGACTACGACGACGAAGACTACGATGACGAAGAGGCATCACGATAGCGCTTCGCGATCGCGCCACACCCGCAGTCATAGACACCCGCAGTCATAGACACCCACCTTTTTCCAATCGACAACTCATTGGGACGATTGAAGTTGGGAGGATTCCCAGACAGCAAGACCGGTGGGTGTCTGTGATTGATTGTGCGAAGCATGGCTTGGGCACGCTCAAGCCGTGGCCGATCGGCACTACCGGCAAGTGACGGACGATCGCTTCGAGCTGGCCACAAAGGCGAAGCAAAACCCGAAGCAGCAGATTGCGAGAATAGCCGGAAATGGCCGGCAAAGCAGAAAAAACCGACTCGGGCGACGATCGCCCGACGTCGGTTTTCTGCAACCCTTTTTCAACCTAAGCAACTTGGTTACAAGGGTTTATGAGCACCCCCTAGGGGAGTCGAACCCCTGTTTTCGGACTGAGAATCCGACGTCCTGGGCCACTAGACGAAGGGGGCGAGTGCTCGCCGAGCCGGCGGCCGCGCGACAGCCGACCGCTCGAGGCGTCGCTCAAAGCGTCCAGATATAGACGACTCGAGTCACTCTGGCAAGACGCCCCCTCCTCGAGCCGCCTCGCTGCGTCTGCGCAGCGATCGGCTCAACCGGCCGGAAACCGCGATCCCAACCGATCGAACGGTCGCAGGTGACTGGTCTCAGATCCCGGCGCCGGTTCGGGAGACTCGCGGTCCTCGAGCAAGTCGAGAAAAATGGCGGACAGCTTGCCGGGCAGCATCCCCAACAGCGGCCGCCGCTGATCCTCGGGCACTTTCTGCCACCAGCGGGTCGCCAGCGTCAACCGCGAGGTCGCCGTGAGCGTTTTCTGTTGCCGGTCGAACACGATCGCCTGCCCGAATAGACCGATCACGGTGAATTGAGGCGACTCGTCTCCCAACGCCGCCAGTTTGCCGAACTCGCGCAGCGCCTGATCCAGTTGCCCGCTTTCCAAGTAGTACTCGGCCAGGTACCGCTGTCCCAGCCTCGCATAGTGCTCATTGAGCGGACTTTCGCTGGGGGGAAAATACTGGGCCACCGCCCGATACGCCCCGGGCGTATTCTCTTCCAGCGCGTGGTAGAACTGCTCGCGCACCGTCGGCTGCTTGGCGACACTGGTCGTCTGCGAAAGATGGACCGGCAGCAGGGGAGCCGGTTGAAGCAGTTTGGCCGCTACCGCTCCGACCACGAAGCACGCGGCGATGGCGAGCGCGACGGTCGACCACCGGCGGCGGCGACGTACGCGGAGCAATTGAGTTTGTGAGAGCATCGCCGACTCAAGTCTCTGCGTGGCCTCGACCGGCTGGTGCACCTCGGGAATCAATGCCGCCCACGAGTTGCTCCACAGGTCTTCCATCCCCTCGATGCGCAGTTGCTTGAGTTCCACCAACAGCGCGGTGGGAGAGGCAAACCGCTGATCGGGCTGTTTGGCCAACAGGCGTTGCACGATTTCGCACAGCTCCGCGGGCAGGTCCTTGCGGATTTCGCTCAGCGGCGTGGGAGCATCATGGAGATGACGCACGGCCAGTGCCAACGGAGAATCGGCTTCAAAAGGAGGCTGACCCGCCAGCATTTGATAGGCCATCACGCCCAGCGAATAGAGATCGCTGCGAGGATCCACCGGCTTGCCCTCGATCTGCTCGGGGCTCATGTAGAGCGGCGTCCCCATCGTGACGCCGAGTTGCGTCAGCTCGACTTGCCTGCCTTCGATCGTCACGCGAGCCAAACCGAAGTCGGCCACTTTTACCACACCTCGAGGCGTAATCAGCGTGTTTTCCGGCTTGATGTCGCGATGGACGACGCCGTGTTCGGCGGCCGCTTGCAAGGCGAAGGCCACTTGAGCCATCACATGGACCGCCTGCGGGACTTCCATCCCCCGTTGCCGCCGCAGCAACTGTCGCAAGTTCTGACCGGGAACATACTCCTGAGCGATGAAGTGGACTCCATCGATGCAATCGACGTGGTAGGTCTGCACGATGTTGGGATGGACCAGCTTGGCCGCCGCTTGAGCTTCGTGATGAAACCGCTGCACATATTTGGCGTCGTCGGCCAGCGAACTGCGCAGCACCTTGAAGGCCACCTGCCGCTTGAGCGACATCTGCTCGGCCAGATAAACGACCGCCATCCCACCCTGCCCCAGTTTTCTCAAGATCCGATAGTCCCCCAGTTGCCGGCCCGTCAAATCGGGCTCGCGGTGCGGTGCGGCGCTGGGCGAGGTGGTATCGGGCATGCGGGATCGCGGGGAAAGGGACTCACGGGACGGGCGGCGGCCTTCCAAATCGAACGGCGGCTCCCCTGTCAGTATGGACCGGTCAAGGCGAATTGGCAATTCGGCGGCGACTCTCCTTCCCGCGAACCCGGATGCAGTCGGCGGCTCAGCGAACGTCGGCCGAAGCCGTTTGCCGCCAACGCGACAATTCCTCTACCCCGATCAACTGGTTGAGGTTTCCCGAACGGAAGCCCTCCAGGTCGAGGCAGACGTAGCGAAACCCGATACGTTTGAACGTCGCCACGAGATCGTTTCGCCGTTCGGGTTGACAGAGCCGGCTCAGCTCCTCGAGCGGCACCTCGATGCGGGCCTCGTCCCCCGCCAGGTAGCGGACTCGCAGCTCGCGAAACCCCTGGGCCCGCAAATAAGCCTCGGCAGCTTCAACTCGAGCCAGCCGCTCGGCCGTCACTTCCACTCCGTAGGCCAGACGGCTGGCCAGGCAGGGACTCGCCGGCTTGTCCCAAACAGGCAGGTTCCAATACCGGGCCACCGCGCGCACCGCCGCTTTGCCGAGCCCCAATTCGGTGAGCGGATGACGGACCCCCGCCTCGGACGCTGCGGCAAGTCCCGGCCGGTGATCGCCCCAGTCGTCGGCATTGGCTCCACTGAGAATCACGGCGGCCTCGCCGCCGGCGTGCCGCCGCGCCAACTCGCGCAGAATGGCTCCGTACAACTCCGACTTGCAGTGGTAGCAGCGGTCGGGTGCGTTGGCCACGTAACCGGGGTTTTCCAACTCGGCGGTGATGAGCTCTTGATGAGCGATCCCGATGTGGCGAGCCAGCTCGCGGGCGGCTCGGCGTTCGGCTCGAGCCAATGCGGGGCCGACACCGGTCACCGCCAGCGCGTGATCGGGGCGGGCCTGTTGGGCGGCTCTCGCAACGACCGAGCTGTCGACGCCCCCGGAGAACGCCACAATCGGCCGCTCGATCCGACTCAGCAGCGTCACCAACCGCGCCGCAGTCTGAGCAACCGAATCCGTTCTACCGCCGTCGTCGCGCGTCGCCATAAGGCCCGATCCAATTGTTGGCTAGTCGTTGCCGTCCCGAATCACCGGATCGAGCGCCTTGGTATTGCGTTCGACCGCCAGCACGATTGTACGGCATTCGACGCCATCATGACTGGTGGCTACGACCGGAATCACCTGCCGGCGGTTCGGCAGCTTCATTCGCACCGTAAACGTGCCGTCGGGACGGAGGCGAATGGGAGCGTTCGATAGGGTGATATGAGCGTCGGGAGAGGTCGAACCGTAAACGATGAGTTCGGCATCCACTTCGAATGGAAGTTCGGGCCGGTTTCCGCGCAAGCCGGCCATTCCGAATCGCGCCACGGTGGGAGCCCCCATCGGTCGCCGCAACCGCTCCTCGAACAACTCCCGCAACTCGCTGTCGGTGTGCTCGCGCTCGTTCCCGCCGCTCAACGCGAATACACGCTCGTAATCCTCCGCCACCTCTTCCCAATTCTCGTCCAGCGGATCGGAACTACCGGGAAGGGGCGGTGTGACTATGTTGCTGCGCAGGATCGTGAAGAACTGGCCGTCGGCGGAGAGATAGCCCAGACATGCCTGGTAACTCGTCGTTTCATGAATGTCGATGTACCAATTCCGGACGCCGCCGTGAACCGAGATGTCGCGAATCACCCGCTCGGAAGTCCCCGTGGTCGGCCCCTGGTCCACCTCGAGCAACCTCAAGGTCGGCTTGGCACCGTGCCATTTCTCCGCCATCGCGGCCTGCACGCGTTCGACCGCATGATGAGTCACGTCCCAGCAGGCTTGCAGCCAGAACGAATCGAGCACCAACAACACCAGGCAGTCCTTGCCGGGCTCCACGTGCCGCGGTCCCAACGGCGCCGCGAGGTTCTTTTCTCGTTCCCTGGCCTGCTGCGTCTGCTTCAACCGTCGCAACACTCGCGGGTTTTTCGGCCGAGGCGCCGCCGACCGGCCGTTGCCGCTCTGCTTGCGGGCCCGAGGAGCCGAGCGTTTGCGTTGGCCCGGCCCGGCTGTTCGGCTGCCGGAAGCGCGACTCTTGGGGCGAGTCGATCGTCGGGCTCGACGCCGCGCTTCCTTGGTCAGGGCCTGGACCAGCTCGTCCTTGCGCATCGAACTGTAACCGGTGACCCCCCATTGTCTCGCCAGCTTGGCCAGGTCGCGGACGGTCTGAGATTTCAATTCCGTTGCCGTAGTCAAGAACGCACCTCCAAACAACCGCTCGCATCGCCGAGCGACGGGTCAACAGGATCGCCCTCCATGAATGTACGGTGGCTGCGGCAGTCCCTGGCCACACCCAACAGTGTCTTCAGCCCGTAACAAGATCTCCCGCTTGGCTTCCCGCCCGCCGGCATGCTGCCTGCATGCGGCTTGCGAGTCGAAATCTTGGTACAGTCTCTACTTGGCAAGCGTTTTGTTTGCTCGACCTACGGGTCGAGTTGCTCGACCTACGGGTCGAGTTGCTCGACCTACGGGTCGAGTTGCTCGACCTACGGGTCGAGTTGCTCGACCTACGAGTCGAAAAAAGGGGGTGAGACGTCGTGGCGGGATGGTATGCAGGGTTTTCGCAGCCTGTAACCCGAACCGCAAGAGGCTGGGGCGCCTTCCTACCCGAAGTCGATTCGGCACGCACCGGCTGATCTTAGTGAGGTTGGATTACGACTCAGACTACCCGGCGACCGTGCGCCTCTTTCGCCTGTTCCCAACGGAAGCCACGATCGCTCGTTTACTCTGTCTCGTTCTCGTTCGGTATGCTCGACTCGACCTCACGACTCCCCGGCCCGATCCAGCCGGCAGACAATCGTCAGATCGATCATTTCCAATGTAATCAGTTTGCTCAAAACAGGCAAATCCATCTCCCCACCAGTGGGGGCTCCAGGGAAACACGACAACCCGGCCGAATCCGAACCGAGGCCCGCTTGGACCACGAATTATGGACGTAAGTCGCTTTGCAGAAGGCGAGTTACGAAAAAGAAGTCAACTTTGTGAAAAAAAGCACACAATCGGCCTTTCGGCGGTTGACCAACCCCGCAGTGTCGACTAAATTGCCGACTCAACCAGGGTGGAGCAGATGGCCGAGTCCAGGTTGAGAAAGGAGTCGTCAAGTGTCGGGCGGGAGCCGATACGGATCGCGAGCCGACGCTGTCGCCTCCGTTTCTTGGAACGAAAGGCGCGGCGTTGGGTCGACGCAGAAAGCCAGCCGTGAATGTCGAGGCGGTCGGCTTGGCCTATGAGTGGGCCACCAAGATCATCACGATCGCGGTGATCATGGTCGGTCCGGCATGGTTGTGCGAGCGGCTGTTGGGGCGGACGGCGTGGACGTTGCTGGCACTGGCGGTCGGCGTGAGTGCGGGATTTGTTTATCTCCTATGGCTAACGGGCGCTCTGGTATCGGCGGACAAGCGCGGCAACGGCCCTGATAGTGGTTCCGGCGAAAGCGATTCCGGGAAAAATGGTGGTTCCGGCGAACGAGACTAGCGAGCAGATGGGGCCGGCGCGGTTGCACTTGGCAGTCCGCTTGGCCGCAGTGCTTACGGCCGTGATGGTCGGCGCGTTGCCGATCTATGTCGCGGTCGGCTATGGGTTGCTGGGAATGGCCGGAATCTGGTCGGCGATCACGGCCTGTGTGGTCTGCTGGGTGGGGACCTTGGTCGCATTGGTCGTCGCCGCCGCGGCCCGAGGCCCCAATGCCGCGATCCTGTCGCTGGTAGGCGGCATGTTTTTTCGAATGGGCTTGCCGCTGGTATTCGGCTTGGTGGCCGAAGAGCGCTCGGGCGCCTTGGCCGAAGGGCGAATATTGGCTATGGTGCTCGCCTACTACCTGCTGGCTCTGCCGACAGAAACCTATTTGTCGCTGAAGTTGGTCAGTCGAAAATCCCCTCAACCTGCAACCAAGGCGGTCTGAGTCATGGCCTCGGCCATTTTACATATCCGCGACAGTTATTACTTCGAAGTCCCCAAGTTCCTATGGCCTTCGCATCGGGAGAAGATCGAGGATTTTCCCGAGGTTTGGGTGCGGTTGGACCCCGACTATCAATTGTGGGAAGGCCGGCGGCTTTACGAGGAACTCAAAAAGAAGAGCGATTCGCAGTTGATGGCCATTCCCTCGTGGGAAAAGGTCCGCAGCGGTTACCTGCGTTGGAAGCAAGCTCACGAGAACTTCGCCAAGCCGCTCGACGTCTACCTCGACGAGCGAGCGGACGAGATACGAGCCGAGTACACCCGGTGGGAAGCCGAGCATGTCGGCAGGAGTCTGGCCGACTATGTCGAGGAAGAGCAACCGGAAGCGGGCTGGTATGCCCGGATCGCTCAAGGCGAAGAGTGGGCCCGACAGTGGCGGGAGATCCGCGACGCGGCCGAAGACGTCGAGGAATATGCCAAGAATCACACCTGGTCGTCGCGCAAGATCGAGGCGTACAACGTGCGGCTCAGCGGGAAGATCGTCATCCCCCAGGTGTTCGACGGGAAGTTGCGGAACCTGTACGAACGGGAATCGGGCATCTGCATTTCCAAATTCATGATTGTCGAGTTGGTCGTCGCTTTCATCGTGGTGGCCATGTTCACGTGGCTCGCCCGGCGCGTCTCCACCGGCCAGGCCCCCAAAGGCCGGCTGTGGAACCTGCTGGAAGCGGTGCTGCTCTACTTCCGCGATCAGGTCGCTCGGCCGGCTCTGGCCCACCATCACGACGATGATCACGGTGAAGCCGAGCATGGTGAGCACGGGCACGGCGAGCACGCGGAAACCGAGCACAATCCGTATGCGGATGCCGACCGTTTCATGCCGCTGATCTGGACGTTGTTCGTGTTCATACTCGGCTGCAATTTGATGGGTATGGTTCCGTGGGTGGGAGCGCCGACCGGATCGTTCAGCGTCACGACGGCGCTGGCCATTGTGGCACTGGGCGCCGGTTTCGCCGTCGGCTTGCGGCGATTCGGCGTCGTCGGGTTCGTTTGGAATCCGGTAGCCTCGATGCACTTGCCTCTGGCAATCGCCGTGGTAATCAAACCGATGCTGCTGCTCATCGAGTGGCTGGGCTTCTTGATCCGCCATGGCGTGTTGGCCATCCGTCTTTTGGCCAACATGGTCGCGGGCCATTTGGTGTTGGCCGCCATTATGGGGCTCGCCTTCGGGTCCGCCGCTGCCGCGACTTTCTCAGGCCAGCCGACCTGGATCTGGGCAATGACCGCGTCGATCGCGGTATTCGGTTCGGCCGCGTTTTCCCTGCTGGAGTTGTTTGTGGCGTTTCTACAAGCGTATGTCTTCGTCTTTTTGACGTCGTTGTTCCTGGCAACGGCAACTCAGAAACATTAGATAATCGGGGAGGTTACGGTTGGCTGCCGGACGGGTGGCCAAGAGCAAGCATCCACGATGCGGCGTTGCTGGAATCGGGAATTCCGTTACAGCCTCAGTTTTGTTGCGTGAAGTAAGTGCGTCTGGGACGTACGTAAGACAGGTTTTTTTTCGTGAGGAGATTCAATCGGTGTTCAAGCTTGCCAAGATCTCAGGGATTGCCATCGTGTTGCTGCTGTTGTCCGTCGCTCCGGCGATGGCTCAGGAAGAAGGCGGCGCGTCGGCGCTGATCACGTTCAGCGGTTCGTTTGGTGCGGGATTGGTGACGATCGGGGCCGCCTATGGTATCGCCAAGCTGGCCAGCAGCGCGCTGGAAGGGATGGCTCGGCAACCGGAAGTCGCGGGCAACATCCAGACGGCGATGATCATTGCCGCGGCTCTGATCGAAGGTTTTACCTTTTTCGCCTTGTACATCTGCATGACGGGCGTCTGATCCGCCCTCGCCGCACGTCTCGAAGGAGCCTTCATCATGCGCGGTAACCCGCGAATGCACCGCCTCCCCGACCGAGTCGGCTGGTGGCCGCTGCGCTGTCTGTCCGCTTTGCTGTGTGGGTTGCTGGTGGCTGGGGCCGGGACCCCCGATCTACGGCTTGGCGCCGCTTCGTTCGATACGGCACCGGCACAGGAAACCGACGAGCCGCACACGGCCGGCGATTCCAACAGCGATGTGGGCCATGATGACGCCGAACATGGCGGCGATTCGGGTGCGCACGCTGAGGAACATGGGCACCACGACGAGTTCGACTTGGGGCATGGGAACGCTTCTGCGGGCCTGGAGAACCCGGCGAGCTGGCAGTTCGACACGGCACTCTACACCGCCATCGTCTTCCTGATCGTGTTGGCCGTGTTGGGCAAGTTCGCCTGGCGACCGATCATGGACGGTCTGGAGCGCCGGGAACGTGCGATCGCCCACACGATCCAGGAGGCCGAGCGCAAACTGGCTCAAGCTTCCGAGCACCTGAAAGAATACGAAGCCAAACTGGCCGTGGCGGCAGCGGAAGCCAAGGAGATCGTCGAACGGGCTCATCAGAGTGCCGAAGCGGCGGCCGAACGGATTCGCAGCGAAGCGGAGGAGGCGGCCCGGCGGCAGCGTGAGCGAGCGGTGGCGGAAATCGGCTTGGCCAAGGAGCAGGCCCTGCAAGAATTGGCCGAGAAGGTCTCCGAGGCCGTATTCGGCGTCGCCGGTAAGGTGCTCGAGCGGGAAGTGAAGCCGCAAGACCACAGCCGATTGGTACAAGAAGCTCTGGCCAAACTTCCGAGTGAGAACTGAGTCGATGGCGCATCTGGAAGCAAGGCAGATCGATCCGGCCCGGGAACACCTGGGCAAGATCTACGCCAAAGCACTCTTGGCGGCGGCTGAAACGGCCGGCGAGCAACTGGCGGTGGTCGAGCAACTCGAGTCGTTCGTGGGAGAACTGCTGCAATCCCTCCCCAAACTCAAGGCGCTGCTCGAGTCGCCTCGAGTGGCCATCGAAGAGAAGTTCGCCGTGATCGACCGGTCGTTGGCCAAGGACGCAACGCCGACGTTTCTGCGGTTCCTCAAGGTGGTCGCCCGCCGCGGGCGGATGGCTGCCTTGCGGGAAATGGCCGTCGCCGCCCGCCGGCTCTACAACGAGACTCACGGCATCATCGACGTCGCCGTGCGCACCGCGTTCCCGCTCGACGCCGCCACCATCGAACAGCTCGAGCAGTCCCTCCAGCAGTCGCTGGGACAGAAAATCCAACTGCAAGTCGAAGTCGACCGGGAACTGGTCGGCGGCATCGTGCTCCGCATCGGCGATCGCGTCTACGACGGCAGTGCCATCGCGCAGCTCCATCGCATGCGGCAACAGGTTTGCGAACAGACATTCCAACAGATCCGCTCGGCCATCGATCGATTCGCCGGCGGTGCCTAGTCGACTGGAGATCCACTCAGCATGAGATTCAATGCAGACGAAATCGCTTCGGTCATCCAGCAGGAGATCGAGCAATACGAAAGCCAACTCGACGTGCGAGAAGTCGGCACCGTCCTGGAGGTCGGCGACGGAATCGCTCGAGTCTACGGGCTGTCCAACATCATGGCCGGGGAGATGGTCGAGTTTCCCAACGGAGTCAACGGCCTGGCGTTCAACCTGGAAGAAAACAGTGTCGGCGTGATCATCCTCGGTGACTACCTCGACATCGAAGAAGGGGACGAAGTCAAGGCGCTGGGGCGATTGCTTTCGGTTCCGGTGGGTGAGGCGGTGATCGGCCGCGTGCTCGATCCGCTCGGCAACCCGCTCGACAACAAGGGACCGCTCGACACCACCGAGCGGCTCAATGTGGAACGGATCGCGCCGGGCGTGTCCGAGCGGCAGCCGGTCTGCGAACCGCTTCAAACCGGACTCAAGGCGATCGACTCGATGACGCCGATCGGACGCGGCCAGCGCGAGTTGATCATCGGCGACCGCAAGACGGGAAAGACCGCCATCGCACTCGACGCCATCCTCAACCAGAAGGATACCGGCGTCAAATGTTTCTATGTGGCGATCGGCCAGAAAGACTCGTCGGTCGCCGGCGTGATCAAGATTCTGGAAGATCACGGAGCGATGGAGTACACCACGGTGATTCTGGCGGGAGCCAGTGCTCCGGCGTCGCTGCAATACATCGCCCCGTATGCCGGCACCTCGATGGCCGAGTACTTCATGCACAAGGGAGAGCACGCTCTGATCGTCTACGACGACCTCTCCAAACAGGCTCAAGCCTACCGCGAACTGTCGCTGCTGATGCGGCGGCCTCCCGGTCGCGAAGCCTACCCGGGAGACGTGTTCTACTGCCACAGCCGACTGCTCGAACGCTCGGCCAAGATGTCCGACGAACTGGGTGGCGGATCGATCACCTCGCTGCCGATCATCGAAACGCTGGAAGGGGAAGTCTCCGCTTACATCCCCACCAACGTGATTTCGATCACCGACGGCCAGATCTACCTGCAGCCCGACTTGTTCTTCGCCGGCATCCGCCCTGCCATGAACGTCGGTATTTCGGTTTCGCGAGTCGGCGGCGCCGCTCAGATCAAGGCCATGAAGAAAGTGGCCGGCGGTCTGCGACTCGACCTGGCCGCGTTCCGCGAACTGGAAGCGTTCGCCCAACTGGGTACCGACCTCGACCCGGCCACTCAAAAACAGCTCGATCGCGGTTACCGGATGGTGGAAATCCTCAAGCAGCCCCAATACCGCCCGATGAACGTGATCGACCAGATCTTGAGCATCTTCGCGGGAACGCGAGGCTATCTGGACGAAGTACCGGTTCCCGAAGTCCGCAAATGGGAAGAGGAATTCCTGGCGTTCATGCACGACCTGCACGCGGATGTCGTCAATGAGCTGAAAGAGAAGCAGGACATCGACGACGAGTTGGAGAAGAAGATCGAGGCGGCACTCGAAGAGTTCAAGACTCGTTTCGCCTCGGTCGCCGGTGAAACCAAGTAGGACCACATCCAGACGACCGGCGACCGGCCGCGTCCGATGACGGGAAAGCACGATGGCGAAAGCTCGAGCCTTAGACAAGCGTCGCAAGTCGATCCGCAATATCCGCAAGATCACGCGGACGATGGAATTGATCGCGACGGCGCGGTACCGCAAGGCCATGGAACGGGCGACGGCCGTCACCGACTTCACGCAGCGGATCACCCAGATCGTGGCCCAACTGTCGTCGACGGGAGCCGAAGCCCAGCACCCGTTGCTGGAAACCCATCCGACGACCGAAAAGGGGTTGCTGCTGATCTTGTCCGCCAATCGGGGACTCTGTGGCGGTTACAACGCCAGCGTCGTGCGAGCCGCCATGGCTCAGTATCGCCAATGGACCACCGCCGGCGACGATCGATCGGCACTGGAACTGACGATCGAAGTCTCCGGCACGCGAGGCAATTCGGCGTTGCAGCACCGCGGTGTGGCCGTCGACCAACTCTACCGGGACTTCGACGACCAACCCGGCTACGCCGAAGTCGAAGCGATCGCCGACAAGTACATCGATGCCTACGTCAAAGGCGAGATCGATCGACTCGATGTCGTGTACACTCGCTTCGTCAGTCTGGCCAAGCAGGAAGCGGTGGTGGAAACGCTGCTGCCGTTCGGTTCGCTGGCTCAGGACGAGGCAGCGGCCGGTGAAGTCGACTACGAGTTCTATCCATCGGCCGAAGGAATTCTGGCCGAAATCGTGCCCATGAGTTTTCGGGCCAAGCTGTTCAAGTGCTTCCTCGATGCCGCCGTCAGCGAACAGATCGCTCGGATGGTGGCCATGAAATCGGCTACGGAAAACGCCGACGACATGATCAAGCGTCTGTCGATGACCTACAACCGGGCTCGCCAGAGCCAGATTACCAACGAAATCATGGAGATCATTGCCGGGGCCGAAGCGCTGTCCCAGTAGCCCACTCGACACGCGGCGCCTGCGACCAGCAGCGGCGCCGGCGAAAGCGGCCTCCCGGCAAGACACGATTCCGATTCCCAAACAACCAACGCAAGACAACGTACTCCAGACAAGGAATCCGCTTCGATGGCAACTGCAACCAAGACCAATGTCGGGCGAGTCACCCAAGTGATCGGTTCGACCTTCGACGCCGAGTTTCCCGAGGATCAGATGCCGGCGATCTACAACGCGGTGAAACTGGAAACCGAGCACAAGGGTGTGAAGATCGACTTGACCGGAGAAGTGCAGCAGCACCTGGGCGGCGGTCGCGTCCGCTGCGTAGCACTGGGCGGAACCGACGGCGTGGTGCGAGGCCAAGCGTGCGTCGATACGGGCGGGCCGGTAACGGTCCCGGTCGGCGACGCTACGCTCGGACGCGTGTTCAACTTGCTGGGCGACCCGGTCGACGGTCGCGGCCCGGTGGAGACTCCCGAGCGTTGGCCGATCCACCGCCCTGCCCCGCCGGTCGCCGACCTTTCGACGTCGACGGAAGTCTTCGAGACCGGCATCAAGGTGATCGACTTGCTGACACCGTTCGTACGAGGTGGTAAGGCGGGACTGTTCGGCGGTGCCGGTCTGGGCAAGACGGTCATCCTCACCGAATTGATCGCGCGGATCGCGTCGGCCCACGGCGGCTACTCCGTCTTCGCCGGCGTGGGTGAGCGAACGCGCGAGGGAACCGACTTGTGGCTGGAAATGCAGGAGGCCAAGATCGGCGACACCGGGCGCAGCGTGATCGAACAAACCTGCATGGTGTTCGGACAGATGAACGAACCGCCGGGCGCCCGTTTGAGAGTCGCCCTGTCGGCACTCACCATGGCCGAGTACTTCCGCGATACCACGGGGAAGGACACGCTGCTGTTCATCGACAACATCTTCCGTTTCTCGCAGGCCGGTAGCGAAGTGTCGGCGTTGCTGGGACGAATGCCCTCGGCCGTCGGTTATCAACCGACATTGGCGACCGAAATGGGAGCCCTGCAGGAGCGGATCGCCTCCACGAGCAAGGGGGCCATCACGTCGGTGCAGGCCGTCTACGTTCCGGCCGACGACCCCACCGATCCGGCTCCGGCTACCGCGTTCGGTCAGCTCGACGCCTTCATCTACCTGGAACGGTCGATCGCCGAAAAAGGAATCTACCCGGCCATCGACCCGCTCGCGTCGTCCAGCCGGATCCTCGACCCGCAATACGTGGGTGAGCGGCACTACGCCGTGGCTCGCCGAGTGCAAACCACGTTGCAGCGGTACCGCGAGTTGCAGGACATCATCGCCATCCTGGGCGTGGACGAATTGAGCGAAGACGACAAGCAAATCGTGCATCGGGCCCGGCGGATCGAACGGTTCCTGTCCCAGCCGTTCCTCGTCGCGGAAGTCTTCACCGGCAAGCCGGGTGAGATCACGTCGCTGGAAGACACCATTCGCAGCTTCGAGGAACTGTGCGACGGAAAATGGGACCACTTGCCCGAACAGGCATTCATGTACGTCGGACCGATCGAACAGGCCGAGGAGCAGGCGAAGAAGATGGCCGCCAGCGCGTAAGGAGGCGGAGACCGGAGGCGGCAGGAATGGAAGTGGGAATCATGAAGAGATGCTCACTTCCGGGGAACAAGCTGAGAGTCGTACGCACCGAGGAAGGATCTTTCGCATGGCCGAGTTGCACGTGGTCGTGGTGACACCCGAGAAAACCGCCGTGGACGAAACGGCGGAATTCGCGGTCGTGCCTTTGTACGATGGCGAATTCGGTGTGGGGATCGGCCACACTCCCTTCATCGGAAAACTGGGACACGGCGAACTGCGATTGCGCTCTGGAGGGGAGACAACGCGCTACTTCATCGACGAGGGTTTCGTCCAGGTTCGAGACAACACGGTGGTGGTGCTCACCGGCAAAGTCGTCCACGTCGACGACATCGACGTCAAGGCGGCTCAAGCGCAGCTCAAGGAGGCGCTCGAGATGGTCCCCACCACCGACGACGCCTTCGCCCAGCGCGATCGGATGCTCGAGCAGGCTCGAGCCCAACTCCACGCGTCGCGGCGCCACTTCTAGCGCTCGCGGCTACGATCCCTGATAGAGCCGTCGCGGCAGCAGCAATCCCGCCCCGATGATCACCAAGTTGAACAGCCACCACAGTCCGAGGTACAGCAGCACGCCTTCGGTGAACCCGTACGAGTGCAACCCGACGCCCAGTTCATTCACACCGAACCAGGACCAGCCCAGGAACAAGTTGCCGCCAATGGCCAGCAGGGCCAGGCCGCGTTCGCGAACCAGGCCGGCCCAGCGAGCGTGCAACACCAGAGCGTTCCAGAGCACGATCATCAACGCCCCGTTCTCCTTGGGGTCCCAGCCCCAGAACCGGCCCCACGAATCGTCGGCCCACAGCCCGCCCAGCACGGTCCCCACGAAACTGAAGAAAATCCCCAGGCAGATCGCCGCATAGATCGTCATCTTGAATACGTTGTTGAAGACTCGGAAGACGATATCCGCCATCGGTTCTTCGGTGGCTGCTCCCGTCGGCTTGTTCCCACTTCCCGATCGCACCCACCAGCCGATCATGGCACACGCCACGGCTCCCATGCCCAGGATTCCCGCGACGTTCGTAGCGAAATAGCCGGCGGCCACCGTCAGCACGTGAGTGGTCAGCCAGAATTGAGTATCGAGTACGGCCTGCATGACCTTCATCGTGTCGCCCGAGTGCGCGGCCACGGTCGTGTTCAGGATGTGAGCGATCAGCAGCCCGAAGGGACCGGAAACGGCGGCGACGATATTGCCGACACCCACGCGGAACACGATTTCCAGAATGATGCCGAGCACCACGCCCAGATAGGCGATGAAGATCGCCGACGAATAGAGATTGGTGACGGGCGGACGCCCGGAGATGTAGATCCGGGCCCCCAGCGCCCAACTGTGGTAGACCACCGTGGCCAGCAGCAAACCGAAGGCCAGCCATTTCGCCCGATTCAAATTGGGAAACAAGCCCAACATGGCGATCAGCAGAGCGATGATGTATGCGGGAATCGCATTTACGAACGGAGACACGTGATTGTAGTAAGCCTCGAACCGCACTTTGTTCAAGTGGAGGTCTTTGGCATGGCTTTCGGCGATGATCTGATCGAGCCGAGCCACAGCCAAGTTGAACCCCTTCACGTTGCCCGACCGAAATGCGGCAAAGGCGTCGGCATACGTCTCGGCCACTCGATCGGCCACCGGGTCGGAGCCATCGCCCCGAATCTCCCGGATGGCTCGTTCCAGCATCCCCTGCGATTGCCCCAGATTCTTGCGAACCCGCTCGGCGAACGACTGCTCCATCGCCTGCCTTGTTTCGGCCGGCATCCGCTCGAGCATCTTCTCGGCTTCCTCGCGCGTGATCGGCTTGCCGGCCTGCTGTTGCTGCATCTGCCGCACCGCAGCCACCAGTTGGTTTCGCGCCACCCGCTCGATGCGATCCTCGTCCGCCTGAAGGCGTTCGGTCAGCGTGGCGGCGAACTTCTCCACGGTCGGCTGGCCGCTGTCCCGGATCACCCGATTGATCCAGATGCGGGCCGAAGCCACGATCAGCGGCTCCCATAGCCGCTCGCCCGTCTTCTCGCTGCCATCGCGGTGAGCCGGGACCGGATAGGGGATGGGCGCGTCTTTGAGCGTTCGGACTTCGTCCGCTACACGAGCGATGCGATCGAACATGGCGAAAGCGTCGTCGCCGGTCGTCGGTTCGTCGATCAACCGGAAGGCGCGGCGGATGGCGAAATAGCGCTGGAGTTTTCCGTCGAGTTCGATGATCTTCCGCTGATAGACGTTGTTCGTTTCCGGGTCTTTGCTCACAGCTTCGCGAGCCAGACGCACCTGTTTGCGAAACTCTTCCATTCGAGGCGCCATCTCCTGGTAGGAGAACCGGTTCCCTTTTCGCGGCTTGAGTTCGAGCGTATGCAACACGTCGCGGTTGTCGATCTTGAAGATGGGATAGCGTTCCGCCTCCGGTTTGCCGGCCAACAACTCGGTCAACCATCGAATCGCGGTGATCTTCTCCTTCGATTCCAGTTTGATCTTCTCCCGCCCCGAAAAGAATCGCAGACTGTTGCGAGCGATCGAGTCGATCGGTTTGATACGTCCCTCGTAGGCTGTGGGCAACCTGCTGAATCGCTGCAATTGCATCTGCTTCTCCGAAGACCGCGGTGGAATGAACGTGCGCCCCAGCATCAGCATTCCCAAAAGCACTCCCGCCCCCAGCCACCGCCAGGAAACGCGAGCCGCCACCTTCGACAGACCGACGCGTTCCGAAGTCCTCTCCAATCGTTCCAAGAAACGCAACAGCACGTTGATGAAGTGCGTCAACATCCCCACCATTACGATCCCGCATGCCACATAGGGGATCATCCAACCGATATTGGTCACGATCTGCAGCGTCGTCGACTCCTGTCCGGTTCTGGGATCCGCCTGATAGCCGCTTTGATAGAGCGTCTCACCGGCAAAGCGAACCGGATTGTTCATCGAGATGTGCAATTCCGAATCGAAACTCATCGCGGGAGCCTGGATCCGCACATCCGACGAGTAATTCTTGGGAGTGTTGGTGCCGATGTAATCATCCTTGCGCACGTCGATCAGGGTCACCGAGTACGGCTTGTAGCGTCGATGAAACCGTAGATAAAGCTGGTACTGCTTTCCATCGACCGTCACCGTCTCGGGAATATCCTGCACGGCGGCCAACTGGGAGAGGAGATATGTGTCGATCTTCTTCCCCTGGCGGTCTCTCACGGTAATATAGGCGGCCGCCATGTCGACCATGCCACTCGACTGAGCGCCACTCGACTTCTTCAGCGGGCGCATGCGGTACTGGAGCCCCAATCCCGCGGTGGCCGGATTGTCACGGCCGGGCCTCGCCTGCACTAAATCGGCGTTGTCCTGGTAGTCGACAATCTCGATTTCAAAAGGAAGCCGGGGATCGCGGATCCGGCCCGAGCGGAGAAAGCGGGTGGGCGTTTCCTTCACCGTGAGGGGAACGGCGATCACCTTATCCACATCCGAGCGACTGGCGTCCACGATCGCCAACTCGACCGAACGCACGTCGGACGCGTAATTCACCGTCTGACCTTCGACGATCGACATCTGCTCCTCGACCGCGGCAACCGACACCAGCAATTCGCCGAACATCAGCAAACCGATCCCCATGTGCAGCGTCACGATGCCCGCTCGCCGACCGAAAATGATCCGTGACGCCGAATAGAGAGCGACACCGCAGACCGACGCCTGAGTCAACTGCCAGAGGATGCGCATCGACGAGGCACTGACGGTCTGGCCGCTGATCAACAGGGCCACCGTGCCGATCCCCCACAACAGGCAGCAGCCTCCGCCGAGTGCCGTGCCGAAACTGAACCGGCCGTGCTGCCGAACGAACACGTGGTAGCCCAGCCAGGCCGTGGTCGCCGCCCAAAGCAACAGCGATGCAGACAACAACAGATACCATAGCGTCGACCAGGAAACCGGGGGCTTGCCTTGCAAACCTCGAGCCATCTGGCCATTGAGGATCACCAGGACGCAAAGGCCGATGGCCAGGATCATGACCACGATTCCGAGTGCCAAGCGGCGACCTTGGGCCACCGCTCGAAAACGCACCAGATGGGCGGCGAGCAAGTTGACGAACAGGGCTCCCCCCAACGTGATTCCGCCGGGAAAGAAAAAACCGCCCGGGGGCGCCAGTGCTTCGTAGAGTCCCGGGCGCGAGCGGAAGAAGGCGCGAGGAAACACGTCGCGCAGCTCCACCCATGCCACCACCGCATGGAAGTAACTCTGCACGACTTCCCAGATGCCCTTTTCCTGAAGTGCCACGGTCCCTACCCAGACCAGAAAAAGAGTCATGGCGAACAGGGCGACGGTCAGGCGCAGCGACGCCAGCGGCGCAAGGAGGACTCGAACAATGGGCCAGACCCGGCCCGATGCAATGGCCGACTCCCACTGGCGAAAATAGCTGGTCGAGATGGCTGCCGGATTCCCGATCATGATAGCGCCTCGTTTTCTATTTCAAGCGGATCGACCGCACAAAGGACTCGAATTCGTCCCGTTTCTCTTCGAGCAACTCCGCGTCGCCCTTCATCTTGAGGAACCAAGCCGTCTGCCCGTGAATGCCGATCACGCCCAAGATGCCCTGCAATCCGGCCCGCCGCTCGGGCAGCGCCACGATCAGTTTGGCCTGCCCGCCCAGGAACGGAATGTCGCGCACTTCCTTGGCAAACTGCTCGGGAGTCAGCGGTTCCAGATTGACCTGAGCTCGCCAGCGGTTCACGTTGGCCAGCAGATAGGCGGGGTCGGCGTTGGCTCGCAGAGGCGTCACGGTCACTCGAGCCGCCGCGTCGTCGCCCTCGACCACGAAGGCATACCGGCTGAACGTATCATTGTTGCTCGTCTTCCAACCAGGAGGCAATTCGAATGCCAACTCCTGTTTCCCACTCGAGGATCCTTTCGGCCCAGTCGGAGAACTCGTCGCAGAGGAGGGTCGGGAAGGACGCTGAGCCATCGGCGGAGTCGACCGCCCCATCGAACCGCCTCCGGTCCCCTCGATACTGACCATGATCGCCTTTTGCTCGGGATCGGCCTGCAGAGGAACTTCTGCCGAGTGACGAGACAGCTCGGCGGCCGCAATCGGCTCACGTCCCAATTGCCCTCGCCAACGATTGATATTCTGCAACACATAGGCATCCCAGTCGTCGGAAGCCGGCAGAACGGTGACGGTGATTTCCAGGTCTCCGCTATCGGTGGACCGCGTCAACGTGGCGAAGCGAATGGCGTCTCGCTTACCGGCGTCCTTCCAACCCTCGGGGAGCTTCCATTTGGGCTGTCCCGTCTTGTCGTCGAACCGAAACGACCGCACCAATTGGACAAATGGCTCGATTTCACCGGTCACCGCCTTCTCCGGACCGGTCAACTTGACGAACCAGGCCTGGGATCCATTGCGGATGATGGCTGCCAACATGCGCTGGCGACTCGCCGGAGCCGCGCTGGCCTTCGGGTCCTTGGGAACCTCGTAAACCCGAATGTCGACATCCTCGCCGCCACACCCCGCGGAAAGCAGGCAAGCCACCGCCAGGCAAGCAGCCCAGAGGCCCGAAGTAACAGCCAGTATCGAACGTTGGGGCAAATTGACGCGACGGATCCGCCGAATCCCGGCGTTCCCGTTGGCGGTGGAACGGATTGCGTGGGGGATCATGGTGTTGTTGGCGAGCCGGCGTGAGCGGCTTGACTTTCTGCTTCGTGGCATACGAGATGGCAGATGCGGCCGTCCATCTGCCGGAAGGCGGGGAGTCGGCGGTCACGGCACGGCCTTTCCTCCTCGTGACATCGACCGTACTTCAGTATAGGCGGCAAGTGCGGGAGCTGCCTACCGCTGCCACCTCTCCAGTACCACCGCCGAGGTGGTTACTGCGGTTACTACGATCGCAAGGAGCAAGCAGATCGCTGCGGCCAGATCGTCAACCCCCGCATGCAACAGATCGAACACCCGGACGGTAATCGTCAGCACGCCGGGAGGAATCACCGGCAAAGTGGCTCCCAGGTCGGCAAACACGATCGCTCCCGCCAACAGGGCCACCCAGGGAATCACCCGTACGCGGGCCGGCACCGCCAGCAGGCACCACTGCCGCAGCCATCCCCAACCAGCCAACGTCGCAGCCTCACAGAGGTGGCGGGGAAGGCCTCGAAAGGCGAGCCACCAAATGAGCGTGGCCAGCGGCAACGCCCGGATCACACCGGCCAACACCGGCGCCGCAACGGTCCGGTCGTAGAGGTAGTTCAGCCACGGCAGGTTCCAGCCCGTGAAAAACCCGACCAGCCAGATGCCCCATTGAGGCCCGGGAACGGCGGCCGAGATCGCCAAAGCGCAAAACACAATCGGGCCTCCATGACGCCGCCAGCGAGCCGTCCATGCTAGCAGCGAGGCGAGCAGGGTCGTGATTGCGGCTCCCAGACCGGTGATCCAGGCCGACCAATACCACTGCGATTCGAACTGTCGAGCCACGAATTGGTCTCTCTGCGGTCCGATTCCGGCGACGACTCCCAGCAGCTTCCAGTACGACCAGCGAGCCGTCCACGGACCGCCGGCCGACACGTACTCGGTGCCCGCTTGCCGAGCCAGCACGGCGGCCGGAACACCCAGCCACACCAGCAGCAACGACCAAAGGAGTATGGTGGGCCAGACCGACGGCGCGGCATCGGCGGCAGCCCGCCATGATCGCTCGACCGGTTCGCCGATCGGCGGCTGGGCCTGCCGCAGCGTCGTGGCCAACAGCACCACCAACCAGACCAAGAACAACCAGGATTCCCAACCGAACGGCCGGAAGTCGGGAGACTCTCCGATGGCGAACTGCAAGTAGATCATCTCGGCGAATGTTCGAACCTGAAACAAGTCGGTCACCGTGATGTCGGTGGTGACCACGAACAGTTCCCACATCCCGGTGACGGCGGCGGCTCCCAGCCACACCGGCCAGGTAGCCGCCAACCAGGCCCGTCGCGGTCGAACTTGCAGGCTGGCTTGTTCTTCCCAGTTTCGCGGCAAGTAAAGTAGTGCCACCGAGAATGCGGCGGTCGACCAAGGGATGGCGTGAAGTGCGTGGACCCAGCAGGCTCGCAAGAACACCCAACCATCTTGCCAGCTTGCCTGGCCGCCCGGAGTGGTCCAGTCGTCGAACAGGGCCTTCCAAGCAGCCGCTTGCAAATAAAGAGGCATCACCAGCCAGGCGGCGGTGAGGGCTAGGGCCGGTGTCCGTCCATGAGCGGTCGAGCGCCACAGCAGCCAGGCCAAAGCGGCACCGCCGGGAACGGCGACCGCGGCCGCCAGCAGCCCCAGGGCCAGCGTGGTGTTCCACACTTTCAGCACAAACGGGTCACCGCAAATGGCGACAACGAGCCACACACCGAATCCGGCGGCCCACAGCGCGGCGCACTGTTTTTCACGAGACACATGCATGGCGGAGGGCGCGTCCCCTCACAAAAGACAGGTTGCAACTCGAGTGCCGCGAACGCCATCGGCAAGTGCCATGCTAGGCTGCCGGCCCACGACTCGCCAGATCGGGAAGATCTCCGAGCCAAGTCATGCCATAGGACGGATAGGAAATAGGACGGATAAGACCGAGAGGGCCGAGGGGGCCGAGGGGACGGCGCGCTGAAGCGATCCAGATGATCGGACCATTCTCGGACCTTGGCTTGACGTGAGCCACGCGGCATGACGGTACCTTCTTGGAAAAAGGGGAGCGAATCAACACACCTCTCCAAGGTACCCCTGCCGTCAATAAGGGTACTGGTGGACGCTTGCCCGCCGCGATACAGCGAAACGGAGGTGTTCATGTACCTTCACCGTGTCCTCAGGCGGACCGCCTATTTGGGCGATGATGTCCGATCTCAAAGTGTTGAGGCCATTTGCTGCACGCCACAGCCCTGTAACAAACATTGTGTCAGCTTGCACGATGTTTGTTACAGGGCAGTGACGGATTCTGGCAAGCACGCATTCTGCGCACTACTCTGTGTGGCTCACTGTCGCGACGCACACATCGCGTTCGCGGCCACACACGGGTTATCCCGCCTTCGGCAGCGGTTTGCCCTTGAGTTCGTACACGTACTTCAGCACTTCGGCCACGGCCGCGTATTGGTCGGCGGGGATCGGTTGGTTGACGTCGACTTGCGCGTAGAGGGCTCGAGCCAACTCCTTGCGTTCGAGAATGGGAACGCCGTTCTCGAGAGCCAGCCGCCGGATTTGAGCCGCCATCACGCCGGCACCCTTGGCCACCACGATCGGCGCCGCCATTTGCTCGGGATCATACCGCAAGGCGATCGCCAACTCGGTCGGGTTGGTCACCACCACGTCGGCTTGAGGCACCATCGTCTTCAGCCGCGACTGCGCCAACTGGCGCTGCACTTGTTTTCGCCGAGCGATGATCTGCGGATCCCCCTGCAGGTTCTTGTACTCTTCCCGCAGCTCCTGCGTGGTCATCTTCAGATCCTGCTCGAACTTCCACCGCTGAAACGCGTAGTCGAAAATGGCCAGCACCAGCAGGGCCACGGCGACGTGCAGCGCCGTGGTGAGCAGAAAGTCCACGGTCGCCGCGCACTGGGCTCGCGTTCCCAACTCCGGCAGTGTCAGCAACACCGCCACGCGATTCCACACACTGGCCGCCGCCACGGCGGCAACCACCGCGACTTTGGCCAGACCCAAAGCCAGTTTCACGCCGTTGCCCAGTGAAAAGAGGCGTTGCAAACCCTTCAGCGGATTGACACGGCCGATGTCGGGCAGCAGCTTCTGCGGGGCCAGGATCCAGCCGATCTGCAGGAAGTGAGCGGCCACGGCGACAGCCAGCATCAGCCCCAAGAACGGAAGCGTGGTTTCCGCCAGAAAACGAAAGACCTGGCGGCTATCGGCCACAAAGCCGTCGACGCCCTGGTCCAAGGGCGGCAACACACCGAGGCGTTGATTGAAGAACTCGAGTGTCCGCGAAGCGGCCGTCCGGCCCAGCCACATCAGCCCCACGACCGCTCCAAGCAGCACGATGGCCGACGCCAGGTCCTGGCTTTGCGCAACCTGGCCTTCCTCGCGGGCCTTCTGCCGGCGATGCGGTGTGGCTTGATGCGTCTTGTCGCCGAATTGGTCGGGCATCGCCTCGCCTTACCCGTTCGAGTCTTCCCCGATCCGATCTGAGCCAGTGAAAAACCTCAACGCGGGCAGCGCCCGCAAGTGTGAACTGTGCGGGGGTGCGGTGGCAACTGGAGAGGGCAGCGCCGGCCACACGCGCGCACGGCGCGCAGATGTTACGAAGTAAGACTCTAATCGTCGAGTGTGAATCATGGAAACGCCGAGACGCAGGGAGCGCCGAGAATCCAATCCCTCTGTGCTCTGTGCGCCTCCGCGTTTCAAAAGCTGCAACATGATTTCGGTTTCTTTGTCGAGAATCTGCTCTTCCGCACTCTGCGCCTCCGCGTTTCAAATCAGGAAGCCAGTGGAAAGAGGACCAAGTGACAACAACGCGACCACTACGACTCCCCGGCCGCCACCAGCCAGTTACGCACCGCGTCGATCAGTTCGACTTGTTGCTGCTGAAACACCCACATCGCCGTGGCGCCCATGGCGAACAGGCCTGCCAGCAGCAACAAGGCGTTGGCTCCCAGGCCGACCGCGAGCACGTTCAACTGCGGGAGCGTACGACCGATCAATCCCAGAATGATCATCGACAACAACAGCGACGCGGCGACGGGTGAAGCGGCCCGCCATGCCGTGGTCATGCTCAGTCCGACAATCTCCACGATCCCCTGCAGTGCGTCTTGCGGCAACACCACTCGCCCCGGCGGATACGTTTCAAACAGATCCAGCAGCGCTCCCATGACCTGCCGATGTCCGCCCGTCGTGAGAAACACGCCCAAGGCAACCCAGTACAGCAACTGAGCGAGCATCGGCTGATTGCTGTTGGTGGCGGGATCGAACAGATCGCCCACCGACAGCCCGCCCAAGTGCCCCAGCAATTGTCCGGCCAGTTGCACGGCCAGGAAACACAGCAAGAGCGCCAAGGCCAAGAACATCCCCAGCGCGGCCTCCTTGGCGATCAACACCGACAGTTCGACCAGGTTGCGAATGGGCGGCAGGCTGAGAGGGATGTACATCAGGGTGATCAGCAGCGCGATGGCCGCGACCAATAACGCTCGGACGCGACGAGGAATCGACGGGGAACCGAAGAAGGGCGCAACGAGAAACAAACCACTGATTCGAGTCAGCACCAGCACGAAGGTCCAGGCCGTTGTGGTCAGCAGTCCCGCTTCGATTCCCATCGGTTCTCGCTATCCTCGGCGCACACTCCCACTGTCATCCTCCGAGCACGACTTGCGGAATCTGCCGGATCAGTTCCTGCGTGTAGGCGGTCATCTGCGTCACCAGCCAGGGAAGTACGACGGCCAGCGCCAAGACCATCGCCACGATCTTGGGAACAAAGGCGACGGTCTGGTCCTGCACCTGGGTCAGCGCCTGCAGCAGACTCACCATCAAGCCCACCAACATACCGACGATCAACACGGGACTACCCAGTAGCAGTCCCGTCCTAAGCGCCTCGCGCAGCAGATGAACAACGTCTTCAGGTTGCATGAATCCGTTTCCAGGCAAAGGGAACCCGTCGGTGCGTGCACAGGCGTTTCCGCGCCGTCACCCGTACGTCCCGAAACTCTCCAGCAACATGCCGACCACCAGGCGCCACCCATCGGCCAGCACGAACAGCATGATCTTGAACGGCAGCGAAATCAGAACCGGAGGCAACATCAGCATTCCCATCGAGATGGTAACACTGGCCACGATGATATCGAGAATCAGAAACGGCAAGTAGATTTGAAAGCCGATCAGGAATGCCGTCTTCAGTTCACTGAGCATATAGGCGGGCACGAGGGCTCGCAGCGGAACCTCTTCGTACGTCTCCGGCACCGGCGTTCCTTCGGGAAGATAGCGAAAGAACAGATAAACATCCTCGGCGTTTCCGGCAGCATCGATTTGCCTCGCCATGAACCGTTTGATCGGCGCGGTTCCCGTTTCCCACGCCTCCTCCAGCGTCATCCCCGTCGCCGGATCGCTGTAAGGAACAATGGCGTCGTCGTAGACTTCTTTCCAGACCGGCGCCATGACCAGGATCGTCATGAACAGCGCCAGGGAGGTCAGCACCTGCGTCGGCGGGAGCTGCTGCGTCCCCATGGCCTGCCGCAACAAGCCCAACACCACGATGATCCGCACGAAACAAGTGGTCATCAGCAGCAACGCCGGTGCCAGGCTGAGCACCGTCAGCAGCACCACGATCTTCAGACTCGAGGAAAGCCCGCGGGGACTCGTCCAAACGTCCGGGCCGCCCTGCAAGAAACTCTGCATGGGCTCGGGGGGCGATTGGGGAGCCGGAGGAGCTTGCGGGGCGGCGGGCACCTCGGACAGAGCCGGACGCAGGTTCGACTGAGCCGACACCACCCCCAACCCGCAACCGCCTACCAGCCACCAGCAAAGAGCCATCGTCCACCAACCGCGCAACGCGGACTGCGCCCGCAAGCCGGGAGGCCGGAGGCGGGAGGCGGGAGGGAAAGACGTGACGACCGAAAGCCACGACAACATGCGTGCACGCTGCATCGATGTTACGAAGTTGGACTCGAGGGAGCCGTTCATCGCCGCCGTCCTTTCCCGCCGAGTCGATCCGAGCCGGAATCGGAGAGGATTTCGGCGAACGATTGGGTGATGCTGCCCGGTCCCTTCTGCCGGCAGAGCCCCGACAGACGGTCGACTTCGACCGGGTCGGTTAGTTCGCTGATCGTCTCCACTCCGTCGGGCATCACAGCGACCAGCACCAGCTTGCTTCCCAGACGGACCAGTTGCAGCGAGGTTCGAGCTGCGAGCGGTTTTCGCCCCAGCACCTCGACGACCTCGTGAGGCAACAGCCGCGTTCCTTTGGGCTGGGCGCGTCGGAGAGCCAACACGACCAGCAGGAAGGCCCCGACGACCATGGCCAGACTGGAGCCGACCGTGGTCAACGCATGGAGTCCTCCGATCGGCTTGACCGATCGCCCCGTCGATTCGCGAGGCTTGGGAAGACGAAGCGGAGTCGCCTCGCCTGCCGATTCCGGCTGGGTCTGTGCAGTTTGATCCGCCCGGACAGCCTCGCCGGTATGCTGTAAGCCGGGTTCGGAGCGAACCGACCGAAAGGGGAGCCGCTGGGGAGCTCGAGACGAGTCGGCCGGTTCGATCTTCGTCTGGCCGCCAGCGGGGAGGCCACCGCCGACCGCGGCCGCCAGGCAGGCAACTGCGACGAACCATCTCCACTTGAAATAAGCTCGGGTTTTGGGCATCCTTGCCGCCTTCATGCCAATGCTATGGCACTTGTCTGTGCGATCGTCCGCGAGCTGGTCAGCCGGCCGAAAACTCATGGCCACTGACCAATTCGGTGACTCGGACACAAAAACTGTCGTTGAGCACCAGCACTTCGCCTCGAGCGATCAAGCGGCCGTTGACGAACACGTCGACCGGGTCGCCGGCCAGCTTATCCAAGGGAACGACCGCCCCCTTCCCCAGTTGCAGCACATCTTCCAGGTGCATGCGGGTCCTTCCCAGCTCGATTCGCAAATCGAGTTCGACGTCCCGCAGCAGTTCCAATGACGCGTGCTCGGTGGAGGGAGCCGCCGCCCCCAGCTCGGGAAGAGAGAATTCTCGCGGGCCGGCATCGTCCGCCTGCTCGACCGACTTGAGTGCGTCTTCGGCCTGTTGGAGCAGGTATTCCACGTCGTCGGCCGGACGCTTGACTTCATCCGGGGACGAGTCGGGAGCCGCCGCATCGCCCTGCACTTCGCTTTCGTCCGCCATGACTGTCTCGCCAAGTTGGGCAATCTGGTCAATCCAGCGAAGCGACGGAGCTATTCGTCGAGGAAGGTGTAATCGCTGAAGAAGACCGATCGCAGGATGTTCTTGCCAAACAGGGCGTTACTTTTCTCTAAAATCCTGCGTTTGATCAAGCCCAACCCGGGATCGGTCAGGTCGGCGATTTCCGCATTGCGGATTTCGACGAGCACCAAATCGCGAAAACGGAACTTGTTCCGCTCGAACAATTCGGAAAACTCCTCCCGCTCAGACTCGAGCACGGTGCCGACCAAAGCGAAATCGACCCGCAGCGTCGTGCTGGTCGACGGCTGGTGCGCGGTGATGGAGAAGCGGCCCAGTTCGATTTCGAGCAGTTCTTGCTGTTCCTTTGCGGCCTGCTGGTCGGCGTCCTTTTCTTCGGCTTCCTTTTGGACTTGCTCCTCGGCCTTGGCCATGACCTGATCGGCGCTGGGGAGCCAGAAGTAGGCCAACACGCACTCGGTCAACACGACCGCGCCCATGAAGCCAGCGATCAGCAGTCGGCCGAGGAAGGAAGTGCCCTTGGTAGGAGCCGGGGTGTCGGAGGCATTGGCCATGATCGGGTTCCTCGGATGAGGGGACATGCCCGCCGCGTGCTACGGCGTGGAGCTTGGTGTCGGATTCTCTTCCGTGAACCTCTGCTGCTGCTCGTCCTTGGTACCGATGAACTGTTGGATGGTTTCATCGAGCATGAAGACTTCGACTCGCGAATTGAGTTTCTGCTTCTCGGCGTCCGGCTCGATGGAAAGGGGCTCGTTGGGACCGGCGATCGAGATGCGAATCCGCCGGCGATCGACTTCGAGTTGTTCGGTGAGGAACTGGAATACGGCCTGGCACCGCGCGTAAGCCAATTCCCAGTTGTCGCGATACGGAGAGCCGGGACTCGGCGGCCGCGGCGCCGTGTGACCTCGCACTTCGATGATCTGAGGCTTCCCGGTCATCTCCCGCACGATCCGCCGCAAGTCGTCTTGCCCTTCCTCCGTCAGTTCCGCTTCATCGGCCGGGAAGAACACGACGCCGCCGATCGTAGTTTGCGAGCCGGGCCGGACGATGCGCACTCGAGGAAAATCGCCGACGGGTGCCTGGATCTTGTCACCGCCGCGCAGCGTATCGAGCCGCTTGGCGCGCCCGGCCGTGGCCAGCCGCGCGATGGCCGAGTTGCGCGGCTTCGACCGTCCGGGGACCATCGAGGAGAGCGTCCGGTCGTAGCCGAACCGCTGGCGCATCGACTCGACCATCGCCTGGAACCGCTCTTCCTGTTTGATCTCGCTCATGGAAACCAACATGATGAAAAATGTCAACAACAACGACATCATGTCGCCGAAGGTGACCACCCATTCCGGAATATCGCCGCCGCCGGCTTCTTCTTCGACCGCCATGACTACGCCGCCTCCTTCTGCTGGGCCGCGGCGCGCACCTTGGGCGGCAAGAACGTCTTGAGCGTCTGCTCGATGACTCGAGGGTTCTCACCCGACTGGATCGCCATGATGCCGCGGATGATGATCTCCATGCTCGTAAGTTCTTGCTTGCTAATAAACCCTAGCTTTTCCGCAAAGGGCATGAAGAGCACATTCGCGGCGATGGCGCCGTAGAGCGTGGTGATCAGGGCCACCGCCATGCCGGCCCCGATGCTGGACGGATCGGACATGTCGCTGAGCATCATGATCAGCCCCATCAGGGTTCCGATCATGCCGTAGGCGGGAGCGAACCGGCCCAATTGATCGAGCACGGCGCGGCCGTGAAGATGCCGGGTCGCCACCGCGTCCATTTCCGTGCGCATCGTGTCTTCGATGGCTTCGGGACGCGAGCCGTCGACGGCCATTTGAATGCCAAGCCGAATGAACGGATTGTCCACTTCCTCCATGCGTCCTTCCAGTGCCAATAGACCGTCTCGGCGAGCCGTCTCGGCGAGACTGACGATCTGATCGATCAATGCCGGCAAATTGGGTGGTTTGTTGAGGAATGCTTTGAGCATCACAATGGGGGTGGCCAGGATGTTCTTCAGCGGAAACGCCATCATGGCCGCCGCCATCGCACCGCCGAACACGACCATGATCGAGGGGACATCGATGAATGCCGTGAAGGGCGCACTCCCCATCAAGATCGATCCGAGAATCAGACCGATCGCAAGAATCAGGCCGACGACGCTGGCGATATCCATCGTTGACTATTCTCCCGTCGCGCCGCTGGGAGCCGGGATCCAGTGCTTCTGCCTTTGATAGTCGATCGCTTTTTCGACGACCTCGTCCATGGATTCGGCCACCACCACGCGTTCTCCCGACGTCAGCGTGACGAACGTGTCGGGGCGCGCCTCCACATATCGGATCAGATCGGCATTGAGCACGAACGGCTCACCATCGAGGCGAGTCAGTTTGATCATGGTGTCCCGATGCCTCCGAATATTCCAATCGTGACGGTCGTGCGGCAACGGCTCCCGGACCGTTCGCTCAAACATAGGTCACGCCGGCTTTCCACGCCTCGCTCCCGCTCGGCTATCTCAGGTTCAGCAGTTCATCGAGCATCTGCTGCGCGGTCGAGATGACTCGGGAATTGCTGCGGTACATCGTCGTCGACAAGATCAGTCGGATCAGGTTTTCGCCCACATCGGTGTTGGACAGTTCACGGGCACCGGCCACGATGCGACCGATCCCCAGATCTCCGGGGTTGCCGGTGATCGGCAGTCCCGAATTGACGCTCTGCGCGAACAGGTTGCGTCCTTTTTGCGACAGACCGCTGGGATTGGAAAAGCGGGCCAGGCGAATCTGTCCCAGATCGCGGAAGATCCCGTTGCTGAAGATCCCGCTGATCACGCCGTCTCCTCCCACGGTGAAGCTGGTCAACGTGCCCGGCGGCGAACCATCCTGCCGCGAAGCCGATAGTTCCGACCCGGTCGCCACTCCGGAGACTTGCGAGAAATCCAAATCGAACGTCAGGGGACTCGACGACGGCACGTCGTCTCGGGCGATCGTCACTTCCGTGCCGTTGGTCGAGATCTGGTTGCCCTGGCTGTCGAACGTCACCAGCCCCGTGCCCACGGCGATGGCCGTGTTGTTGCCGAGCGGATCGTTGTCCCCCGAATCGGCGAACCAGCGGTAGGTCACGGTGTTGCCGTCGCGAGATTCCAACGCGGTGGTCAACCGCACCTGCAGAGGAATGCCCAACGAGTCGTAGACCGTGAAGTTGGTACCGACGCTTTCCCCCACCGCCTGCTGAACCGAAGAGAACGCCAGGTTGGGTACCGAGACGTTGCCGCTGGTGTCGACCAGTTCGAAGGCATCGCTCTTGATTTCGACCGCATTGGCAACACCGTTGTTTCCCACAATGCGGATCCGTCCGTCGGCCGTGACCGTAGCTCCGGGTGGAATCGTGCCGCTTCCGGTAATCGTGTCGATCGACTCGGGAATGGGATTGGGGGCCGTCGGGTCCGACGCCTGAATTCCCAA
>JALSIV010000421.1 GCA_026989685.1 Pirellulaceae bacterium | reverse complement strand
GGGCCGCCACTGTCGTCATTGCTCCCGACGCCCGACCCGTTCTTGGCTCGCCGTATCACCAACACGGAATCGAGCGGCGACCGGAGCACTTTGCGCGCGTAAACCCGGATGTCGAATCGCTGTCCCTTCTTGGCGGAAAACTTGAAGTAGTCGTTGTCACCAGGAGTCCCGATCCGCCCGTTGACCGCTCCGGGAACCTCGATCGTGTTGGGCTTGTTGTAGGCATCGTTGGGCTCGACTTCCTGAGTCGACGGAATGTCGATCAATCGCAAGTGATTGGGGGAAGGGGCGATTCCGTGAGCATCCTGAGCGAAGAACGGGAACTCGCCGCTGCCGTCGTCCGTGGGCAGTGTCACCGATTGCTTCCAAGTGCGACCGGTGGCATCGAGACACTCCAGTTCCAGCGTTTCCCCGGGACGTCCCCCGGCGGGAAACACGGCGATCGGCCGAGGAAATCGGCCGACATGCAGACGATAATGGCAGTTGCCGTTTCCACCAAAGGCACTCTCACGGACTTCGATGATGTACTTGCCATCGGCGGGAGCCACGATAGTGCAGAGGCTGTCCTGCCTCAGCAGCGGAAAGTCGTCACTGCGAGCCAGTTCGAAGCGTTTCTCGTCGAGGATGGCGATGTAGGGATCGAAGAAAGTGTATCCCAACCGAATCCCCTCGAGTTCCGCAGTGATCCGTTCGCCCTTCTTCGCCTCCACCACAAAATAGTCGACGTCCTCGTTCTGGACGACTCCGCTCACCGTCGATTCCAGTGGGATGGGCTGCGGAGCAGTGAACTGGCTATTGGGCTCCTTCTCCGCCACCATCGGCAAAGCTCCGACGGTAAACGTCCGCAGATTGCTGATCCCGCTGGCCGTCCGGACGCGCACGGCGTGAATCCCCAAACGGCAGCTCTCGGCGATTTCCAGAGTCGCCTTGAATTGATTGGCGTTGACCGGTGTGATCTTCTTCACGGAGATTCCCGGTTCGTAGAACATCAGTTCTCGAGCGTCCCCCAGTCGAGCACCGCTAAAGGTCGCCTCGATCGTGGTCCCTCGCTGAAACCCCGTCGGCTGAATCACGTTGACGGCCGGTTCGTAAGCCCACGCGGTCGTCGCCGCAGCGAGCCACGCGCAGAGGACACCCCATTGCCGGTTCGTTTTTCCCGAACGCATTGCGATTGCTCCGTCTGAATGGTTTCCAAGCCGCACCCCAACCCGCAGTGTCACGTTGTCGCCTCGAGTGGGGCGATGGCAGCGGGCGTGTCGCGACAGCCTGTCAGCTCACGAGTTCCGTCAAGACCCGGCCGCCTTTGACGATCTCGATGGGACGATCGCCGGGCGCCATGAGTTCCTTATCCGCCACGATTCCCAATTGACGATAAACGGTCGTGGCCAGATCGGCGGGAGACACCGGATCCTGATCGGGCTCCGACGCGGTGGCGTTCGATGCGCCATACACCGCGCCGCCCTTGATACCGCCGCCGGCCAGCATCACCGAAAAGACCTTGGGCCAGTGATCCCGGCCCGCCGTGCGGTTGATCTTGGGAGTTCGCCCGAATTCGCTGGAGACCAGGACGAGCGTGCGCTGCAGCAGTCCCCGCGCATCGAGGTCCTGGATCAACGCCGCCAATGCCTGGTCAAGCGCCGGCATCTGGCGTTTGAATGAAGGGGTGATGCTGTTGTGCATGTCCCATCCGCCGTAGGTGAGCGTGACCATACGGACACCGGCTTCCACCAGTCGCCGCGCCATCAGCAGTCGCTGCCCCGCCTGGTTGCGGCCATAGCGGTCGCGCAGCTTGGCATCCTCCTTGTTGATGTCGAAGGCCTCGCGCGCCTGCTTGGAACTGACCAGGCTGTAGGCCCGCTGATAGAACGAATCCATCGCCTTCACGGCATCCGACTGATCAATGCTGGCAAAGTGGGCGTTGACGGCATCCAACGCCGATCGGCGTCGCGTAAAGCGCTTGTCATCGACGCCGGAAGGCAGGTTGAGGTCGCGCACACGGAAACTTCCCGATGCCGGATCGGCGCCCAGGCTGAACGGAGCAAACGACGAGCTGAGATAGCCGCTGCCCGCGTACTCGTTCGGCTGGTTGGGAATGCAGACGTAGGGCGGCAGGTTCTTACGCGGCCCGTATTCGTGACTGATCACGCTTCCCATGCTGGGATAAATCAGCGCAGGACTCGGCTTGTAGCCGGTAAACATGTTGTGCGTGCCGCGTTCGTGAGCGGCTTCGCTGTGAGTCATCGAGCGGATGATGGCGAACTTGTCGGCGATCTTCGCCAACTGCCGGAGCGACTCGCCCAACACCTCCCCCGTGTTGGTCTTCACCGTACGCATCTCGCCGCGGTACTCGATCGGCGAATAGGGCTTGGGATCCCACGACTCCTGATGAGCCATCCCGCCGGGCAGGTAGACGTGGATGACACTATCGGCCTTGGCCTCGAGAAAGTCATAGTGCTTCTGCTCCGCTCGCGCCCGCAGAGCCAGCAGCCCCGCCAGATCGAGCCCGATCCCTCCGGCGGCACCGGCCACCAAGAATCCCCGACGGCTAAGTGCATTACCTCGACAACCCATGACAGATACTCCTCCCGGCAAAGTCAAGCGAAAAACCGCAAGCTCAACGTCGCGCTGGCGGTTCTTCCAACAGGCAGGTCCAAAAAAGGTAGGAAACCGGCTGCCGCCGGCCTAAAAAAACGGGTGGGAGCGGCACGCTCCAAGGGGAACACGCCACTATACCTGCCCGATCTTAACCGACCCATCAACGGCTGTCAATCAGTTGCCGCCCGAGTTGTCGGGAGTTCCCGAGTTGTCGGGAGTTTCGGATGGGGGCCGAGCCGAGTGTTTCAACTGCCAGCCGGGCAGGGTGACCGACTCCTGAGGCTCCACCAGCTTGCCGTAGAGCTCGGGGCGACGGGCCTTCAAATACCGACGGCCCGAAGACTGCTCGAGTTTTTCCGGTGTCAGCAGCCCCACGACGACGTCGTCACCGAGCTGGCAGCTTTCGGTGAGCACCTCGCCGAAAGGATCGAGGATCATGGCCAGCCCCGGCTTGACCGTATCGTAGTCCCACCCGATCGGGTTTGTAAAAACGGCATACACCCCGTTTTCGTAAGCTCGAGTAGGCAGCCAACGCATCAGCCACTCGCGGCCCTTGGGACCGCGGAATTCCTGCCGCAGCCGGACCGGATCCCGCTCGCGCGCATCCCACAGCTCCCGGTCGACGGTGCCCCGTCCCGGCATCACCGACGGCAGGCAGCCGGTCACGTGCGGCATCATCACGATCTCCGCCCCCAGCATGGCCGTGATCCGCACGTTTTCCGGCAAGTTGTTGTCGTAGCAAATAAGGAAGCCGATGCGGCAACCGAGCAGATCGACGACCAGGAAGTCGTCGCCGGGAGTCAAATGCGGATTGACGAACGGATGGAGCTTCCGAAACCGGCAAACCAATCCGTCGCCGGCCACGGTCACATAGGTGTTGAAGACTCGATCTTGGCTGTCCTTTTCGAACAGCCCCGCCATCACGACCGTGCCGTATTTTCGCGCAACCGCCGCCAGACGCCGGACGGAGTCCCCATCCGGCACCGGCTCCGCCAGCTCGAGCAACTCCGCGCGCGACAGCGGCTGAACCCACGAGTAGCCGTGGACCGATGCTTCGTGAAACGAAACGATCTCCGCTCCGCACTCGACGGCCGACCGAGTCAGGGCGTCGATCCGCTCCAGGTTGTACCGGCAATCGCCGTCCCGGTGTTCGAACTGGGCGGCGCCGATCCGAATGTCCTTCATCTTCGGCCTTTCGATCCTGTGACCAGACCGCCGACGGGTGCCGGGCGACCGGGAATCCCTGACACCGACGGCAGCCTTGTTCCAGCGTCGTTAGCCGGCCGGAGCGACCACCTCCGGGGGTGGTGAAGGGGGCATGGTTCCCGGCGCATAGACGGCGCCATTGTAAACCGGTGCACCGGCGCCACAAGTCGAACAGGGTGCTCCCCGATTGAACCAGCTCGTGCGGCCACTGGAACAGCCGATGGTGACCATGGCCGTCAACCCGACAAACAGCCAGATTCCCAAACGTTTCATGATTCTCTCCCCCAACAAAGCGAGCGACAAACGTGCCGGCCGGCAACCGGTCGGCCCATGGAACCATAACCCGCGACCGGTGATGTGCAAACGCAACCGTTGATTTTTCGCAACATTTTTCCGGCAAAGTGGCCGGCTGTCGCGAGTTACGTGGTAGAGTTTCTTGAAGGCTGTAACAAAACCCACCGTACGGCTTCCCGGCCTCGGGCAGGTTGCTTGCGACACCGGGTTTTGCGACAGCCTTTTACACCCTGTAACGAAAACCACCGTGTCGCTTTCCGGATTCGAATGGATTGTCTGCGGCATGGAGCTTCCTTACAGGCTGTCGAGCGAGTGGGAAACGGCGCGACGGGCCGAGCCGGGTGATGCCGGCTTTGCCGGTTGTGAGGCCGCATCACCGCTCCCTGCCGGTTCACACTCCCTCCCCCATCTTCCTGCCGCCCGGTTTTTTGACCCACCATGATGATTCATCCGGACGCTCGCCCGAAGGCACGGTTTTCTTTGCTGCGAACCGCTTCATGGGTGTGGTTTGCCGCACTCGCGTCATGCGGATCTTGGAGTGCTGCCGAGTTGCGCTCGCAGGATGAACTGTGGTTGGTATCCACACGGTCGATCGGTTGTGTCGATGCGGAACAACTGGCGCCGGACGATTTCCGTGTGTCTCGCTGGAACGAAAGCGAGTGCCAGTGGATCGATTCGAGCTGGCGGGAATTGAATCGAACCGACAGTCGCACGAAGTGGACGACGATCTACGTTCACGGGAACCGCATCGAACCGGGCGAAGATACGTATCACGGCCGGGAGTGGTACCGGTCGCTGGTGCACAGCGACGACTCCCTGCCGCCGCTGCGGTTCATCATTTGGTCGTGGCCCAGTTCGCAAATCCGTGGCCAATTGAAAGACATCCGCGCCAAATACCGGCGTTCCCAATACGAATCGGACTACCTGGGATGGTACTTGCTTGGCACCCCGCGTCGTCCCACGCTGCTGATCGGATTCAGCTACGGCGGTCTGATCGTCCCCGGGGCCCTTCAGTACGCGGCCGACCACCGGGATGGCGAAGATCGGACGCCGCCCTGGTCGGCCATGCTGGTGGCGGCGGCCGAACCGACCACTTGGCTGTGGCCGGACGGCCGCCACGGTCGCGCTTTCGAGGAGGTTCAGCGGGCGATCGTGCTGGTCAATCCGTGCGACCCGGCTTTGAAGCGATTCGGCGCCGTCGATCCGTGCAATCGCCCCAGCGCGGTGGGGTATGCGGGCTTTCCCGAATCGGGATTGCCCGCCCGCGCCCAGGCGGACGTGTCATTTTACAACGTGTCGGGAATCGTGGGACGGATTCACGACGAACACCCCTACCGGAGCTCCATCACCGTCGGCGGCTGGATCACGGAAGCGGCGCGCGCCGCCCTCGACGCTCGCTAGCGACTGAGGTGATGGCTACTGGTGAGGCTCGGTCATCCGCCAGGGATCGAGAGCTTCTTTGAGCGTGTCTTCGGGGAGGATGCCCTCTTCACGACACAGTTCCCGTATCGTCTTTCCCGACTCGAACGCTCGTTTGGCCAACTTGGCCGCGTTTTCGTAGCCGATGAGCGGATTGAGCGACGTCACCATCGCCAGGCTCTTCTCCACGGCCGCCTCGCACGCCTCGGCGTTGGCTTCCATGTCGGCCGTGCAGAACTCGACGAAGGCATCGGTGCCCGACGCCAGCAAGTGGATCGATTCCAAGATGGCATGTCCCATGACCGGCATCATGATATTGAGTTGGAACTGGCCGCCCGCGGCGCCCGAAAGGGCGATCGTCTGATCGTTGCCCATGACTCGAGCGGCGACCTGCATCAGCGATTCGTTCATCACCGGATTGACTTTGCCCGGCATGATCGAACTCCCCGGTTGGCGCGTCGGCAGTTTGACTTCGTAGAAACCGCAACGAGGGCCGCAGCCCAACCAGCGGATGTTGTTGGCGATATTGAACAGGGTCGAAGCGATGGTGCGCAGCATGCTGTGAGACGCCACCAGAGCGTCGCGCTGGGCATTGGCTTCGAAGTGGTTGGCCGCTTCCACGAAGGGGACGTCGGTCTCCTTGGCAAGGACTTCGGCCACGCGCTTGCCGAATTCGGGGTGCGTATTGATCCCGGTGCCGACGGCCGTGCCGCCCACCGGAAGTTCATAGACGGCTTGCGCTCCCAGACGAGCCCGCTCGATGCTCAGTTCCACTTGCCGAACGAAGCCGCTGAATTCCTGTCCCAGGCGAATGGGAGTGGCGTCCATCAGATGGGTGCGCCCGATCTTGATGATCTTGTCCCACTCGGTCGCCTTCTCCGCCAGCGAAGTGCGGAGTCTCTCCAGAGCGGGGATGAGGCGCAGATGGATCTGCCGAGCGGTGGCGACGTGAATGGCCGTCGGAAACGTGTCATTGGTGCTCTGACCCATGTTGACATGATCGTTGGGATGGATCGGCTTGTCGGCGGCGAAGCGATCCCCGCCCCACAGTTCGATGGCTCGGTTGGCGATCACTTCGTTGCAGTTCATGTTGCTCGAAGTACCCGAACCGGTCTGGAAAACATCGACCGGGAACTGGCCGTCCAACTGGCCTTCGGCGACCTCGCGGCACGCCTTGAGCAGCGCGGCGACCTGCTCTTCGCTCAAGGGGCTCTTACCCGATCCCGTCAGCTTCCCCAAGTCGTAGTTGACCTGGGCGCACGCCAACTTGACCAGTCCCATCGCGTGAATCAGGGATGCCGGCAGCGTCCATCCGGACACCGGAAAGTTCTCGACAGCCCGCTGAGTCTGAGCCCCGTAGTAAGCCTCGGCCGGGACCTCCACCTCACCCATCGAATCCCGTTCGGTTCGTAACCGTGTCATCGCTTGCCCAACCTTTCTTCGCAAAGTAGACGCCGAACGACGTCATCATACCGGTCGCGACGGAACCCTCCAAGGACGCGCTGGCTTGCTTGAGTTTTGCTCCGCCGTGTGTCATGCTCGTGGCTGAATACTGCGCCGTTTCCGGGAGGGTTGCCATGCCGAGTCGTTTTCTCCGTTCGTCCGGGACTACCGGTCGGATCGCCGTGTGGACCGCCGTATGGATCGTCGCTCTGGGAGCGTGGGCCGCACATACGCGGCTTCCGGCAGTCGCCATGGCCGATCCTCCCGCGACGCAGGAAACGGAGACGGCGGGCGGAATGCCCAGCGGCACCGAGCAGCCGGGAGTTTCCGCGGCCCCGGCCGACGCTCAGCCGTCCAACTCCCGGCCGAGCAACACGGGCGGTACGTTTTGGCGAGAGTGGCGCTGGCTGATCGCGTCGGTAGTCGGCATCGCCATCGTGCTGGGACTGATCATCGGTCTGAAACTCAATGCCTTCTTGGCGCTCATTACCGCGGCGATGGTGGTGAGCCTGATGGCCGAGGGTTCGTGGCCCCAGCGCGTCTCGCGAGTGGCCGAGGCCTTCGGGACTCAGGCCGGCAAAATCGGACTGGTGATCGCCATGGCCGCCGTGATCGGCAAGTGCATGCTCGACAGCGGAGCCGCCGATCGCATCGTCCGCTCGCTGCTGAAGGCTCTGGGAGACCGCCTGGCCCCGCTGGCCCTGATGCTGAGCGGTTTTATTCTGGCGATCCCCGTCTTTTTCGATACCGTGTTCTACCTGCTGGTTCCGCTGGCCCGGTCTCTCTATCGCCGCACTGGAAAGAACTACCTGCTCTTCCTGTTGGCCATCACGGCCGGCGGTGCCATTACGCACACGCTGGTTCCGCCGACTCCCGGGCCCATGGCGATGGCGGGCTATCTCGACTTTCCCGTCGGTACGATGATCATGATCGGGGCCCTGATCGCCGCGCCGGCCGCACTCGCCGGGCTGGCCGTGGCCTGGGCCTGCAACCGCTGGATGCCGCTCCCGATGCGCCCCTTGCCAGGGGAAGCCGAACCGGAAGCAGTGAGCGACGACGAGCTGCCTCCCCTGTGGCTCTCCCTGCTGCCGGTGGTGCTCCCGGTCCTGCTGATCTCCGTCAACACCGTGCTCAAAGCTCAATTCGGACCGGAAAGTGCGACCGGGGCCTCGCAGCAAGCCGTAACCGGGGCCACCGAAAGCGCGATGACCACACTGCTGGGCATCACCGGTGTGCTGGGCAATCCCAATCTGGCACTGATGATCTCCACGGCCATCGCACTGTGGACACTGGTGCGTCAGCGGGAGCTCGATCGGGTCGCTCTCTCGAAGTCGGTGGAGGTGGCGCTGATGAGCGGCGGAGTGATCATCTTGATTACCGCATCGGGTGGCGCCTTCGGCACCATGCTGAAAGTGGCTGGCGTGGGCGAACATATCGGACAGTTGTTCCAGGGGAGCAGCCAGCAGACCGAGGGAGTCATGCTGCTGACATTGGGCTTCGGTCTGGCAGCCCTGCTGAAGGTGGCCCAAGGGTCCAGCACCGTGGCCATGATCACCGGGTCGAGCATGTTGGCCGGTATCGTCAAAGACGTCGATCTCCCCTACCACCCGGTCTATCTGGCGGCTGCCATCGGCGGCGGTTCGCTGATGGGGTCTTGGATGAACGACAGCGGCTTTTGGGTCTATGCCAAGATGGGAAGCCTCACCGAAGTGGAAGCACTCAAGTCCTGGACCGTTCAACTCCTGGTCATGGGCGCGGTCAGTTTCGCGCTGGCCGTTGTGCTGTCCCAATGGCTCCCCCTGGTCTCCTAACGCGGGCTTCGCCAGCCGGGCGAGCCTTTGCCTCCGGTCTTGCCGATCGTACTGTATAATGGAAAAAGACGCTGGCGGGCGCCGCTGGATGTGGCCGAATTGATTGCGGAGTGTCCGGCCGAGTTGGCCGCGTACCGGCC
>JALSIV010000420.1 GCA_026989685.1 Pirellulaceae bacterium | reverse complement strand
CCGCGTGCACCGAGTCGAACAGCGCCTTCACCTGGGGCTGGTGGAAAACCGCAGCGCTCATCCCTACTCTCAGAAGATCTCGGCCGCGCACGGGTTCGTGCCGCTCGGTTTCATTCCGCTGAAACTCAAATTCGATCAACGCGAGAGCATCGCCTTGTATGGGCGCCATTTCGGTAACGCTCTGGCACTGCGGCGCAATCATCCTCGCATCATCTCCGAAGTCCACCCACTGGCTCACTTGGTGCTGAAAAACTGTCGCGTGGGAGATGACACGATTGTGGAAGACGACGTGGCTCCCTACGAACATGGCAACAGCTTCGAGCTGGAGGAACTGACCAGCGACGGCTACACCGAATTGCTGCGCATCGAACGAGGACGCGTGCGCAACCGCGAGGTGTTCGGACCGATTCGACTCCACTACGGACTGTTCCTGCTCCAGGCCAGTCGGTCGAACTACCTCATCGCCAGAGAGCAGGGCCGCATTGTGGGCGGACTGGGTTACCTGCTCGACCCTCACGAACGAGCCGTCCGCGTATTCGAAGTCGTCGCTGCAGACGAACGCCCGATCTATTTTCTGTTCCATGAGCTGATCGAGCGCTGCCGAGGCGAGATGGAAGCGGCCCTGATCGAGGTGGACGTCAGCGCTTATAGCACCCGGCTGCAGCGAACACTGATCGAGCTGGATTTCTTGCCGGTGGCCTACATCCCGGCCATGGTGTTTCACGATGTCGAACGGCTGGACGCCGTCAAAATGGTGCGGCTGTTCCTCCCCTGGCGTCTGGGAGAGCCCGATTTGTTCGAACGGAGTCGCCCGGTCGCTCAAACCGTCATCCGCAGCTTCCAGGCACAGAAAATCCTGCCTCGCGTGGCTGCCGCCATCCCCGCCATTCCCCTGTTCCACAACCTGACACCCGACCAACAGAAACAGCTCGCAGCGATCTGCGACCTCGAGAGTTTTCCAGCGGGACACACGATCTACCGAACTGGGCAGCCCTCGGACCGAATTTACATCGTGCTCTCGGGAGAGGTGGAGGTGCAACTGCCCGACGATCCATGCCGCTCCATCTTGGTTCGCCAGGGGGAGTGTCTGGGAGAAATGTCGCTGCTGCGTGAGTCTCCGCACACGGCCCGCGCCGTAGCGCGGACACCGGTCGAGACCGCCGTGATCGATCATCAATCCCTGTTTCGACTGGCTCGCCACCGCCCCGACATCGGGGCCACCATCTACCGCAACCTGGCTCGCGGCCTCACCGAAAAACTGTCCAACGTGGATGCACGGCTACTGGAGCCGGAATAAACGGTCGCGCCGGTGCCACGACTCCCTTGACGACCGATCCCGGGACAGCTTAAAGTAGACCATCAGGTCTTAAATTGGGCTGCGCCGGTGAGGCTGGAGGCGGGAGACCGGAGGCTGTAGGGATGGTGGCGGCAACCGAAAGCCAGCGCAGGATGCGCGCACGGCGCGCAGGTGTTACGAAGTAAGAGGCTGTCACAAAACTTCAGGCCGCAAGCAACATATCCGAGCTTCGGAGGTGGTACGGCAGGTTTTGTTACAGGCTCTAAGAGGCTGTCACAAAACTCCGTGCCGCAAGCAACATATCCGAGCTTCGGAGGTGGTACGGCAGGTTTTGTTACAGGCTCTAAGACTCTGATTTGTCCCGTTCACGTACGTTCTCCCAGGGGATTTCCATGCAAGGCTCCGTTCGATCACGATTGGCTGTCCTGGCCGCCCTGTTGGCCCTCCTCGGCCTGATGACCACGGCCGGCCTACCTTCGTCGGCCCAGCAGCCACCGGCGAAGAAGCCCCCAAAAGCGTCGGTCGGTGGGGGGACGGTCCCTTTGTCGGTCGATGCGGCTCGTGAACGAGCCCGCTTGCTGCATCGTGTCTACGCGTCGACGCTCGATGTGATCCATCACCGGTATTTCCGCCACGACCGAGCGACCGTTCCGGCGCGAGCTCTGGAGGACGTCTTTGCGGAAATGGCCAGGCAAGACGGGATTCGGGCCAAGTGGATCGTGGTGAACGCCAAGGAGATGAGCATCGATCACAAGCCCAAAACCGACTTCGACCACCAGGCCGTCAAAGCCATTGCGGCGGGAAAGGGCGAGTACGAGCAGGTCTCCAACGGCTGGTACCGCCGCGCCGGCGCGATTTCGCTGATGAACAAGGGGTGCCTCGGTTGCCACTTGCAATTCGGTTCCAGCGCGAAGAAAGAGCGCTTCGCCGGGTTGGTGATCGAGATTCCGGTGAGGGATGAAAAATGAGAAGGTGAGTTTTCGGCAAGGGAGCGGCCCCGGCGACAATGGCCATCGCGGCGAGGGGCGGGCTCCGTTTTGCGCGTCAAGCGACGCGGCCCTTCGACGGCAAGTCATGCCGACAACCGGTCGGCACGGATTGGCTGGCAGATCACTCGATCGGGGCAAGGAAGCCCGGTTGAGTTCCCAGGCTCCCTCCCCTGCGAACCGTACGTGCGGTTCTCCCGCGACCACGGCTGCGCTGGTAAGTCCCAAATTATCTGAGCCGGATAGGGTCTGGGAATCTCACTCTAACTGAGCGGCACAGCCTCGCTTGCCGAAGACTCACATGAGAAGCGACGCAGTCGGATCCGGCTGCGCCGCTTTTCGCTGTTCCCAGTGAACCGATCGCCTAGAAGTTGTACTTCGGGTTCTTCGGATCGAAGTCTATGTCCGTAAGTCCCTTGTTCAATTCCAGCTTGAGGTAGGTGTACTCTTCCAAGACCTGAGGCTTGCCGCCCGGCTTGCGCGGCCATAGATAAGCCGCATAACGGATGGGAACATTGCGTTGATCGTCAATGTAGATCTGAGCGATATGGAAGTCGAAATAGGGCCGGGGAACCGGGTGCTTCACCTGCAGCATGGTGCAGCGTCGCCCGTTGACCACGGCCCCTTTTCGGAACTCGACCTGGCATTCTCCCCGCTTTCGGTCACGGACACCTTTTTCGATCAGTTTGACGATCAGATTCTCGATCCCGATGTCGTAGATCGGATACCGCTGCCCTTTCATGGCGATCGGTCCATCCGGCTTGATCCATACCGAACCGAAACGGTAGAGGATGCTGTTCTTGCCTTCGTGAGCCAGCATCTTTCCGTTGTTGGCGCCCTTGATATACAGGACTTCCCGTCCCTTGACATCCTCCGGTTTGAGAAAGTAGGCGTAAACGGAAAACGGCTGTACCAGTTTACCGCCCTTGAAGCGTTCGTTCCGAATCTTGACGAACATATACTGGTAGTCGCCCAGCGTCCCATCGATCCGCTCGCGTTTGACCACCACCGCCTGATAGTCCATCACTCGGCGACGAAAGTCGACCAGTGCGTCCTGCGCGAGCTTGATGGCGGGATCGAGCGGATGCTGGTTGCCGTTCGGCTTGGCCTCCACCTTGGCCTTGGCCACTCGGTGAACGGGTTCTTTGAACCGGTTCTGGGCCCAGGCGGCCGGGGTCGCCACAGCGGCGGCGCTCGCGAAGGAGAAAAGTGCCGTGCGGCGAGTCACGGGAGACGCGGAAGGTTGGGCTCGGTTCATGCCTGATTATCCTCCTTGAACGATGCCACCCACTCCTGCGGACGGCGATCCTTGATTGGGTACGCTCTGAGCAACTCAAGTGCCACCGGCGAAGAAACTGGGCACCGCACCGGCCGATGATCGAGAAATACTGCGTCCGTGCTGCAAATCCGCGCGCGTGCCAGCTCGTTGCGGGGCCGCTTGTTCTGTAAGTATCGCCTGGAGCAGTTCCCATAATTACAATGTCGTCGGCCAGCCGATTCTTTTACCCAACGTGGCGTTTGCCCCCCCTTCGCCAATTGACGCAGTGCCGGCAAATCCCCTATCTTGCAGCCCGTAGACGAGGCCCCTGCCACCATCAAACCCACGAGCTTTCCCATGACCAAGGTCGTCCCCGTTCCCGAAGGACTCGAAGTGGACGTCGTGGTGTCGCCGCTGTTTGAAGAAAACTGCTATCTGGTGCGGGTTGCCGGTTCACGCACGGCCGTCGTGATCGACCCGGGTCTCGACGCCGAATCGGTGGCCGAACTGGTCACCTCCCGGCAGCTCGAAGTCGCCGCCATTCTCAATACCCATGGCCACGCCGATCACATCGCCGGCAATGAGTTTCTCAAGAGGTGCTGGCCGGGCGCCGAATTGGTGATCGGGCGCGACGATGCGAACAAACTCACCGACCCGATCGCCAATTTGTCGGCTCCCTTTGGCGTATCGCTGATCAGCCCTCCGGCGGATCGCCAAGTGGTCGGTGGCGAGGAACTCGCCTATGGGCCGCTGCGTTTGCTGGTCCAGGCCACGCCCGGGCACAGTCGCGGGCACGTCGTGTTCTCCACCGAACCGACGACGTCTCCAGCCGCCATTTTCGGGGGCGACGTCTTGTTTCGTGAAAGTGTGGGACGCACCGACTTCCCGGACGGAGACGCGGCTGCCCTGGCAACGTCGATCCGCTCGGTCCTCTACACCTGTCCCGATGACACGATCGTCTATCCCGGTCATGGTCCTCCCACGACGGTCGGGCACGAAAAGCGGGCCAACCCGTTCGTTCCGGGTGCGCTATGACGGTGCCCGGGGCGCCAGCAGCGGCAGGCGAAGCGTGAAGCAGGCTCCCGCACCGGGAGAGCTGGTCACTTCGATGTCCCCCTCGTGCTCGCGCAGAATCTTGCGGCTCACCGGCAACCCCAATCCGGTCCCTCGTTGCCCTTTGCGCGATTCAAAGGGGGAGAAGATCCGCACCAGATCCTCTTCCTCAATACCCACTCCAGAGTCCTTTACCACGATCAGAGCCGCCTGCTGTCCGGCATCGTAGCGTGTGGCCACTTCGACCTTTCGCTGCGGCGCCTGCTCGCACGCATCGAGCGCATTGGTGACGACGTTGAGCACGGCTCGGTGAATGCCGGCCTCGTCGAAATAGAGCTGAGGCAGTTCGGATCCGGGGTTCCATACGAGCTGGGTCTGCTGACCGGCCGCGCGCGACTGGAGCAGACCGATCACGTCGGCGACCACTTCGTTCAGATCGGCAGCCGCGATTTCCGGCTTGCGGTCCTTGCTGTACGAAAGCATGTCCATCACCAGGTTGGAAATGCGATCCTGGTTGCGTTCGACAATCGACCAGCCTTTCTCGACCGGCTCCCACTCGTGCTCCTTGAGCCCCTCTTCGATCAGATAGCTGCCGCCGCGGATTCCCTGCAAGATGTTCTTGATGTGGTGGGAGAGCGAGGCAATGGTCTGGCCGATGGCGGCCAAGCGTTCGGCCTGCACCATCGCCGAGTAGTAACGCGTGTCCTCGATGGCCAGCGCCGCTTGATGCCCGATCGCAACCATCAGTTTGAGGTGATCTTCTTGGAAGTGGTTGCGAGCCGGACCGATGCGGTCGCCCGGGGGAGTGTAGGTGTCAATGTAGATCACACCAACGATTCCGTATCTTCCCTGCATGGGAACGCAGATCGCTTCGCGAATCCCCAGCGTCATAATGCTGCCGGCGGCGTCCCAACGGTCATCTTCCGAAGCGTCGCTGGTGAGGACTCCTTCACGCTGCTGCATCACGTAGTCCAAAATGGTGCGGCTGATCACCATCCGCTGGTCGACCTGAACTCCCGGCCGGTTCCGCCGGACGGCAGGAGCCAGCTCGTCGGTCTCCGGATCGACCAGCATAATACAGCCCCGGTCGGCTTCCACCCACTCGAACACCAGCTCCATGATCCGCCGCAGCAACTGGCCGATATCGAGGGTATGGCTGGTGGCCAGAGCCGTGTGGTACATCACTTCCAGATTGCTGCGTGCCCTAGCCAGCCAGGGACTTTCTTCGCCCACCCCCGGCCGGAAGAGTCGACTGCCCTCTTCCGAGGCGACCGACCGCACGATCCGAGATTCGCTCGCCAGCTCGTCGCGCCCCACGATATCGATGTTCTCCGGCGCCTCATGCTCACCCGGCGTGGCAACGGTGAAGATCAGCAGCGAACGTCCGGTCTGAATACGGTCGCCGCTGGAGAGCGGTTGGCGGGTCACGCGGCGTCCGTTCACGAACGTACCGTTGGAGCTGTCCAAGTCGACCAGTTCATACCCGGAATCGCTCAGGTGCAATTCGGCATGCCGGCGAGATACCTCGTGATCGGCCAACTGCACGGCGTTGGACTTGTCCCTTCCCAGTGTGACCGTTTCCCCGGCCAACTGGAACCGCTTGCCCTGATCCGGGCCCTGGATCACAAAAAGAGACGCCATCGGTCACCATTCAGCCTTCGGAAAACCATCCGCTTTGCCACTGGTTTGCAGATCGAGTCTTACTTGGCAACATCGGCGCGCCATGCGCGGATACTGCACCGGCTTTCGGTTGTCACGACCACCCCTACAGCCTACAGCCTCCGGCCTCCAGCCTCCAGCCTCCAGCCTTGCAAAGGGCTCCACGGAGCCACCGATTCACGGCAAATGCCGAGATTTTTCCGATTTGGCCTTTTCTCGCCGTTAAATCGCGATAATATAAGCCTAGTGTCGCGCTGGCGCATCGCTTTGGGAGGAGAGTGCGCGGGCCTTCCCGGCGTCTTGCAGGCAACGGGGCCGTTTCCAGCCTGGCCCCCGATCCCCTGGTCGAACCACCAACGCCACCGGTGTCCTCGGTTGTCATGCCCGGCGGTTCGTGGAGCCGATCTTCGCAGTCGGGACCCTATAACCGGGCCTTGGCCGGCTACGATCAAGATCCCAGCGGTGTCAGCCGACAGAGAAACGGATGCTCCCCGAGTTTTTGCGCAGTTTGCCCAACGAGAACGAGTTGCCTCAGCCATGAATCTGGCACAAGTACGAAACATCGGTATTTCCGCCCATATCGACTCCGGCAAGACCACCCTGTCGGAACGAATGCTGTACTACACCGGCCGCATCCACAAGATGGAAGAGGTCCGCGGAGACGGTTCGGGGGCCACCATGGACCACATGGAACTGGAGAAGGAGCGGGGGATCACCATCACCAGCGCGGCGACGTCGATCGAGTGGAAGGGGCATGAGATCAATCTGATCGATACGCCGGGACACGTCGACTTCACCGTGGAGGTGGAACGGAGCCTGCGAGTTCTCGACGGTGCGGTACTCGTGCTGTGTGCCGTGGGAGGTGTGCAGTCGCAGTCGGTGACCGTCGACCGGCAAATGAAACGATACCACGTCCCTCGGATCGCGTTCATCAACAAAATGGACCGTACGGGAGCCGATCCACGCCGCGTCTGCGACGAGCTGCGGGAAAAACTGCACTGCGAGGCCGTGCTGATGCAGTTGCCGATCGGCGTGGGCGAATCTTTCGAGGGAATCATCGACCTGGTCACCATGCAGGCACTCTACTTCGACGGAAACAACGGCGAAAACGTGCGGCAGGAGGCGATCCCGCAAGCGTTGCAACAGGAAGCCGAGCAATCCCGCAGCGAGATGCTCGAACAGCTCGCCATGTACAGCGACGAATTGATGGAAGCGCTGTTGGCGGAAGAACCGGTCAGTGAATCCTTGATCTACGACGTGATGCGCCGCGCCTGCTGCCAACAGGAAGTGACTCCGGTGCTGCTGGGCACGGCCTATCGCAACAAGGGCGTGCAGCCGTTGCTGGACGCGGTCACCCGCTTTCTCCCCTCGCCCCTGCAACGGGAGATCGGTCTGCACTCGTTCGAGGGCGAGGAAGTCGTCCCCCTGCGCCCCGACCCCGACCTGCCGATGGTCGGCATGGCATTCAAGATCGTCGACGAGCCGTTCGGCCAACTGACCTTCATGCGGCTTTACCAGGGGAAAGCCCAAAAAGGAGCCACCTATATCAATCAGCGAACCGGTCGCAAGGAACGATTCAGCCGAGTCCTGCGTATGCACGCCGATAAGCGTGAAGAAGTCGAGGAGGCGGTGGCCGGCGATATCGTCGCCATCATGGGAATCGACTCGGCCAGTGGCGACACCTACGCCGCCATGCCCCGCTACGGCACGCTCGAAAGCATGTTCGTGCCCGAACCCGTCATTGAAATCGCCGTGGCTCCCGCCAGTCGCAGCGACGGAGACAAGCTCGGAAAAGCTCTCGCCCGCTTCCGCAAGGAAGACCCGACCTTCCGCGTGCGCAACGACGAGGAAACCGGAGAACTGCTGATCGCCGGCATGGGCGAACTCCACCTCGAAGTCTACATCGAACGGATGAAACGCGAATACAAGGTCGATGTGGAAGTCGGCGCACCGAAAGTCTCCTACCGCGAAGCCCCCACGAAAACGGTGAAGTTCGACTACAAACACAAGAAACAAACCGGTGGCTCGGGCCAGTACGCCCACGTGATCGGCGTGATCGAGCCTCTCCCTGAAGAGACCGAAGAAGAGTTCATCTTCGAAGAAACGATTGTCGGCGGACGCATCCCCAAAAACTACATCCCCTCGGTGGAAAAAGGTTTCCGCCAAGCCTTGGTCAAGGGACCGGTCGCCGAATTCCCCGTGGTACGCTGCAAGATCCTGCTGGAAGATGGCAGCTACCACGAAGTCGATAGTAGCGACCGAGCCTTCCAGACGTGTGCTCAGAACTGCTTCCGCGAATACTTCCCCAAGACCCGGCCGGTACTGCTCGAGCCGATCATGAGACTGGAAGTGGAATGCCCCGAGCCGTTCCAGGGCCAAGTCACCGGCGATCTCACCAGCCGTCGCGGAATCGTCGTCTCGACCGACATGAGGGAAGGAACGGCCATTCTGGTCGTCGAAGTCCCGCTCGCCGAGACCTTCGGCTACGCCACTGATTTGCGAAGCATGACGCAGGGCCAAGGGACCTTCTCCATGGAACCCGCCTGTTATCGTCGAGTGCCGCCGTCGATTCAGGAAGAGATCATCGCCACCAGAAGGAAGAACGACAAGCAACTGGTCGGAGCCAAGTAGTGCCGGCCCGCGGACCCCTCACACCTCACCCCTCACACCTCA
>JALSIV010000419.1 GCA_026989685.1 Pirellulaceae bacterium | reverse complement strand
GAGATGGGAGTGGAATTCGAGGGAAAGGAGATAGCATGGTGTTTACCGCAGATCACGGTCGGCAACCCGATGCTCAGTTTGTGTTGTTCAAGCAGGGCCTTGGCTCCGCCGGCGATCATATTCGTGACCTCGCCGACCGCGTCGACGACATCTTCGTCGATCGATTCGGGACGCTCTCCCAACAGTTTTTCGGCGATGGCAATCGCCGTGTCGCGACTGAGCGACACCACGACCATTCCGTGGTGGCTGCCGGAAAACCCGATCAGACCACTCACTTCAAACTCCGGAGTGGAAGTCTGCTTCAGTCCAGGAGCTCCGCGGACGAGTTCGCACCCGAGCATCGTACGAAAGACGTCACATGTAGACTTGAGAAACGGGTTAATCAGCTCGACTCGCACCACGCTATCTCCTGCCTCATCGGATCCGGTCACCGGGGGTGCCGTCGCCTCATACGGCGGCGAACTTCGAGAGTTTCTCTTTCAGGGCATCGGGGGTAAAGGGTTTGACCAGGTAATCCGAAATTCCGGCCTGGATTGCTTCCAGCACTCGCTCTTTCTCGGCTTCGGTGGTGATCATCACCATCGGGACCTGGGAACCGAGCCCACGAATGTCGCGGACGAGTTCGATGCCGGATTTGTTCGGCATATTCCAGTCGGTGAGAACCAGATCGAACGATCCTTGTTGAAATTGCTCGAGCGCCTCGACGCCGTCGGCGGCTTGAGCCGTATCCTCTACGCCGATCGTCTTCAAGGCACGTACGATGATCTTCCGCATGGTGGCAGAATCGTCAACAACCAATACTCTCATCTCCATTCCCCTTTTTCCCGGTTCTCAACACACTCCCGAACGGCCTCGCCGGCGTACAGAGTATCGTCTGTTACCCGGCCGACCGAGCATCTAAGAGGCTGTCACAAAACTCCAGGCCGCAAGCAACATGCCCGAGCTTTGGCAGCGGTGCGGCGGGTTTTGTTACAGGCTCTAAGAGGCTGTCACAAAACTTCAGGCCGCAAGCAACATGCCCGAGGCCGGAAATCGGCGCGGCGGGTTTTGTTACAGGCTCTAAAATATCTAGGTTGTGCGATCGCAATTCTCAATAAACAGGTACGAATTGTGGTCAACGGAGATGCTTCCGAAAACCGAATCGAACGGCTGTAGGGCTTGTATTTCTCCTCCCGGTTCTGCTCACGCCTTCGCCATGGCCAATTCGGGCCGAGCGGCCTGAACGATACGGATCTCTTTCTCCAATCTGCTCAATGCGCTGTCCAACTCGGACGACCAGTCGATCATCTTCAGATTGGTCAAGGTCGTTTCCAGTTGGGCCATGAATTGTTCGAGGTTCATCACGTCGTCATCGCTCAGAAACGGCTTGTCGTCATGCGCGTCGAGTTGTTTGGAGAGGTCGTCATACCAGGCCTCGACGGCGCCCTGCAACTGAGACGCGATCTCCTGACCCAGCAGGCTGTCCTGAATGGAACGAACGTAGGCCACCCGATCCAGCAACGGCTGCATCGCCTTGGAAAACTCTTCCCAGTTCTCCGTCGACAACGTCGGTTGGGGAGGTGCCGGCGGCGCAGGGTCGCTCGCGGTCGGTGGAGCCGCCACCAACGGAGCTACTGCGTCGGCCAAACCGTCACCGGTGGACACCGCCACTTGCTGCGCTTGCTTCCCGGCTGGGCCGGCGGCGATTTCCGAGGCGCTTGCGGGTTCGACCGCGGACCGCCCGCGCAAGGACCTGGCCGCGAGCATCCGTGCCACTTTCGACGGCGGAAACAATGCGGCTACGGCATACCCCAGACAGACATTGAACAGAGCCACCAAGAAAAAGAAGCCCATCATCGCGCGTGCCCCGCGTTCGTTTGTTCGATCGGTCACTCGTTGGGGAAACCATCGCCCCTAGGGAGTATAGGGCGCCCCGTCACATTCGCCGCTTCGAAAGGCACGATGCGTGCCTGTGGAAACCGAATACCGCCTCCCTCATCGGCTTGCGAGGAATGTGCGGAGAGAAGCGGAAATACGAGTGCGACGGCCGACCGGCCACGAGTTTGGCCGGAGCAACTTGCTCCTCCGTCAGACGTAAAGTAGCTTTTTGCAACTCTCGTTTCTTGGACGGGTGGAAGGAACCGGCAGCCGACTGCCAGCAAGCACATTCGTTGGAAGACCGGTAGCCAGTGCAGCCTAAGGGGGGCAGACCTATGGCGAACTCAGGATTCGACGATGACTTCATGGATTCGATGTTGAGTGATTTTCTCGACGAATCGCAGGAGTATCTGTCGCGACTGAACGATAATCTACTGACGCTGGACGAACTCGCAAATGCGCTGAGCGACGAACAGTCCGTGCAAGTCGACAGCACCGTGCTGAACGAAATGTTCCGGGATGCGCACAGCCTCAAAGGTCTGTCGGCCATGCTGCAGCTTGATGATATCAACCGCTTGACTCACCGGATCGAGAGCATCTTCGATGCCGCTCGAAACGGGGAACTCGCCGTATCCCGTCCCGTGATCGACCTCGTGTTCGGCGCCGTCGACCGGCTGACGCAGATGGTGGATCACCTCAGCCAACCGGGAGCTTCTCCCGTTGAGTACGAATCGATTCTCACGCAAATCTGCCGGCTACTGGAACACGGTGAGTTGCCGGTGAACGATGCAGCGGCCGGGGAATCTGCCGCAGCCGACGTCGGTCAGGCGGATCATGCGATTCCTCCAGCCGCCGAGACAGAGAATGCGGCAGCCGACCGACATGACCCGTTTGCGAATCTGCACAATGATGAGGATATTCCCCAAAAATACGTCTCGATTTTCATCTCGGAGGCCGACGAGTCGATCGACGCCTTGAGCGAATTCTTGATGTCGGCCGGTCCCAACGCCGTTTCGGATGCGCTCGTGGTCTGCCACCGCATCAAAGGGGCTGCGGCCTCCATCGGTCTCCACCGCTGCGCGCGGCTGGCCCATTCCATGGAGGACATCCTCCAAGAACTTCGGGAATGTGGACGACCGTTGACGCCCGCCATGGTCGACGCCTTGCTCCAAGCTGTCGACGCGATCCGGGAGTTCCTTGAGAAACTGCGCAAGGGGATCACAAACGACGACCGATTCGCAGAGGCCTATCAGACCCTGGTTGCCTGCATGGCAATGTCCGGTCAATCGATGCAGGCGGACTCTCCATCGTTCGAGTCGCGGTCAAGCGAGAGTGACTCGGAGGAGTGGAGCGGTTTCACCGACAGTGATCGCCGCCAACTCGCTGAGAAATGGCCGGGGGATTGCCGGGCGGCAATCGGAATGGTTGTGTTGGAGGCGGAACTGGCGCTGGCGGGCCTGAAGCGACGGCTGATCTTCGATCGTCTGCAAGCACTGGGGAAGGTATTTGTCACCGTTCCTTCGATGAACGACTCGGAAACCGATGACGAGTCCCGGAGAATGCTGTTCGGACTGGCTACCGACCGCACACTCGAGGAGATACGTCAGAGCCTGATCGTCGACGGCGTGGAACACGTCCATTGCGAGGTGTTGGCTCCCGGCGAGGCGGCATCGACGAGGAATTCCCGAAGCGGCTCCGCGGCTGCCGCGTGCCCGTCGCCGACCGGGAAACCCGAAAAACCCGAAACGACACCGTCGTCTGCCAACCGTTCGCCTGCCACCAAGACGGCCAGCAAGCCGGCGGAAACGATCCGGGTCGAAATCGAACGCCTCGACCAGTTGATGAACCTCACGGGGCAACTCGTCATCAGCAAGGCTCGCTTCGCCGAGCTGTGCGACCAACTGAAATCGCTAGTCGGTCGCAAAGAGCTACTCCATCGTCTCGACGGCCTCGAAAACCGATTGGAAACGATGATGAGTGACATGGAGACCTGTGAGACGCCTTTCCTGAGAAGCCATGTCGAAAGCATGCGGCGCGACCTGAAGACGATTCGCAGCGCGTTCCAGGAGATTGTCGCATCACGCACCGTGGTCCACGATTTGGGCGAGGCCGTCCATCAACTCGGGCGAGTCTCCGATGGCATACAGAAAAGCGTGATGGACACGCGGATGGTGCCGGTCGGTCCTCTGTTTCAACGGTTCAAGCGGGTAATTCGCGACATCACTCGAAGCAACGGCAAAGACATCCGCCTGGTGATACGGGGTGAGAAGACGGAACTGGACAAGCGAATGATCGACGAGTTGAGCGATCCGCTGATCCACATGGTGCGAAACTCCGCCGATCACGGAATCGAGTCTCCGCAGGAACGGCAAGCCGCCGGGAAACCGCCTCAAGGCGTGGTGGTACTGGACGCGTTCCACCAGGGGAACCAGATTTGCATCCAGGTCCGCGACGATGGACGCGGCCTGGACCCGGAAAAACTCAAGAAAAAGGCCGTCCACAAAGGACTCTTGACGGCGGAGGAGGCGGCGCGACTGGCTCCGAGCGACGCCTACAAACTGATCTGGGAACCCGGCTTCAGCACGGCCGAGCAGGTGACCGAGGTCTCGGGCCGCGGAATGGGAATGGACATCGTCCGCTCGAGAATCGAGCGACTGAGCGGATCGATCGAACTGGAAAGCCAACTCGGAAAAGGCACGCTGATCACCATCCGCCTTCCGCTGACGCTGGCCATTCTGCCGAGCTTGCTGACGGTCGTCCGGGATGACGTCTTCGCCATCCCGCTCGAATCGGTCGTCGAAATCGTCCGCGTGAGGCAGCGTGAAGTGGCGACGGTACGAGGAGCCAAGACGGCGCGGGTTCGCGGCGAAGTGATCTCCATCTGCGAACTGGAACAACTCTTCGTCTGGAACCGCTCTCGCCCGCCGTCGCCTGCCACCAGCGACGAATCGACGACAGTCGTCGTAGCACACGGGAAAGACAAACTCGGTTTGGTAGTGGACGGAGTGATCGGCGAAGACGACATCGTGATCAAGTCTTTGGAAGAGAACTACCGCCAAGTACCCGGTCTGGCCGGCGCCAGCATCCTCGGCAACGGACGCGTTTCGCTTATTCTCGACGTTGTTGCCGTGATGGATTTGGCCCGCCAGCCGAGACCACGTCCCTCAATCGATGCAAAACGTTTGGCCAACGTGTCCGAAGGCGATGACACCAGTAAGTTTGTATGCACGTAACCCCACCACCTGGAGACTGAATCGTGGCGGACTCGACTCAAGGCGACCCCTCACTTGCCGTTCTCAAACAGGCTTTCGCAACCGCGACGCAACATGCTTCGATGGCCATGTGCCAGTGGACGCGAGGCAGCGTTTCGCTGGAATTGGATAGACTCCACACGGCTCCACTCGAAGAAGCGATGGGACTGTTCACCGACTGCATGGATCTGATGGTGATGATCGTGTTGGCCGTCAAGGGTACCGACGCCAGCCAGCTCATCCTGTCGTTCGACGAGTCGCGCGGACGGCAACTCGCGGCCAACTTGCTCCAGCGAGAAGTGCCTGCCGACGCCGAATGGACGGAACTGGAGAAGTCGGCGCTGATGGAAACCGGAAACATCCTGGCTTCCGCCTATCTCAATGAACTGACCCGCCTGGCCGGCCGCCAACTTCTTCCCGCTCCTCCAGTCTTTGTACAGGACTATGGTACGAGCGTACTGGAACAAGCCTTGATGGTGCAGGCGTGCGTCAGTGACGAAGTGATGATCTCCAGCACGCGATTCGTCTTCGATGCTAAGGCCGTCGACTGGAACGTACTGTTTCTGCCCGATGCAGCCCTGTCTCAGACCATCCAAGACGCCATTTTCTTTCGAGTTTGATCGAACCGAAACCAGACGCACATCATGGCACTCACAACGACACACGCCCCGGAAACCAAGAACGCTCAAACCGTGGGAATGGCCCAGATCGCCATTGTCACCGACCCGGGCGTGGTGCGCACCGTTCTCGGTTCCTGCATCGGACTGCTGCTGTATCACGCTGCCCGCAAGACGGGCGCTTTGGCCCACATCGTGATGGCACAGCAAGCCGGACGGACGGGGCCGCCGGGGAAGTTCGCCGACACGGCGGTTCCCTGGATGCTCCAAGAGCTTTCCGCAAAAGGAGCCGGCCGAGCGGGGTTGACCGCCAAGATTACGGGAGGAGCGGCCATGTTCGGCGGAAGCGGTCCGATTCAGATCGGAGCCGCCAACCTCGACGCAGTCGTCCGTCTGCTTGAGGAACAGCGGATTCCGATTGTCGCCCAACATGTCGGCGGATCGAAAGGACGCCGTGTCACGTTCGACAGCCATACCGGGGATGTCATTGTGGAAATTGTCGGCCAACAGCCGGTGATACTGTAGCGAATCGAAATTCTGGAAAATGGGGTACGACCGATGGCTAAGCGATTGCTTGTAGTGGACGACGCCTTGATCATCCGCGAGTTGGTGAAGGATGCGGTGTCCAACGGGGGATGGGAGGTCTGCGGTGAAGCGTCCGACGGCCGGCAAGCCGTGGAACAGTATCGTTCCCTTCGTCCCGACGCCGTGACACTCGACCTGGTGATGCCCGAATACGATGGACTGTATGCCCTGCGGCACATCCGGGAATTCGACAGCGCCGCTCGAGTGCTGGTCGTCAGCGCCATCGATCAAACCGACACGCTCAAAGAGGCGTTGACTGCGGGAGCCGCCGATTTCATTGTCAAGCCATTTGACGGGGCACGGGTCGTCCAGGCACTCGATTGCATCATGCGTTCCACGCTGCCGGAGACCGATACTGTCGAAGCGCCTGCCCACTGAGCAAAACGATAACCCCGATCGTAGGGAGCCCTAGTCATGTCCACGACACTGGGAAGCATTCTGCTGGACAACGAGATTCTTTTGGAAAGCGGTACCAATGAACTGGAAGTCCTCGTATTCCGCGTTGGCAGCTACCGCCTCGGCATCAACGTGGCGAAAGTCCGCGAGGTCATGCCCGCACAGAAGATTACCCCTCTCCCAACCGCCCATCCATCCGTCGTCGGCTGTTTTCGCTTGCGGGAAGCCGTGCTCCCCTGTGTATCGCTGCACCGCCATCTCGACCAGCAAGCAGCTTCCCCTGACGGAGGCCGCATGATCGTCACCGAGTTCAACGAGGCCGTTCAGGCGTTTCTCGTCGATGAGGTCGAGCGCATCCATCGCGTCAGTTGGGAACACGTCCAACCGGTCCCGGCCCTGATTGCGAAAACCGGAGCGCCGGTGACCGCCGTGACCGAACTGGACGGCCGGCTCGTGATGATGTGCGACTTCGAAACGATCAGCGCGGAAGTATCCCGAGATGCGCAAAAGCCTGTCGCCGTCGGCAATTCGTTCCAAGTTTCCCGGGATGCCGTCCATGTGCTGGTGGCCGACGACTCGCCCACCGTGCGAATCGCCATCGAGTCGATTCTTCGCGAGAATGGCTTTGGTAACGTGACGGTCTTCGAACACGGCGCCCAGGCATGGGAGTGGCTCGAGGCGAGGATCGCGGAAATCGAAACGCTGCACGAGCTGGCGGATGTCTTGATCAGCGACGTGGAAATGCCGTCGATGGACGGATTTCACCTCACCCGCCGCATCAAATCCCACCCCCGGTTGAAGGAACTGCCAGTGATCCTCTGTTCATCGATCGTCACGCCGGCCAACGCAAAGAAGGGCAAAGCAGTGGGCGCCGACGCCCAGACGTCCAAAGCCGATCTGGCCGCCGTCGTGGAACTGGCCGACCGGCTCATTTCTGAGCGATTTGCCGACGATCACCGAGACCACCAAGCGCCGGTGCTGGCGGAAACGCAAGCGTGAAACAGAATCCACCTTCCTAACGTGGGCTTCGCCCGCAAGACCGGAGGCGAGCGGCTGGAGACTGTAGAGATGGTGGTGACAACCGAAAGCCCTTGCAGGCTATGCGCACGGCGCGCAGATGTTGCCAAGAAAGTCTCTTACCATCACACACTGACAATACAAGTGGCTGAATGCACTGAAGAAACCACAAAGGACACAAAGATCACGAAGAAAACAAAGGACTTAGAGCCTGTAACAAAACCCGCCTCGCCGCTTTCCGGCCTCGGGCGTGTTGCTTGCGGCATGGAGTTTTGTGACAGCCTCTTAGAAGAGACGGTCGCTGTCGTGATGTCACTCCGACACCTGGCCAGTGATTCGACTTCAAAGGATCTTATCCTTCGTGCTCTTCGTGGCCCTCGTGGTCAATTCCTTTTCGGCTTGAGTAACCATGCGAAAGAAAGGATCGCACCATGAACGGCACGATTACGGTTTTGGTCGTCGACGACGACGCGGCACTGCTGAGACTGCTCAGCACCGTTCTGAGCAACGCGTTCGGGGAGGAGATTCAGATCGAAGTACTGGATAATCCACGGGAAGCCTGCAACTTTCTCGACCGGCACGCGGTCGATGTCCTGCTGACCGATCTGGAAATGCCCGAGATGAACGGCGTCGATCTGCAGAAATTCGCCAGAGCTCGGAATGCGTTCACTCAAGTGCTGTTTCTGACCGGCCATTCGACACAGCAAACCATCCTCGATGCGCTCGAGTGCGGAGCCACCGATTACCTGCTCAAGCCGGTCGACCGGGAACTCCTGGTCGAACTGGTCCGTCAGGCGGTGCAGCGCGTGACACGCTGGCGCCGTGCCCTCGGCGAAACCTGGAGGCAGCGTCGCCGTGAAACGGCCGCCCAGGGTTCATGATATCGTTGCTTGATAAGACTTCGAATATACAAGGGGCTTTAGCATGACCAACACGCCAAACGAATCCGCGCCGGTCTACTCCGCCTTCGGATCCGATCCCGACCTGGGACCGCTGGTCGAACTCTACGTGTCCGAGATGCCCGACCGCATCCGCAGCCTGGAAGAAGCGTATGCGTCTCGGAATTGGGAAGACCTGCGGCGCGTGGCTCACCAGATGAAAGGATCCGCGGGAAGCTACGGCTTCGATGACCTCACGCCGCTGGCATACGCCGTCGAAGTGGCGGCCCGCCAAGGAGACGACGAAACGGCGATCACCGAGGCCCTGACGGAGTTGCTGCGCGTCTGCCGGA
>JALSIV010000418.1 GCA_026989685.1 Pirellulaceae bacterium | reverse complement strand
ACTGGACCACCATCACGGTCCGGCCCCCCGGCCGCTTGCCTACCGCCGGTACGCTCAGCCTCCCCGACCGGTGGTTTACGGCACGGGAAGTCACGTCGGTGTCACCGTGGGCGGCGGTAGAGTCCGGTTTCACATCGGGTTCTGATCAGCGACTCAGCCGACACATTCGCGGCACCCACCATTTTCGCAACGCCGTGCGAGAATGGTGGGTGTTTTCGAGCCTGTAACAAAACCCGCCGCGCCGCATCCCGGCCTCGGGCGTGTTACTTGCAACATGGAGTTACTTGCAACACGGAGTGTTGTGACAGCCTCTTAGGTTGGTCAGATACTTGGGCGCTTCCCGCCCCGCGATTGCTGCCATTGGGGAATGGATTTCTCCGTCAGCGGGACTTGCTTGACACGGGCGGCAGATGGACTACAATCCGGCGTTGAATCTGCAGGTGTGGAGACAGCCGGATCACTCACACATTCCCACCTCGTCCTGATTTGCAGTGGCTGGTTATTTCTAATCTCGGGCTCTCGGATCGACGCTGTTTGCCGTCTGCCGTAATTGTGGCGCGCTTCCGCTCGAACAACCATCGAGTGTGTGCTCGCGCCTCGGGTCGGCAGAGTAGATCGATGGAGTTGTCGTAGCTGAGAGCTTCCACTGTCGGAGGTTGCCATGATGATGCGAACGGGTTTCCGGTGGTTTCTCTGGTTGGGCGTACTCGCAGGTCTGGCGGGTATGACGTGCGGCACGCCGCAGGTGCGAGCCGGGTCGTTTCGCATCGACAACTGGCGGGACCTGGTCGACACCTATTACAAGCTGAATGCGGCGCAGTTCTTGTCGCGAGCCACGTTTGGCCCCACGCAAGAAGAAATCGACGAACTGGCGGAGCGGATGAGGCGGCAAGGTCGCCGGCGAGCGCTTGCGGAGTGGATCGACGAACAGTTCGAGAAGCCGGCTTCCAGTCATCACGCTTTGATCAAGGAGATGTTGGAAGCGGACGGCTTCGATCAAATCCAGGAGGGCATTGGGCACACGCGTTACCGTCATCATGCTTGGTGGCACATCGCCATTCGTGGCGAGGACCAGCTTCGCCAACGGATGGCTTGGGCGCTGGCGCAGATCTTCGTTGTGGGCCAGAACGTGGGAGCTTTCAACGTGCGGGCGTTGGATGCCACGGGACAGGCTCGCTGGATGGGCATCACCGACTACTACGACATGCTGGTGGACAACGCTTTCGGCAACTACCGCGAGTTGCTGCACGATGTGACCTACCATCCCGTGATGGGGATCTACTTGAGCCACATTCGCAACCGCAAGCCGATCCCTTCCCGCGGAATCTATCCTGATGAGAACTATGCTCGAGAAGTCCAGCAGTTGTTTTCCATCGGCCTTTATGAAATGCGTCCAGACGGCGTCTTCCGCCGCGACAAGAACGGCGATTTGATACCGACATACGACAACGAGACGATCAAAGCGTTCGCTCGGATTTTCACCGGCTTGAGCTATCCCGGCGGGACACACCTGTATAACGGGCCGATCAATCTGCACGAACCGATGCAGATGTACGCGGACTACCACGACACGGATCCCAAGACGCTGCTGCGAGGGCAGGTCGTTCATCTTCCCGACGATCCGGAGGGAGAGATCGAGCAGGCGTTGGACAACATCTTCCGGCATCCCAATGTCGGCCCGTTCATTTCCCGATTGCTGATTCAGCGGTTCGTCAAATCGAATCCTTCTCGAGGCTACATTCGCCGGGTGGCTCGAGCCTTCCACGGTGGCCGTCGCGGGCATGGCCGGCGCGGCGACTTCAAGCGAGTGATCAAGGCGATCCTGCTGGACCGCGAGGCACTCCGTCCGGTCCGCTACTCGCTGAAATGGCGTCCTTTGCGACTCGTGGTAACACCGCGCGGCACCGAATACTCGCGGCTCCGCGAACCGGTCTTGCGCTACACGGCGTTCATTCGCGCCTTCCACCCCCAGAGCGACTACAAGAACGGCTATTTCATGATTCCCTCGCAGAGTTGGAACATGAATCAAGGCCCCTACTTGCAGCCTCACGTCTTCAACTTCTACGACCCCGACTACCAGCCGCCGGGGGACATCACCAATTACAAACCCTCTCGCCGCATCCCCAACGGCTTCTTGGCGGCTCCCGAATTCGAAATCCTCACGTCGGTGATCGCCAACCGGTTCGCCAATCGCCTGCGAGGCGAGATCTACAACGCTCGGGCCCGGTTCCGCATTCTCGGCGGCAGCAATCCGATCTGGGTCAATATCTCGCTCGACTTCCAGCGCGAGGCCGACCTGTCCGGCGATCTGAACGACTTGATGGAACATCTCGATCTGCTGTTGTGCCACGGCACCATGAGCGACCGGACGAAGGAGATCATCGCCACGGCTCTGGAGACGCACATGCCATCGGAAAACGATGCCATGTTGCGGGCCAAGGCGGCGATTCTGGCCGTGTTGACATCGCCCGATTGCGCAGTCGACGAATGAGTCGCCGGACGAAGGCACCAGCGCTTCTCGTTTTTTGCACCAACAGCATGACATGAATTCTCGAATCAACCAACCGGTACAAGGGTGATACCATGACCAACGATATTCGCAACGCGTTCCGCCACGCCATTTCCCGGCGCTCCTTTCTCAAACATTCCGGTGGATGTGCGGCACTTACCTCCGGGGCCGCTCTCAGTACCCTGCTGCAACTCAAGGCCGTCAACACGGCGGTCGCCGCGCAATCGGGCAATGCCGGCTACAAGGCGCTGATCTGCATCTTCCTGCACGGCGGCATCGACTCCTACAACGTCCTCTGCCCTCTGGAAGATGGAGAGTACGCCGACTACCGGCAGGTGCGCTCGAACCTGGCACTCAATTACGATCCCAACGATCCGGACAACGACGATGTGTACGAGATCGTGGACGGGGCTTCGGGACGCCGTTTCGGCATCCACCACGGCATGCCGGGGATGGCGGAACTGTTCCGCAACGGCAAGTTGGCGTTCCTCGCCAATGTCGGAAGCTTGATCGAACGGACCGATATGAATTCCTATCGGGCCAAGCAAAACTTGCCCCTGGGACTGTATTCCCACGCCGACATGATCCGCCACTGGCAAACGTCGGTACCTCAGTCGCGGACGCAATTGACCGGCTGGGCCGGGCGGATGGCCGACTTGCTGACCGACCGGGTCAACGCCAATGCCACGATTTCGATGAACATCGCCCTCAACGCGTCCAACATCTTCGAGACCGGTGACACGGTTGTGCCCTATATCATCCAGGATCGAGGGGCGACGCTGCTGTACGGGTACCGGGGCGGCGGAAAACTCAACAAGGTGTTGACCGATACCACCGATCAGATGCTGGCAGAGACCTACCGGAATCTGCTGGAGAAGACGCACGCCCAGATCCGCCGCACGGCCATCGACGCGGCGATCGACTTCAACAACGCGACCAGCGGCGTGACGCTCAATACGCAGTTTCCCAACACCTACTTCGGCCGACAACTGAAAATGGTGGCCAAGACGATCGGGGCTCGCCAGGCACTCAACCAGGAACGCCAGATCTTTTTCGTGATGCGAGGTGGATGGGACCACCACGCCGGCCTGATTCCCCGGCAAAACGCCATGTTGCCCGAAATCGACGCCGGTTTGTACGCCCTCTATCAGGCTTTGGTAGAACTGGGTGTGCAAAACGACGTCGTCACCTTTACCGCCTCCGACTTCGCCCGCACTCTCTCCTCCAACGGCAAGGGAAGCGACCATGCTTGGGGCGGAAACCACATCATCATGGGCGATGCCGTGCGGGGGGGACGGATCTGGGGCGACTATCCGACCTCGCTGGCACTGGGGAACCCGCTCGACACGGGACGCGGACGACTCGTGCCCACGATGAGCGTCGACGAGTACGCCGCCGAACTGGCGCTGTGGTACGGCGCCACCAACAGCGATCTCGACACCATCTTGCCCAACATCCGCAATTTCTACAGCGGCGGCGGATCGCCGATCGGCTTCCTCACTTAAGCCGCGACATTCGGCTTGACGCGAGCGCACCGCGGCGGTACCGTTTCCGCTCTCATCGAGAGGCGACGCCGCAGGTGCGCCCGCTGCGGGCGGTGCGTGTGCAGCCGGCTCGACAAGTCGCCTCGTGGGTCATTCGTGAGGGAGCCCCTCGTCATGCGTTGGTGCCGGCGTTCTCTATGGACACGCGTTCGCTCATCGGCCGCCTTCGGCTTCGTCTGCGCCGGACTGTGGGTGATCGCGGCTGCGGCGCACGCCCAGCCCCCCAAGCCGGGCCACGTGCGGATCAACCTGCAGGGCGAGGTCGAACTGCAGGCGCTGATCGACTACGTCAGTCAGCGTCTGGAAATCCAAATCATCTATTCGCCTCAAGTGGGAAACCGGAGGATCAACATCCGTACGCCTCGCGAACTCCCCGTCTCCTCGCTGCTCCCGCTTCTCGGTGCGGTGCTCAAATCCGAAAAGCTGGCGCTGGTCGATGCCGAGGTCCCCGGTTTCAAGCGGATCGTGGACGCCAAAGAGATGTTGGGAAATGCTCGTCCGGCTGACGCCTCCGCAGTGTTGGCAGAGGGCGGCAGCGCCACTCCCGTGGTGCAGGCCTTTACGCTGCGCTACACCAGTGCCAAACAACTGTCACAGCTACTCAGGCCGTTTCTTACCAGTCCCGGTTCCAGCCTGATTACGCTCGACGAGGCCAACGTTCTGGTCGTGACCGACTACGCCAGCACGCTGGTGCAGATCAAGAAATTGCTCGAAATCGTCGACCAGCCGCGACGCGACGTCACCTACCAATTCTATACGGTGAAGCATCTCGAGGCGGCCAAGCTGGCCGAGCAGGTTCGAGCCATGCTGGGAGTGCAGGGGGGACGTTCCAGCAAGAAGCCGGCCACCGGGCCGACGCCGCCGCGAACTCGGTTGGCTTTGTTCGAGGAGCCTCGCACGAATGAGATCGTGGTGGTGGGAACGGCCGCGCAGGTGAACGAGGCGCTGACGCTGCTCAAGCGGTTCGACGTCTCCTTGGGCCTGGTGACGCAGGTCTACCGCTTCCAGCACATCCAGGCCGAACGCTTCCACAAGCTGGCTCAAGGATACCTGGCCGCTCAAGACAGCCAGCGGCTCTATTCGGCATCGGTCGACGCGGATGGGAACCTCTTGATCGTCCGGGCGACTCCCGAGATCCACAAGCGTTTGGCCGATCTGCTGCAGCAGATCGATTCGCCCATCGAGACCAAACGCAGCCCCATCCGCTTCTACAAACTCAAAAATGCCAACGTACTCGACGTTCTCTATACACTGCTGGCGCTGCAGGAGGTGCAGGGGACGGCGACCGTGTTCGGTGCCGAGACGGTCTATTTCGGGGGACGGGCGACCAATCCGCTGGCCGGCCCGCTTGCGCAGCCGGGAACAGCGCTTCCGTTTTCTCAGTTGAGGGCTCCTGGCGGGATGCCGTCCCGCCAACTTCCTGCTTCCGGCGGTGTGGCGGGCGGAATGCGGGGACTGGAACACACGCCGCTGCCGTTGCCGCCGGAAGAAACGCCGGGAGTCTACGATCAGACGCGACAGTCCCGATTCGATCGCGTCCAGGGAGCGCTGTCGTCACAGGGAGCCTTTGGCGGGAGTGCCACCTTGCCGGGCGGGGCTCGCGTATCCGCCGACCCCACCACCAACAGCCTGATCATGATCGCACCGCCGGAAGTCCATGAGATGTACGCCAACCTGATCAAGGAACTGGACAAGCGCAAGCCGCAGGTGCTGATCGACGCCAAGATCATCGCCGTCGACACCAGCGATAATTTCGAGCTGGGTGTGGAGGTGTCGGGAGGGGACCGTACAGGAATCAAACGATTGTTCGCTTTCACGTCCTACGGTTTGAGCGAAATCGATCCGATTACCGGTGCCCTGCGAATCGCTCCCAAGATCGGCTTCAACGGAACGCTGGTCGATCCCGACGTGGCTGATGTCGTCGTGCAGGCCCTCACGACCCACTCGCGGGCACGCGTGCTCGCATCGCCGCGGATCCTGGTCAACGACAACAGTACGGGGCAGCTCGAAAGTGTGGCCAGTGTTCCCTTCGCCAGCGTCAATGCCTCCAATACGGTGTCGACAACCAGCAAGGGTGGAGACGAACAGGCGGGAACCATCATCACCGTAACGCCTCACATCAGCGACAACGACAACCTGTTGCTGGAGTTCGAGGTCGAATTCAGCACGTTCGTAGGAGAAGCTCAAAGCGGAACGCTACCGCCACCGCGCCAGATCGATCGTGTGGGCAGCACGGTGACGATTCCCGACGGACAGACCATCATCGTGGGAGGGCTCAAACGGATGGGCAACCAGGCCGGACAATCGGGACTCCCCTTCATCTCCGAGATCCCCGTACTGCGGGCAGTCAGCAGCCTGCAAACCCGCAAGAAAAGTACGACATCGTTCTTCTTGTTTATTCGTCCCCTGATTTTGCGGGACGACAAATTCGCAGACTTGAGGTATGTTTCGCAGAAATCGGTGCACCAGGCCCAGATCCCGGGCGAGCATCCTCGCAGCGGACCGGTTATGATAAAGGAGTGACGTGAAGGCCCGGATCGTCGTGCCTCCACCCAGATGCACCGGTTCGCCACGCGGCGGCAATCCTGTCCCCT
>JALSIV010000417.1 GCA_026989685.1 Pirellulaceae bacterium | reverse complement strand
CCTGCGACCGGAAGTGTGAAAACAGCCTTGTCCTTTGTCGCGCCGTTCGCCATCGTCCTCCATGTCCACCGTCGCCCGATCCGAGCTAACGCCTCAGAAAATCTCCCACAAACTCGGCCTGCCATACGTGCCCCAACTTTCTGCTCATCACGTGTGGGACCGGTTCGTCGAGACGTTCGACATCGGGTTTGTGCGCCGCCATCGGCTCATGGGATTGCTCCACGACGAGCGACCGACGATCGCCATCTGCGATCTGGCGGGATGGCGGCAAACCGATATCGTGCGGCGGATGTTGACGCCGCGGCTGTCCGTCGTGGTCACCTCGGAAGACCAAGTGCAACAGGCCATCAACCGTGCCTACGAAGCTCAGTCCGGACAAACCCAAGCCCTGATCGACGAACTCGATCGGGATGCCGTGCTCTCAGAAATCGAGACCTTGAGCCGTCACGAGGACCTGCTGGATACGACGGGGCGAGCGCCCGTCATCAAGCTGGTCAACATGATTCTGTTCGAAGCCGTGAAGAACGGTGCCTCGGACATCCACATCCAACCCTACGAAGACCGTGTGATCGTACGGCAGCGCATCGATGGCGTGTTGTTCGACGCTTTCGAAATTCCCAAAGAGTTGCAAGGCGAAGTTACGACTCGAGTCAAAGTGCTGGGCCGCATGGACATCGCCGAAAAGCGGCTGCCCCAAGACGGCCGGGCCACGGTCCAGATCGGCGACCGCCTGATCGACCTCCGCATCGCTTCGCTGCCGACGAGTCACCTCGAGCGAGTGGTGATCCGGCTGTTGGACAAGAGTGCCCGACTCCATTCGCTGGGCGAACTGGGAATGAACGACCAGACACTCCGCGAGTTCGGTGAGCTGATCCAACTCGACCACGGTCTGCTGCTGGTGACGGGACCGACCGGAAGCGGCAAGAGCACCACGCTCTACGCGGCACTACAAGAGATCAATACGGTCGATCAAAACGTGCTGACGCTGGAAGATCCCATCGAGTATCAACTCGAGGGCGTCAGCCAAACGCAAATCAACGAGAAGAAGGGGATGACTTTCGCTCGCGGGCTGAGAAACGTGTTGCGTCAGGATCCCGACATCATCATGGTCGGTGAAATCCGCGACCGGGAGACGGCGGTGATGGCGATTCAGGCGTCGCTGACGGGACACCTGGTTTTCTCCACACTGCACACCAACGACGCGGCGAGTGCCGTCACGCGCCTGCTGGATCTGGGAATCGAGCCCTATCTGGTAACCAGTTCTCTGGTAGCCGCGCTGGCTCAGCGGCTGGTGCGACGGATTTGCGAGCAATGTCGCGAACCGGTCCCGGCCGACGAGCAGCGGCGGCAACTGGCACGGCTGGGAGCCGCTCCCACGGGCGAGCCGATTTATCGGGGGCGAGGCTGCGAGCAGTGCCGCAATACGGGCTACCGAGGACGGATCGGTCTATTCGAACTACTGACGATGAACGATGCCTGTCGCGAACTCGTGCAGAACCGGGGCAATGCGGCCGACATCCGGCAGGCGGCGCGGGAGGCCGGAATGGCGCTGTTGATCGACGACGGACTGGACAAGGTCCAAAGAGGCTGGACCACGGTGGAAGAAGTCCTGCGGGTGACGCGAGCCATCCGTGACAACACCGAACCGGCGGAAATCGGTTGAGCGATGGGAGTGTTTCGTTACCAGGCGATCGATTCGCGACGCGCCACCGTCAAAGGAACGGTGGCCGCGGATACTCCGCGCCAAGCTCGAGAGGAACTCCGTGCTCGAGGTCTCCGTGTACGGCAGCTCGAGCCGGTGCGCGCAGGCAAGCCGCAGCACGCGACCGTCCGCATGCGGCGAACTCGCCATGCCGCTGCGTGGGCCGTGACGATTCACGAACTCACCATGCTGTTGGATGCGGGCATTCCGTTGCTGGAAGCGCTGGACACGGTCGTGGCTCAATATCGCGGTGGCTACCGGGCGGCGTTGTTGGAAGTGCGCGAACGCGTAGCGGCCGGCGCCGGCCTGGCCGAAGCACTCCGGCAACGACCGGACATCTTCGATCGACTCTCGGTAAACCTGGTCGAAGTCGGCGAGCACACCGGAGAACTCGATCGCGTGTTGCGGCAACTGGCCGAATTCAAGCAGCGTCAGCTTCACCTGAAGGATCAGGTGCTCAATGCGTTGGCCTATCCGCTGTTTCTGGTCGTGTTCGGCACGGCCGCCACCGTGTTCTTGATGACCTATGTGATGCCGCCCCTGCTGGAAAACTTGGAAGAGACACTAGCCCAACTCCCATGGCCGACTCGGGTCGTCAAAGCGTGCAGTGATCTTCTGTTGGAATACGGGTGGCTGCTGGCCCTGACGGCGGCGATGGCTGTCGTGGGGGTCGGCGGGTTGTTGCGACTGCCGGCGGTTCGCCGGCGCTTCCACCGAGCGTTGTTGCGTCTGCCCGGCCTGGGACCGCTGCTGCTCAAGCAAAGCCTGTCGCGCATCGCGCTGGTGCTGTCGTCGTTGCTGCGCAGCGGTATGGTGTTGACTCAGGCACTCGAACTGGCATCCGGAGCGACTCGCAATCTGGTATTGCGGGACGCCATCGAGGCGTGTCGACGGAGTGTGATGGAAGGCAAAGAGGTTGCTTCGGCACTCGAACGGGCGGGTGTATTTCCGCCGATGGCGATTCGCATCTTCTCCGTTGGTCAGGAAACTGGCCGGCTGGAGGAGATGCTCGACCAACTCGCCGACGACTACCAACGCCAAGTCGCCACCAGCTCGGCTCGTTTCGCTGCATTACTCGAGCCCGTCTTGATCGTGGCCCTCGCAATCGTGGTCGGTTTCGTCCTGGTGGCCACCATTCTTCCCATTTTGGAGGCAGGCAATGTGTTGTGATTTCAATCCCGCAAGGCGTCGACGCAGTGGGTTCTCGCTGGTCGAATTGATCGTCGTGATGGTGATCATCGGGCTGCTGGCCAGCCTGGTCGTGTTTCGCACCAGAAGCTACTTGATCGTCAGCAAGCAGAATGCGGCCAAGGCGGAAATCGCTCGAATCGTGCAAGCTCTGGAGACGTTTTATAGCGTCTATGGCCGCTATCCGACCAATGACGAGGGAATCGAGATCCTGGCTCAACCCAGCGACGAGTTCGAGGATGGTCTGCTCAACAAGACTCCCCTCGATCCGTGGCGCCGTCCGTATGTCTACAACAATCCCGGTCGCAAATCGGCCTTTGAAGTAATCTGTTTGGGTGCCGACGGCCGTGAGGGTGGGACCGGTGCCGACAAGGACATTTCGAGCGATGACGTGGAACGCGAAGCCGATTAGGTGCTGCCGGAAGTCCGCTTTGACGCTGATCGAGCTGATCGCGGTGCTGGTCCTCTGCGCCGTAATCGCCGGAATCGTGGTCGTGTCGGTGCGCAGCCATGTCGCTCGAGCCAACCTTGCTTCTTCTTGCGAAATGCTGATGGCTTGCGACAGCCATGCCCGACATGTGGCTCACGAGCGCGGGCAACCGACGCGATTGTTCATCGGTTCGGGAGGTCGCGCCGCCATTCGCCTCCCCAATGGACAAATCCGTACCGTGGCTCGCGGCGTCAAGATCGACCGGTTGTGGACGGCCCGGACCTCCAGCCGGACCGGAACATTGCAAGTCGTCATGACGGCCAACGGGCAGTCGGAGACTTACGCCGTTCGAATGACGGCCGGAGCAAAACTGTCGCGCTGGATCATGGTGCTGGGCGGATCGGGGCAGACACTCGTACTGAAAGATGAACGCCGCGTGCGTCGTCTGTTGGCGATTCGTTGATGACTGCGAGCGGGTGATGATTGGCAAGGAGTTTCCATGAGACTCGTAGATCCCCGCGGATTGACTCTGGTCGAGGTCGTGGTCAGCCTGGTGATGGCCGCGACGTTGTTGGTGGGCATGCTGACGGCATTCCGTCTGCACCGTCAGCAGATGATCCGAGCGGTTCGTCAGCGGGCGGCCTTGCGAACGGCCGAGGCCTTGCTGTCGGGATGGAAGGGAGCCGAAATCCCCCGTCAAAGCCAGGGACGAGTGAGCGAGGGTAGTCAGACGTGGATGTGGCAAACGCGTCCGCTGCGGTCTCATCCCCTGGCGGAAGGAATATCGGTCGAGACGATCCGGTTCGAGATGTATGCGGCCGAACGGCGGGGACGGCCGGTATTGACCGTAGAGTTGTTGCGGCCGGCCGAAGTGCGACCGCCGGCCGACCAGCCCGGTGCGAAGCGGCGTGGTGGCAGCAGAGGGAGTTCGCGCCGATGAAACGTTCGAGCGGACTGACATTGATCGAGCTGCTGGTGGCGACGGTACTGTCGGCGGTGTTGATGGTGTTGCTGGGCGGTGTGTTGCGTTCGGTGGCCCAGCAGCGACGATGGGCAGCCCGCCAATATCAACGAGCCCCGTCGATTGGCATCCTGCGGGACCAACTGCAACGCGATCTGGAGAATGCCACATCGGTGGCAGCGACTTCCCATGCGGTGCGACTCTCGGGCCTGCTTGCCGAAGACCCCATCCGTGGGCGTTTTCTGCAACGCCCGGCCGAAGTGGTCTACCAAGTCGAACCGGTGGCGGGAACACCTTGTCTGGTTCGTACGGTGGTGGAGACGACGGGCGGGCGAGGGCGTCGGGTTCGCCGGACTCTGCTGTGGGCGGGGGTGGGCAGGATTTCCGCACGCGGGTTTCGTAGGCCGGAAGAATCGAGCGGGAAAGAGAGCGCCGTGCCGACGATGCCCCAAAGTGCCGAGCTGGTCATTTACGACACGGGAGGCCGCGTACTATGTCGCGTGAATGTGGTTCGCTAGGCGCGTGTCCGAGCCGGGAAGGACGGCGCCCGGCATTCGCGTTGGCCGCCGTCATGGTGGCTCTGGTGCTGGTTACCGTGGCGCTGATCGGAGTGGCTCGCGTCAGTCTGACGATGGCGGCTGAAACCGCTCGCCTCCAACACGACTTCCAACTGCGATGGGGATCGCGGAGTTGCCAGGCGGCGCTGCTGGAATTGGCGCCGCAGTTGTTCGATCGCTTGGAGGAACGAGCCCGCCGGGAGGGGAGCGAGCAGCCGGCACCGGCCAGGCTCGACTATCGTTTCGTCCTGGGAGAAGTTTCGGTTGCCGCTTCGGTGAGAGATGACTCGGCGGCATTCGACGTGAACACGGCTTACCACTATGTCGGCCCAGCGAGGCTCGAGTCGTCGTTGCGCCGCCTGCTGGACGGTCCAAGTGGTATCTTGGTCCGTTTGCGCCCCTCGGTGCCGCCGCAGGGCAAACCGGAGGTGCGCCGGCCGGACGTGGTGTTTCCGGTCGCCTTCGAGGGTTGGGGACAGGTGTTTCGCACCGAGCAGTTGGGCGCTGCAGCTCGGCAAACGGCGCTCGTGGCGATGACTCGGAAACTCACTTGCAGTCCCGGCAGTGGGTTGAATGTGCGTCGCGCCCCCCGTGAGGTGATCGAGGCGACGTGCGAGTTGGTGGTATCGGCGGGGCAGGCGAAGAAGATCGCCGACCGCTGTCGCGAGTATCCCCGGCCGCACATCCATCGAGTGTTGGAACAACTGGGAGTCGATCGGCGCGATCAGGTTTTGCTGAAACAGCTACTAACCGAGCAGTCGTCATGCTACTGTGTATGGGTGGATGCTCGCCGTGCCGGCCGCCACCGTCTTTCATCGGCGACGGTGCGATACGGTGACGATGGGACGTATGGGGTATCGTCGTTTTGCTATTAGACCGCCCGACATCGCCGCGCACCGTGCGCCGTCTGCTGTATGCGACCGCTGCGCTGTGTCTGCTGATTTCGGCAGGCCTGTGGGCCTGGGTGTGGTGGCCTGGCCAGTCTCCACCTCCCCGATTCCCGCACTCGCGCTCGCCCCGTCTGCGCTCGACTCGCTTGATCGGGCTCCCACCGGCCTCCCAGCTTCGCGAACTGGCGCAAACACGACTCCGTCGGCCGCTCGTCGACCCGCCGCCCAAGAAGAAGCCGACCGTTTCCCGCCCCAGTCGTCCCCGCCCGTCGATTCGTCCCCTCCCGAGGCTGCAGTGGCGGTTGATCGGCACGGTCCTGGAATCGGATCGCTCGGCGGCCATCCTGATCGACGGCCGTGGACGTGTCCGAGTGGTCCGACTTGGCCAAGCGTTGCCCGAAACGGCCGGTGCATCGAAGATCGAACAGGTGGAAGCCGATCGAGTCGTGGTGTCGCATCGAGGACGGCAGGTGGAACTGACGATGCCCAAACCGACGGGAGGACTGCGATGAGCGGGGGAACCTGCTTACTCGTTCAGACCGGCCGGAACTGGTTGATCAGCCGTGCGAACGTGGCGGACTGGGAGGAAGTCGCCGACCAATTTCGGCCCGACGACGAGTTGCTGGCGGCACGGGTCGAGGCGTATGCACGCGACCGCGGGATCGCTCGAGCCGAAATCGTAGTGGCACTCGACGCTCGCGAAACGTTGGCGGCCACGCTGGTCGTCGATCCTCGCGATGCCCGCCATCGCACCACGCTGCGATACGAACTGGAGAACCACCTCCCCTGGTCCGCCGAAGAGACCGTCGCTGACTTCGTCGTCCACGATTCGCTGGTTCTGGGAGTCGCCGCCCGGACCGATCGATGGACCGGCTTGATCGAGGCGCTCGAGACGAAAGGGCTTGCCGTTTCTTCGATTGGGCCGCTCGCCATCCTTGGCGCACTGGACTGCCGAGAAGAAGACTGGTTCCGACATGCCGATGGTCTGGTGTGGCGGGACGTAGGTGTGGTCCACGTCCTTCGACTGCGCGACGGTCGGCCCTGCGGCTGGCAGTGGCATGCGGACGAAGCAGAACCGATTGCGGCAGAGATTCGGTCTCATTCGAAAGAGCCCGACGACAAGTTGCCACGGTGGATCGTGGTCAACGGAGACGACACGTTGGTGTCATCGATCGACTCGCTCGATTGTGCCGTGGAACGGGTTGAGACCGAACCGCTTCGCGAGCATGCCCGGCGGATCGCGGCCGACCTGCTGACCGGCCGGCAACTCGCTTGGGTGGAGCTTCGCCGCGGCGAGCTGGCACGAGGGGCACCGCATCGGGCCGTTCGCCGCGCGGCGGCCGTCTTGGCCGCCGCGCTCTTGCTGCTGGCCGGGAGTTGGTTCGCTGCGTTGGGATGGAAGACGCTGCGCAACCATGCTCGAGCGGCCGAATTGGATCGTCAGCAGGCCGAGGTCTATCGCGATCTGTTTCCCGGAAAGCGAGTCCCACCTGCCGTGGCGGCTCGACTGCGCAGTGAGCACGCGCGCCGGTTCGCCGCGCGGCGAATCCCGTCCTCGGTCCATCTGCCGACGCCGGCCCTGACGGTGCTCCGCGACTTCCTCCAGTCGCTCCCGAAAACGACGCGCGTTCACGTACGTGAACTTCGCATCGAAAACGGGAGCCTTGATCTGCACGCCGATCTGCGCCGCCATGCGGATGCCACGGAATTGGCCGAAGCGCTGCGGGCGCACCATTTCGAAGTTCCACCCCCATCGACCGAACAGAACAGCGATCATTCGGTCTCGGTACGGCTGTTCGCGCAGTGGCAGGAGCCGAAACCGCCACCTGGCCGGGAGGCGGAAGAGCCATGAGTGAGAATGGACTGAGATCCCGGATGTCCGAATCGATGAGGCGATGGGCACCGGTGGTGGGGACGTTGTTGGCGGTGTCGCTGGCAATCTGGCTCCAGCTCGGCTACCGGGAAAGCCGGGAACGGTTGCGGGAGGCCCAGCGGCGGTTGGCCGAGTGCCGGCGGCTGTCGAACCAGATCCGGCGGCTGGAATCGATGCCTACCTTCGCCGCCGTGGGAGCCGATTCGCAAAGCTCGATTGCCAGGAGAATCGAACGGGCACTCGAGGATTCACACCTTTCCGAAGAGGCCGTGTTGAGAATCCAACCACCCGCCCAGCCTTATCGCTTGGGAGAGTCTCCCTATCAGGTTTATCCGACCCGCATCGAACTCAAAGGGGTGACCCTCGTGCAAGTGGTCGATTTCGCGTACGCGCTCAACGACGCGGAAAATGGGTTGACCGTGACCGACTTGAGACTCTGGGCGCCCCGCGGAGAAACTCCAATGGGACGTGAAACCTGGTCGGTTGAAGTCACCTTGACACAACTGGCGTTTTCTCCGAAAAACCGCTGACTCATTCGGATCAGACGTTGTGCCCACCGCCGAGGACCGCATGGGGTCGACGCCATTCGTCCGCCAGCACGGAAACCGATCGCAGGGATGGTTCTTTTCTCCACACGACGAATTTCTCCGTGGCTGCTGTCCCTAGCGCTGGCGGCTGGGGGATCGGGATGTAGGATGCTGGAACCGGATAGGGAGATTGTGCGAGCCGACGGCGAATTCGACCGCGACTTGGCCGTCAAGCTCGACCGCAAGGGTCGCCTGGCCTTCGAGCATGGTCACCTTGCCAAAGCGGAAACGCTGCTGCAGCAGGCTGCTCTGGCAGATGCCGGCTACGGACCGGCGCACAACAACCTGGGACTGGTCCATTTCGAAAAAGGAGACCTCTACTCGGCCGCCTGGTCGTTCGAACGAGCGGCTCAAGCCATGCCCGAGCGGCCGGAACCACTCAACAACCTGGGGATCGTCTATGAGTCGGCGGGAAGACTGGAACAGGCCATCTCGCAGTATGCGCTGGCCCACGAACTCGATCCGAACAACCCCGAATTCCTGGGAAACCTGCTGCGGGCGCGACGCGTGCGAGGCGATCTCGATGCATCGATGGAAGAACAGCTCCGGCACTTGCTGCTGATCGAAACGCGCCCGGAGTGGCGCGAGTGGGCACAAGATCAGCTCGTACTGTTCCTCCCGAAAGAGATCCGGCGTCTTTCCGATGACAACGAGCCGGAGGAGATCGAAGTGGTGCCATCTCCGACTCCGGACTCACCCGCGCCGAGCGAAAACGAGAAGTCTTCAGAGCGTCAGTCGTCCACGCTACCCCCGCCTCCCTCACCCTCGGCGATCGAACGATTGCCCGCCGGGCCGCCAGAATCCGCTGATCCGCCGTTGCGAATTCGCGTGGAGGGCGAATGACTGTCGACTAGACCTCGCACTTGGAATTCCGAAGCAGCTTGAATAGCGCCGCCCGCAGCTTCTTGACCGAGACGGGCAGCCCCAGCAGCACGCGATGGGGAGCCGTTCGAGCGGCTTTGATCAGTTCCTTGTGCTGTGGATCGACCAGCAGGATGGCCGGAATCTCCTTCGTCTCCTCTTCCTCGCCGAACCGGTTGAATGCTTCGACGGCAGCCATTCCCAGGTGCTGCGAGTTGAAGACGGCGCAGTGAGCCAGCGGTTCGTCCTCCAAGTGGTCCTGAAATCGTTGCAGGGCCATGTGCGGATTCCCCGTGATCAGCACGCGATATCCGCGGCGCTTGAGTCGATCGCGAAACAGGTCTTGGAGCTCCGTTTTCGGTTCGACGACCATCACCCGTAGGTCGTGTCCCTCCTGTTCCAAGCGCGAGTTCTGGGCATTGGCCTGAGCCAACGCGTGCGCATCCGCTTCCTCGTTGCCCGTTTCCCCTCGGTGGACGCGCTCGCGCGCTGCCTTGAGGTCTCTCAACAGATCCCCCGGTGTTTGATGACGCTTGTCGGGCCGCAGGTCCATCGCCTTGAGCACGATGGCGGCGATGTAATTGGGCACGTCGGGAGCCACTTCGCGCAACGGCGTGATTTCGCGGTAGCGCTGCACACTCAGGCGCTGAATTCGGTCGCGCGTTTCGAACAAGGGCGGTCGTCCGCTCACCATGTGGTACAGCATGCAACCGCAGAAAAAGATGTCCGAGCGCGAATCCCCTTTGCGCACGCCCGTGGCCCGTTCCAATCCCGCATAGTCGATACTGCGGGGGTTGGGAGCATCAATGATGGCCTGATCCGACATGTCCGCGGCAACCGCGGCCAACCCGAAGTCGACCAGCTTGGCGCGTCCCAGGCTGCTCAGCAGGACGTTCGACAGTTTCAAGTCGCGGTGAGTGACACCCCGTCCAGCGGCGTAATCCAGAGCCTGAGCCACATCGATCATGATGTCGAGCGATCGCTTCAGATCGAGCCGCCCGCGCACCTTGACGAAATCCCGCAGGTTTTGCCCCTCGACGAACTCCATCACCATGAACGGCCTTCCCCGTTCCTCGTCGACGTCGAAAATCGGCACGATGTTGGGATGCCGCAGAGGCATGACCATCCTGGCTTCGCGGAGAAACTGCTCGCGCGTGTCGAAGTCGTCCATATAGCGGAGCCGAAGCACTTTGACCGCCACCACACGCCCCGTCTCGCGATCGACGGCCCGATAGACGCGAGCAAACGTGCCCGAACCGATCATGTACAGGACTTTGTACTTGCCGTAGTAGTACCCGTCCCGCTTGTTGGCCAGCAGCCGATCGACCTGAAAGTTGGTCAGCAACTCCTTGCGGACCAACAGGGCGGTGAAGTCTTTCAGTTCGACGTCGCGACTGCCGAATTCGCTCCAGGCCGACTCGAGCTGGTGGGCGTCGATCAAGTCACAGTCGTACGCTCGTTGAGCGAATTTCTCCGCGGTCAATTCGGCCATCTACGCGCACCACTCCTGCCTCGGTTCCAATCAATCCTGGGGGACGCTCCCGCTCGCCACCGCTCCATTTATCCTATTGCGCCGGCCGGTGCATTGCAACAGAAGAACCACCCTTCTAGTCCTCATCGGTCCGCTCACGCAGGGCATCTCGCTCGCGCCGCGTAGCCTCCAAATCGAAGACCAGATATTTCATGTCGAGTCGCAGTTGGCTGAGTGCTTCCTGCACCAAATGCATAATACGTTGCCGGCGCCGTGTACTTTCGATCACACGCTGAACCAGCGGTTCCAGCTCATTTCGCTGGGATGGCTCCAGACCGGCGATCCTCTCGCTCAGTTCAACCAGTTCTCGCGGCAGTTCGGAAGTTGTCGGGTTCAGTCGCGGATTCGTCATGGGCGTGCCTCTCACAGATGCCAAGGTGAAACTCAGTCGTTGCCACTGCCACCGCCAATAACGCACGGGAGATGCCAACGAGAGATCCGCCCCCAAAGCACACACCGCAAGTCCGTTTTTCACAATCATTTACAGCGATCGACATCAGAAACACCCCAAACCGAGCCGGTGGTCTTTTGGCAACTCATTCTCTCTGGTCTCTTGACAGAAATCTTGGTATAAACGCCGGTTAGGTTCGATCAACGGCAAGTCCATCGATTGCTGCTTTTGGGAAACATGAAAAGGGTTGCTTGAGCGTGCCCAGTGCAGAACCCGTCGGACATTCGCGACGACCAGCCATGCTCGGGATCCGGAACACCGTTCGAGTCCCGCTGACGCGGACCCTCGTCTGGATCGGCCTGGCGGTTGGCGTGGCCGGCGCCCGCGGCGACTTGCACGAGACCTTCGAGTCCGTGCGGCCCTCGTGGCAGACTGGATCCCACGACTGCCAGTGGAAGGTCGACCGGCACCAACGCGTCTTCGGCGAGGCTCACGGGGGGCAGGGAGCCGAGTACCTATCGTATCGTGTCGGAGAAGGGACCTATGCGCATTTGGTCCACCCGGTGCTTCCCACTCGAGTCATCGACGAACTATCGGTCTCGGTGTGGGTGCGGGCATCGCGTCCCGGACCGCGACTGCTGCTGCGAGTCGTGCTTCCGCGAAGCATCGATTCGCAAACGGGGCGTCCGGTGATCGTATGGCTGCCGGGAAGTCGCTACCGACTTGCCGATCGGTGGGAAGTGCTGCGGCTGGAGCGGTGCCGCCAACGACTGGAGGAGCGAGTCGTGGCGCTGCGAGCCGAGCGACACGAGCGGCTCGACTGGTCCGAAGCCTACATTGATCAAGTCGTCCTCGATCTTTATGCGGGACCGGGAGAGACTCGGCTGTGGATCGACGACCTGGAGCTCCGCGGGCAAGTGCTCCTCGCCACCGATGCGCTGCCGCCGGTAGGGCATCGCGTTCCCAATCAGCAGCAGCCGGTCCGCCGCGACACTCCGCCCGCGGCCGAATTCCGGGGAGACCTGCTGTACCTGCACGGCAAACCGGCTTCCCTGAGAATCATCGACTACCACGGCGAGTCGTTCGAGTTCCTGCACAGTGCCGGTTTCAATGTCGTTGCGTTTTCGCAACTCCCCACCCCTGCCGAAGACCGGGCTCTGGCTTCGCTGGGGATGTGGTGGATCGCTCCTCTTCCCGTCGGCCCAGGCGCACACGAGTTTGAACGCTTGCTGGCTTGGAGATGGCCGGTGCGGCTGACGGTGCGGGAGGTCGATCTGGTGCGGGAGCGTCTGGAACGCTACCGGCGGGACGGCGGCCGCGTACCGGTTCTCGCTTGGATCGACACGGGCATGGAAAACTACAGCCATTGGATGGATGCCCTGGTGGCGTATCGCCCGGTGATGGCCAGCACGACTCCGCTGAGCGACTACACGCGGTGGCTGGGGCAAATTCGATCGTTGGCTCGCATGGATACGCCCTTGTTCGCCGCAATCGACACCGACTTGCCGCCGGCGGTGAGCCGTCAAATCGAGGCGATGGGTGGTGAGGAAGTGAGTCTGCTGTACTCGGGCGATTCGCTGCAGGCGGTTGTGTCGGCAGCCGTACAACAGGGGATTCGATCGTTCTGGTTTCGTTCGACTCGCTCGCTCCAGCATCCCGACGTCCGCAGCCTGCGCCGCGTTCGGATCCTCACGCGAGTCAACCGCCAACTCGAACTCATCGAACCGTGGTTGGCGACGGGAAAGATCGTGGCCATCGCCGATTCGAACTTGCCGGCCGTTCGCGGGGTGTTGCTACAGACCGACTACTCGCGGCTGCTGCTGGCGACGCAGCGAGGGCCGGGAATCGCCAACTGCCCGGCCGAATTCGCCAAGATGCCGCTGACGCTGTCGGTGGACGGAATCCCGGCGACCGACCAGGCATTTCTCATCCGGCCGCATGGTCTGGTGCGCCTGGCCACTCGTCAAGCCTCATCGCTCCGCGTCGTCGATGCGCAGCCCGGCTTGGCGACGCTGGCTCTGGTGACGCGCGATCCTCGAGCCATCCGGTATGTGGCCGATCGACTGCAGAGCCACGATCGCGACCAACTGGCCCAGTTGCGAGATGAGCTTCGTCAAGAATGGGACTGGACTCGTCTGACGATCGAACGGATGAGCTCGTGGTTGCGGACGAAGACGAACGAAAGTGCCACCGACTTGGCGGATGTCGAGCGGCAGTATCGATACCTGGAGCAGCTCGTCCGAGCTCAGGACGGGGCGCAGGCCCGCCGAGTCGCCGATCAGATCTCCGATCGCTTGCGGCGGTTGCAACGCTTGCACTGGGAAGTCGCCATCTCCGGTCTGGAGCATCCATCGACCAGTCCTGCGTGCGTTACCTTTTACGCGCTTCCCATCCATTGGCAGTCGGTGAAGCGCCTCTGGCAAACTCGCTGGTCGGCCAATTTGTTGCCGGCGGGAGAATTCGAAAACCTGGCGCACATGCAAGGCAGCGGGTGGCGTTATTCGGTGACGTTGGATCCGCGGGTCGAGCCACAGGCCGTGATCGTACCGGCGCCCGTTTTCGGCGGGCGCGGCGCTTTGCAGTTATCGGTACGTCCACGAGACGGCCAAGCAACCACGCGCGACGAGCCGGCGATTCGCATCGAGTCGCCCACGGTTGCCGTCACCGCTGGCCAATGGATCAAGATTTCCGGACACGTGCGGATCAGCGAGCCCCTGAGCGATCACGTCGACGCACTACGCATCTCCGATTCTCTGGGCGGCGTTGCACTGGCTCAGACAATCCGACAGACTGGTGGCTGGACGCCGTTCGTGTTCTACCGCGTGGCTCCCGCAACCGGCGAGGTGCGCGTGCGTGTGGAGTTGTTCGGCAATGGGACGGTATGGCTGGACGACTTTCGCGTCCAAGTGGCCAAGCCGTAAACGACCGCCCACGGAAATACCCCATGGCCCGGAATCTGAAAGACGATGCCATCGCCATCTGGCAAGCCGGTGTCGACGCGGTGCGCAGCGACCGGCTGGTCACCGAGAACCTCGCGCTCTCGGAGACGCAGTTGCAGATCGGTGAGCATGCCGTCGATTTGGAGTCGTTTGATCGAGTCGTGGTGGTAGGGGGCGGCAAAGCGGGAGCCGGAATGGTGGCGGGAACCGAGTCGGCACTGGCTCCCCTTGCCGAGAAAAAGAAACTGGCCGGCTGGGTCAACGTGCCGGCCGACTGCGTCCGGCCGACTCGCTGGATCCACTTGCACGCGGCACGCCCGCCCGCAGTCAACGAGCCCCGCCCCGAAGGCGTCGAGGGAACGAAGCGCATCCTCGATTTGGTCTCGAGTCTGACACCACGAGACTTGTGTTTGTGCTTGCTCTCCGGTGGCGGATCCGCGCTGTTGGTGGCACCCGAGACCGGAATCGAGTTGGAAGACAAGCTCCGAGTCACCCGGTTCCTCAGCGCGGCGGGAGCCAACATCGAACAGCTCAACGCCGTGCGGAAGCAACTCAGTCGGATCAAGGGGGGCGGTTTGGCTCGGCATTGCCGAGCCGGCTGGCTGGCGACCCTGATCATCTCCGACGTGCTGGGAGATCCGCTCGATATCATCGCCTCGGGGCCGACCGTTCCCGATTCGTCGACTCCCCAGCAGGCACTGGAGATTCTGCATACCTTCGGCTTCGATCGGCAGGCCGATTCGGAGCCAGTCCTGGAGTTCTTGAGGAACAAGAGAGCATCACGCAGTGAATCGAGCACGTGCCGGCCGTCTCACTGCTGGCCGATCATCATCGGCAACAATGCACTGGCCGTGGACCGAGCGGGGATCGAAGCCGATCGGCTCGGCTACCGGCCGGCCATGATTTCGGCTCAAGCCGCCGAGGGAACCGCCGAATCCGTGGGGGAACACTTGGCCGGCTTGGCGATGCGGATGAAGCGGGAACCGGGACCGGACTGCCTGGTATCGGGCGGAGAACCGGTGGTGAAGTTGGCTCCCGCCGACATTCGGGGCAAAGGCGGCCGCAACCAGCAGTTGGTACTGGCCGCCTATCGCCATCTTCTCCAGTCACAGGAATCTGCCGCGGATCCTCTGGCCGGCATGGTGGTGCTCTCCGGCGGCACCGACGGAGAGGACGGCCCGACCGACGCGGCGGGAGCGTGGATCGACTCGGCCGGACATCGCGCGGCGTGCGCGAAGGGCCTCGACGTTGCCGACTACCTGAATCGCAATGACGCGTATCACTTTTTTCGCGATACGGGGGGGCTGCTGATCACCGGTCCCACCCACACCAATGTCTGCGATTTGCGCGTCGTGCTGACTCGCCGCTGAAACCACAAGGACCGGGTGGTGATCGAGTCGCTGGAACATCGCCCAGGAGCATGTGCTGGTCTCGACCGCCAACATTCCCACGTATCCAGCCGTATTCGGCGACATGGCGAGTGGAGGCTTTCAAGGCCACTGCCGGATCTATGACGCCGTCACCGACCTCGGTTGCTGCGGTAGTTGCAAAGCCGCAGTGAGAGACCACCGACTGCCAGCAGCGCGACAACAGCAATACGGAAGTATGTCTGCTCTCGCGAAACGGTTGGACCGTTCATCCAATAGACCAGCGGCGTCAACACTAGTGACGTCCAGAAGAACATTTCCGCCCACCGGAGCATCCCGTGAGGACTCGGTGCATCCGGCCGCAGTGGCGACTCCGGGTTACCGCCGCCCATAGGCTCACCATCCATCATTGCGATTTCCCACCAATCGGAGGCGGCAGTACAGGGAATCGCCGGATGTCCGCGTCATCGCCGACGACTAAGCCCTGGTGGTCTCCTGTGATCTGGTCTCTCCTTTCTGTGAGCGAGCCGCCCGGGAACCGTGCCGTACTCCCGCCGCGCATCGCGGCTTCAAGTTCGCGCAAGGTTCTCGGGGTTATATGGTAAATCATGATCGAGTATCCGGCATGATCGACGGGACTCAAATACTGGAAATAGGTCGCATCGTCGGGTATCGGGAATCCGCCGGATTTGCTCCCCGTGTTCGTCATCCTCACACGTTTCAGGGGATGCCCGCGAACGGCGTTGAGACTGACGGCGTACCAACCGGGCTTCGGTAGCCGCTCTTCTGCCGACACGGCCCCAATTCGGCTGAAAACCAACGCGCCGTCCGGCGGGACTCGATAATCGATCCCGAGCACCCCGGGTTCCATCGGCCCCCAGTAGGCCAGGAAGAAAGGCGTGGCATCTCGGTGCCGGTCACACCAATTCCGGAGGTGAATCAGGTCTTGGCCCCAGTCGATATTGCTATCGACCAAGTGCTCACCGCCTCGTAGCGGACCACCGACCGCTTCGTTGAAATAGGAGAGCGAGTGGGGCACGGCTGCCAGTGAACTGACCACGGCGAATGAGAGCAACAGCATGGTCGAATACCGCACGTGCGGTGACTGCCATGGCACGCACTGAGCGATTCTTCCCGCGAATACGAAGAGAAAAGGAAACGCCGGAAGCACATATCGCATGTGGTGATTGAGTCCGGTCTGCGAACTTGCCAGGCCGAAGACCACCACGGCCGGCGCCAACAACACCCACTCTTCCCGGCGGACGCCCAAACCTCGCCTCCCGAACGACACGGCGACCGCAATGGCCCCGAGTCCCCAAGTGCCCAGCGGTACCTTCACCGCGACTGCATAGAGGTAGTAATACCACCATCCCCCGGTCTTCCAGACGCCGCCGAGATATGCCCGGTTGTCTCGCTCGAAGTCGATCTTTTGCAGGTCGATCCCTTCGAGAAACGATGCCGGCAGGGGGATCGGCGCGTGTTCGAGCCACGTACCTCGAAATCGATTGCCGGACCTTTGACCTCCTTCGGTGTCAAGACCGGCAAGTGCGGACGAATAGAATTGGAAAGACCCCAGTTCTTCAAAGCATCTTTCATATCCGTAGCCCGATGCCAACACGAACAGGCCCGCGACCACTATCGCCAATTGTTGCAATACCCGCTTGGCGATCCGGCGTGTTCGAGCCACGGCCGTGTGACCACTCGGCGAAACGAGATCCCAGCAAAGAGTGATGACAGGGAACAGGCCGAGCAGCAGAATCCAGGTGCTCTTTGTCAGCAACGCCAGCCCCAGGCACAAGCCGCTCGCCATTACCAGGTTCCACTGCGGTTTCTGGAGCCATTGTTGGAATGCATAGCACGCCAGGATCCCCATCGCCGCGGACGCCGCATCGGGAGTCATGAGGGAGCCGTGGGCCAAGACATTGGGTGAGAAGCACCAAAGCGCGAGTGCGAGCAGACCGTCGCGCCGGCCGTAAAGATCTCTCGCCCAAGAGAAGACTGCAAGGGCACCGATGAGTGCGAAAACGATACAGGCGGTTCGCGCGATCCACATGTCCGTTGTGGCCTGCGATCCTCTGGAAATCAACCATCGATCTCCCAAGCTGAATTCGATGCGGCCACCGAAGCGGACCAGTGAACTGGGCAGATCGACGACTCTCCCCGCCACCATAAGAGGAGCGGTCGCAATCAAACGGACGAGTGGCGGGTTGACCGTGTACGAGCTGATCGTTCCCGTTTGCCAATGAGAGAGCCCCGACGCCAGATGCGCCGGCTCATCTATCGTCGGGCTGGTGTTCGATGCGATGAACACGAGCAGTCCCACCTGTGCCATGAGCATCGCGGCTATCGTGATACACTCGGCTTTCGATATCCGGTTCGTTTCGACCATTGCTGGTGCTCCCATTGTCGAGGGAACGGTTCACCATGGACAAACGGATCCCGTAATAGGAGATCGGTACCTCCTTTTGCAGAACATACTTCGTCCCCTTTCCGTCCCTCATCTGAACCCATAGCGTCAGTGGCACTCGATTGCCGCCCGCCTTGGCGATGCGCTGTCGAATGCGGACCGTGGCGCCCGTTCCATCGGGCTTCACCGCCGTCTCCGTGACCATCGTCGTGTCGTCCGCTGGCCGTGCTTCGACTTTCTCAATCGTCCCATGTCCGGGTTGCAGCACGATCGTTCGCTCTCGGCGACTTCCGACCGGTTCAGCGCCGATGGCGACCGACTCGGGGATGAGGACCAGAGGCTTCCAAACCGCCACGAGTACGATCGGGCGAAGGTGTTCTCCCGACCGCTCGTCTTTGACGGCGAGTTCGATGCGATATTGTTCCCCCATGCCGGTGACACTCGGACTCAATCGAGTCGTGACACGGTAGCGATGACTGCTCGGCGTGGTAGCTGTCAACTCTCGGTGAGTCGTTTGTAGACTGTTGCTGTTCGAGGAAACAGAAACTAATTCCAGACCGGAACTCAATTGGAAGTCCCAGTGGCGGGAAATGGGGAAGTCGCCCGACCCGATATCGAGCGGCAATTGCGGGGCGTGGAGAAACGGTCGCCGCAACGTGCCTTTGAGCAGCCATCCCGTGCCCGTCTCGCCGCTGGAATACTGGGGTATCAGACGCATGGAAAGCGACTGCTCGTAGGCAAGCGTGGAAGACTGCACCTTGAACTCGAGAGTCAGCCTCTTTTTCTCCCGGGGACGGATGGTAAATGGTCCCCGCGGAGCGACGCTCGAACATGGGCACAACGCGTGAATCCGCTTCACGGTCAGCACATGGTCGGAGGGGTTCGTGAGAACGACCGGCACGATCGTCGGAATATCCTCCCAGATCACGCCGAGTTGATGAACCCGGTCGGGCGAGATGTCGCTCGGCGCTGGCTGGGCACGTTTCGAATGCTGGACTCGCGTGTGCCGAAAGAGAAGCCCGAAAACTCCAATCAGCGCAAACGCGAGGCCGAGTGCGACGGTCGACGATCTCATCGTTGACACTTCCCTAGCGCGGGCTGCGCCCGCAAGGCCGGAGGCGAGAGAGCAGATTGCGGACAGACAGTCGTGCCGTTTTGAAACTTGAACATCTCAATGCATATGGTCTCGCTGGTCTCGTACGTCGTGCCGTCGGGGTGAACGTAGTACTTCAATCCTTGTTTGCACCAATAGATGCAGTCGCCCTGCACATCTCCCGGTTTGGGGGCCACGACTTGAGAAAACCCGACGGTCGCAAGTGCCAGAATCGCCATTCATGCACCCAACCAGCGCCCGAGCTCCGAAATCATCATTCGCTTTTCCTCCGACAATGGACCAGAAATGCAATACAAGTGATCGTGATTCCCGCAATGATCAGTATCCAACTCAGTCGGTGCCGCCGATTCCGTGGGTGCCGGTTGCCCGAAAATCCCGCCAGTCGGTCCGGATTGGGGCATCCTCGAGGGAAGGCGATCTTGAATCGTTTTTTTCCGATCGGGCGGTTGCGAACAAGGGATGTCACGGTCGCATCTTCCGCGTAGCGCAACCGTCCCTGCCGGTCCCATGATTTTGCGTGCCAGGCGTTAAGCACGCCTTTGTTGTCGTACACGAACTCCTTCAGGCTGAGCGGTTTGGCGAGCGACCCGTGAGGTCCAGCAACCGTGATTCGAATCGGAAGGAACGAAGGATCACGCGTAACCACTAGCTCATACTTGTAACCTCGCCCGGGTCCTTGAGGGCAGACACCACGGAGGATGACACAGTTGCGCCCACCAACCTCGACAAACTCCGTTATTACCCGCATCGTACGAACCGCCTCCGCGGAAAACGAAGCGATGTTCTCGAACTGGAAGGGACGATACACGAGCAGCAACTGTGCGGCCTCTGCACCGTCCAGACGGAGACCTGAATCTGCATAGTTCGACCGGCCACAGATTAAGTTTTGCCAATCGCCCTTGCCTGTCGAATCGTAACGTGATAGGTTTTCGATGGTCGTTTTGGTAAAGGCCATCACACTATGATTCGGCTCGTAACGCAAAGTGCGCGGGTTGAAGGCCGTCGTCGTGATCTCGAAATAGAGTCGGCTGGGAGACGACAAGGCGAACGAACATCGCATCGAGTCCTGGCGATCTGTTTTGGGTACGAGGACATACTTTCCACCGGGAGTGAGATGCGAGTAATTGTTTGCCGGCGTGAAACGTGTTCCTTCAAATGTCGCCTCCAACGACCTGGTCGACTCGTGCCTCGCTTTCCAGACTTCGAAGATCTTGCGAGGCAGATCGTCGGCCACGGACGCCTGTCCCGCAATCAGCACGGAAACAATGACAATGGCCATCGTTCTTGGCAAGCATGCTTGCATAGCCTTAGCCGAATGTTTGTTTCCACTGACCCTCATGACCGGCCCTCCGTTCCCATCAGATCGAACGCGGCAAGCGCCTGCCGTCGGACGCGACCGTTGTGCAGTTCGATCCAGAACGGTGTCATCGCCGGCCACGGCGTTTCGGGATCCAAACGTCCGAACACAATCGATGAGTCGTCGGTCGGCCGTTTCGGCCCATAAGGTGGGATCTCGATCAATGCCACTTTGTGCCGTGCCGACGACGCTTTCGCGTCCGCAGCGAGACGAATGACGTTAGGCAATTCCATTACGCACTTCGGGCAGTCGTGACTCCAAAAGACGACGAACCAATCGCCCGTTTCGAGCTTCTTCGCAATATCGATCTTGCCCAAGTCCCCGAGTCGTTTGCCGACGGCTTTCGGCACGTCGTCCGAGCCCAGTTGCAAAAGGGGAGGCCGGTCTTCGTCGGCAAGCAAGACGACGCCGACGGCCATGCATCCCGCAGCCGTGACCCGACACACCGTTTCGACTATCCCAATCGAGGACGCGCCTCTTTCCTTCGAAATCGGACGCGACGACAGCCCGTACAACAAGCCGAGTATCACAAGATCGAACAGGAGGAGTTCCAGTGGATTCGTGCGCAGGCTGCCGAAACACCCGCAACTGCCAACACCTCGCCAGACCATCAGGCCGGCAATCCCGGCAAACAGGAGAAACACCACGGAAGCGATCCGCCTCGCCATCGTTTCGGCAAAGCCGCTCACCCACCAAACTCCCAAGAATGCCTCCGCGATGACAACGAACTCACGAGTCCCCTCGGGAAACAATGCGATCGCACCAGGAAGTTCGCCTCGCCACAGGGCTAGCCCCTTAAGGACCGATGCGGCGATAAGCAGCGCGCCTAGCAAGAACAGCACGAGGGAGGCCACCCCCCCCCCAACACATGCAGCCGACGCCACTGACTGAACGGTCGGCCGATTTGCCGTTTTGATTCGTCTTCTGGCCACAGGCCATGTCCCCCCTCCTTATGAATCAAGCGACAATTGGCAATATACCGCTTCCGGAGTTGCTCGTCAACAATTTTTGCATGGGGGATCCCCCGAGGTCGCACGACAGAGTTTGCATGTGTGGCGGGGGACGAAGTCGCGCGAACCGACCACCCTCGTGAAACAACCACTCCGCGACGACCACTGAACGCTTTGCTCTGGAATCTCCTACTCTCGTACTCGTACTCGTACTCGTACTCGTACTCGTACTCCTACTCACACTCGTACTCGTGCTCGTACTCAGCCTTGCGGTACTCGAATCTCCTACTCGTACTCGACGCCGCCATAGTTGTGTGCCGAAGCTCGACCGCAACATCGAAGGAAAAACCGCAATACTCCATCAACAGGCGGTAGACATTCCGGCGATCGTGATCGAAGATCGGTTCGGCGATCGCGGTGTTCTTTTCGAGTACGAGTACCGGCTGTCGCCTGAGTACGAGTACGGTGTGGCGGATTTTCGCCGGGTTCGCGTGCTGAAAACCGAGTCGGAAACTCACCACGATCGGCTCAGCGAGAAAGAACCATTGACCGCCTTCCGGGAACGCCGCCAGCGCTGACACGCCCGGCCTCGCAAATCGCGTACCAAAGCCTATCGTACCCTGTCGTGCGCCCATCCCCCAACCGATGCAGGCAGCCTGATCAAGTAATCGACTTTCTCCGACAGCTTGCCGTTGACCGGCAAGGCGCGAAAGAGGATACTACGCGCGGGTATTTCCCAGGGACCTCGAACAAGCAGTCGCAAGCCGTTTCCCCATCGGAGATACGGCTCCCTTCCCACAACAACCCATGAACGACAACGAACTGCAATCGTACTGTCTGGAGACCGCTCGGCGAGCCCACACGGCGTCGCGGGAGTTGGCCCGATCATCGGGAGCCGAGCGCAACGCGTTCCTGCTGCATGCGGCCGGCATCTTGCGCGAGCGGACCGAGGCGTTGATCGAAGCCAACGCGCGCGACCTGGAAACGGCACCGCAATTCGGATTGACGTCTGCTCAAACCGACCGGCTGCGCCTCACCGACGACCGCATCGAGTCGATGGCTCGAGGCCTGGAGGAGATCGCCGCGTTTCCCGATCCGGTGGGTGAAATCATCGAGGGGGGAATCCGCCCCAACGGCTTGGAGATTCGCAAGGTGCGAGTGCCGCTGGGCGTGGTGTTCTTCGTCTACGAGTCGCGTCCCAACGTGACGGCGGACGCGGCGGGGATTTGCGTCAAGAGTGGCAATGCGGTGATCTTGCGCGGCGGCAAGGAGGCGGCTCATTCCAGCCAGGCAATTGTCGAATTGCTGTTCGAATCGCTCGATGCGGCGGGACTGCCTCGAGACGCCATCCAATGGGTGAAACCTCGGGACCGCGAAGCGGTCGGACAATTCCTTCGACTGGACGAGTACATCGACGTCGCCATTCCTCGCGGCGGCGAGTCGCTGATTCGCCGCGTCGCCGAGGAAGCCACCATGCCGGTCATCAAGCACTTCGCCGGCAACTGCCACCTTTACATCGACCAGAGCGCCGACCCGGAGATGGCTCGAGCGATCACCGTCAACGCCAAGTGCCAGCGACCGGGCGTCTGCAACGCCTGTGAGACCTTGTTGGTCCACCAGTCTCTCAGTGGAGACTGGTTGGCCGAGACGGGTCGGCAGCTCGAGCAGCACGGCGTCGAGATCCGCGGGGACGAAGCCACCCGCCGGGTGATTCCCGAGGCCACGCCAGTGACGCGAGCCGACTACGAGAGCGAGTTTCTGGACTGGGTGCTGGCGGTGAAGGTCGTTTCGAGCCTCGATGAGGCGATCGAGCATATCAACACCTATGGCTCGAAGCACAGTGACGCCATTGTGACACGCGACCTTGCGCAGGCCCAGGAGTTTGCTCGGCGCGTCGACACGGCCGCCGTGTTCATCAACGCCAGTACTCGCTTTCACGACGGGGGCGAGTTCGGGCTGGGCGCGGAGATCGGGATCAGTACCGACAAATTCCACGCACGCGGTCCGTGCGGCGTGCGCGAGTTGACGAGTTACAAGTATATCGTGACGGGGCGAGGGCAGATTCGCCAGTAATACGGGTGATCCACCGTCGAAGGAGTGACCGGTGAGTGACGAAGTTCTCAGTCAGGCCGAGGTTGAGAGTCTGCTCAATGCGATGGAGCAAGGAGGGGGCGCTCCGCAGGCGATGGCGAACGCCGGTGGTATGGAGCCGGCCGCCGTGTCGACTCCTACGGTAGCGCGGAAGGCCAAAGTCACCCCCTACGACTTCAAGCGACCCGAACGCGTCGGCAAGGAGCAGATGCGAGCGCTGCAGACGCTGCACGAGGGGTTCGGCCGCAACTACGGGGCGGCCTTGTCGGCTCTGTTGCGCAGTATCGTTGAAGTCAAACTGACCAGTGTCGACCAGCTTACTTACAGCGAGTTCGTATTCAGTCTGGAAAACCCCACCTGCTTCAACCTGTTGAAAGCCGATCCGCTGGACGGCAATCTGATTCTCGATATCAATCCCTCGATCCTGTTCCCGATCATCGACCGGCTGTTGGGAGGCGGCACCGAAATGGCTCCCATCGAACGCCGGCCGCTCACGGAGATCGAGTTGCGGTTGGTGGCCTGCGTCACCGAGCTGTTTTTGGAGGAGTTGAAAAAAGCCTGGGCCAACGTGGTCGAACTCGAGTTGGCCGTGGAACGGGTCGAGAGCAATCCTCAGCTCGTCCAGATCGTCCCTCCCAATGAAGTGGTCGTTCTGATCGGTTTCGAAATCACGCTGGGGGACGTGCGCGGGATGATGAACCTGTGCATCCCTTTCAATGCCATCGAACGGATCGCTCACAAACTCTCATCGAACAGTTGGTTCAGCTACGCCAAATCGACCAGCAACGAACAGACCCGCGGCATGATTGGACAACAAGTCAGCGGGTCGGTAGTGGAAATCGAAACGACACTGGCTCGATCGACGATCACGTCGGCCGATCTGTTTCAACTGCGAGTCGGCGACATCATCGCCACCGAACATGAAACGCACGTGCCGCTGGAAGTGGCGGTCGCCGGTTCTCCCAAGTTCCTGGCACGTCCCGGGGTCTACAAGGGCCGCAAGGCGATCGAGATCGTGGGGATCATCGAACAGCCTGCCGCCGATTGAAGAAGTGGGCGACGCCGGTGCGCTCTTCCCCGAGCCGTCAATCGGGCAGCCCGGCATCGACCGTCCAGCTCCGCTTCCATCGTCCCCTGTGAGCGCAGCGCTTCAGTGCCAGGGTCTGCCGATCCAACACCAGCAACCACTGATGCCACCATCCCTTTCCGACCGCAATCAGGACACGATCGGTTTCCGCGATCGTCCAGCGACGCAGCCTGCGTGCCTGGGGAACCGCTTCGGTGATCTGCACGATCCGCGGGTCGCTGAGAGGAACCGGCTCCAATTGCCGACAGGCTCGGCACCGTTGGTCGGCGATGACCAGCGGACTCACCCGTTCACCGCACTGCCGGCAGGCGGTCCGTTCGTGGGGCAACAATAGTTCATGGGAAATCGGGCAACGCTCCAACTGGTCGCGTGCCACCCGCAGGCCGGACACCACGCAGGTCGCCAGGTTCGTGATCAGATGCGTCTGGCCGCTCAGAGCACACTCCCCCACCGCCTCCTGCACCGTCAATTCGCCCGTCGCCGTTCGCACGAGCCGGTAGCCTTGTCGTCCGGTGTGGGGGCAGGTGTAGGGCGGGAGCGACACGGAGCTGTCACTTATTTCGCGAGCCCAACCGGAGAACTCCAGAAAGACCGATTGGGAACCGTGCACGAACTCGAGTTTCCCTTCCGCCCACTTGACCGCAACGGCTGTCGTCAGCAGGTGCGTGGTGTCCGCGCCGGCTTGGGAGCGGTCGCCAGACGAACGGGCATCCACGGGAACCGGAGGAATCGCGTGTTCGGGGATGGGGCGCGGCGGCGGCGCAAGTCGGTCGAGTCCCAATCGGGATCGCAACTCGTCCGACACCGGCGCACCTTGCCCATCCCGCCAGCAATGTGACAACGAGCATTCGCCGCCATCGACACGCAACACGGTCTCCCGAAAAAAGAATCGGTTGCCGAGTGTGCAACCGGCCAGACGCACGTTGCCGTCAGCGACCTCGTAGGGCTGATAGACGTGCGTCGCCAATTCGGAGACCCGCTGTACGTCGCCTCGAGGAACCGAACAGGGGAGTGGCGAGCGGTGGGTGAGCCGCCGGGCGAGCCACTGCAATAGTTCGGGACGATGGGAAAGTTCGGCGGGATCGATCGGCTGATCGAAGGGAAACTCGACATCATCGTCACTGGCCAGCAGTGTCCATCGACCGTCCGTAGCAACGACCTGGCCACCGAGCATGGCGATCGCCCAGCCGACGAAGTCGGCGAGTGGACCAGTGGTGGCGGGTGGGGCGTTCATCATCATGTCGAGGGAGGAGGGCTGGCGGGACGTCTGCCGCGACGCTTTTGTCCCGGGCGGATGACCAGGCTGACAACGATCAACACCACGCCGACCAGAGCAGCCAGGAACATCTCCAGTTCGGACGTCAACCAGTACTTGCTGAGTTCGCGGTTGAGCACGTAGGGCGGGGGCTGGCGGCGCCCCAGTCCCCGCTGCCGGATCAACTTCCACACTTCATACGATTCGTGGACTTTGAGCTTGCCGATGTTCTTCAAGTTCCGTTCGAGTTCCTGCTGAATGCGAGGATCTTCCTCGAGATCCAACGTGCGGCGGTGCATCTCCAGAGACAGTCCCCACGCGGTCCACACGATGAACATCACCGATCCCACTCCGAACAGCAGGCCCTGCAGCGGGTGCCACGTTCGTTTCGGTCTCTTCGGAGGACCGCTGGCAACGAGCGGGAGCTGCTTGAGTTCGCGGAAGGAGGGTATGGAGACCGTCCGGCCGCACGAACACGAAAGCGTGCCACCCGCTTGAGCCGTCTCCACCGGATGCTCGATCCCGCATTCGCACTTCAGTAGATATCGCTGAGACATGTTCGTTGCTACGGCATTTTGCTGGAAGATCGAGCGATCGCCACAAAGGGAGCAATCGTCAAACGACGGTTAATCGCTGGGAGCGGCCGAACCGCGAGCCGCCCACCAGGGCAAACTGATACCGCCGTCCACCAGCAACGTCGCGCCGGTCATGTATTCGTTACGCGGGTCCGCCAGGAACAAGATGCACTCGGCCATCTCTTCGGGGGTCCCCAACCGTCCCAGCGGGATTTTGGCCCCCGCCTTTTGCAGCGTCTCCTCGCTGGCGAACTTCCGCTCGCCCGGCGTGTCGGTCCAACCCGGCTGGATGATGTTGATACGTATCCGGTGCTCGGCCAGTTCAATGGCGGCCGTCTTGGCCATGTGTTCGATAGCGGCCTTCGACATATTGTAGGCCATGGCTCGAGGAGCGGGAACGAAGGCGTGGGGCGAGCTGACGAAGACGATCACGCCCCCATGCCCTTGTTGGATCATCTGCCGGGTCGAAGCTCGCAGCAAGTGGAAGGCTCCCCACATGGTGACATCGACCGTGCGGCGGAACCCCGCCAGGTCCGCCAGGTGGAACAACTCGCGATCACTATACGCCGCGTTGCTGACAGCGACATCGAGCCGTCCGAACGCCTCGACCGCCTGTTCCACCAGCGCCTCCACCTCGTCGTACTGCGAGACATCGGCCCGCACCTTGATCGCGCGCGAGCCACTATCGCGGATCGCCTGCACGACCTCGTCGGCCGCTTCCGCGTGACTGCGATAGTTGACGACGACATCGGCACCGGCACGCCCCAACGCCACCGCCGTCGCTCGCCCAATGCCGAGACTCGCACCGGTCACCACGGCCACCAAACCTTTGAAATCGTGTCCCATCATTCCCGCCATCCCACCTCCCGGCAGACTCGAGTTTTCGTCGAATGGCACCACTGCAGACGCCCGTCGCTGCAATCGTTCCAACCGTACTTCTTAGAGCCTGTAACAAAACCTGCCGCGCCGCTTTCCAGCTTCGGGCGTGTTGCTTGCGGCATGGAGTCTTGTGACAGCCTCTTAGAGCCTGTAACCAAGCCCGCCGCGCCGTTTTCCGGCCTCGGGCGTGTTGCTTGCGGCACGGAGTCTTGTGACAGCCTCTTAGATTCGTACTTTATCACATCGACGCGCCGTGCGCACATCCTGCCGGCGCTGCCCTCTCCAGCCGCCATCGCACCCCCTCGCGTCTCAAATCTCACACTTGCGGGCCCAGCCCGCGTCAGGATGCCATACGGCGGCTCGTTTGGGAAGACCGCGGCCCTGGGCCATTGGCCCAAAGCAGGTCCGCGGCCTATGATTGCATCATGAAGCAGTTCTTTTTCCAGGCAGCCCTGATTGTCGGGGCGGCCGCCATTGTCGGCTACGTCCTCTGGAAAGCCGGCGCGGCCATGTTCATCTATCTCCGCGACCGACGCGATTCGAGGATCGCGGCGGAGGAGGCACAGCGTCTGCGCCGCGAGCGCGAGGCGGCCGACCGCGAGCGGCTCGCCAACGGCTGCGACCATCGTTTCGGCGAAACCCTGGGCGGCTTCCCCCCTTTCGCCTGCCGCCGCTGCGGACTGGAACAGACGGCACCCGCCGGACCCTGCGACCACGTGTGGCGATTGGACACGGAGTCGGCCCCCGGAGCCCTGTGCGAAAAATGCGGCAAGCGGTACAAGCCGATCGTCTCCGAGCAATCGAAGCTGTAGCCGGAGCTTTCCACGAAGCCGGCTATTCCTCTCCCGGGTCCTCCTCGATCCGAAGCTCCTCGGTCAACGTCGTGCCGTCCACGGAGAGTTTCACGAGATAACGCCCCGGTTCGGCCAGGCGAATGCGCGGTGCGTTCGACGGAATCCGCAAATTCCAACGCGCCCGGTGAAGACCGGGGGAACGGTCGACCGGCAACTCGGCCACCCGTTCGCCTCGCCAATTCACAATCGTCAGCTCGGCCGAACGCACCCGCTTGGCGAACGAGTAGTCGATCACGGCTTCTCGAGTCGGGTTTTGGCCCGTGTAGGCCCGCGGACCACCACTGTTGCCCCGACTCGGTTCCCGCTTCCAAAGGATCACCGTGTTGGGACGGTAGAGTTTGGCTGGGGCCCCGATCGCCTCGGCATCGATCTGCCGCAGCGTCGTCACGTCCAGAATCCAGATTCCCCGGCCGTGAGTTCCGGCGATCAGTTCGCCCGACGTGGCGTGCTGAGCCAGTTCGTGGACGGCGACGTGAGGCATATTGCTGCTGAGCCGCGTCCAACTCGCCCCGCGATCGACCGAAACCCAACAACCGAACTCGCATCCGAGATAAAGGACGTTTTCGTTGGTAAGGTCTTCGCGCAACACGCGCACACTTCCAGCTGTGGCCGGCAGGTTGGCCTTGAGCGATTTCCAGGTCTGGCCGTGGTCCTCCGACACCATAGGATAGATGCCGTCGTCATTGGAGCGGTGACCGTCGAAGGTCGCGTAGATCCTGCCCGGATGGAAACGGGAAGCCGTGAGCGAACTGACCCAACGCGGGCCGGGCAACAGTTGCTCCAATGGCTTCCCGCCGAGAGTCTCGGCGACGGTCTTTTTCTCCTGGGCCTTCTTGGCCTGCTCGGCAGGCACATCGCCGACTCGCTTGGCCGAAAACGCGAACGTGAGCCCGGGGCCTTCGATCGTCACCTCCCCGTCGATCTGCTGCTCCACCAACTTCCCTTCGATCCGCAAACTTCCCTGCTGCATCCGAGCGACCGCCGTCACGGATCCCGTCTTGGCATCGAAACTCACGTCTTCCAGCGTTCCCTCGCCCCTCGACGTGGCAAACGACCCCGTGTAGGCGCCTTTGGAATCCTTCCAGGCCACCAGCACGAACTTCTGCCGCTCGGGCGGCAGGTTCTCGCTAAAGAACTTGCCTTCCCACTTCCCCGACAACGGATCGGCCGGCGTCGCGGCGGACTGCTTGGCCGATTCCTTTTTCTCGGGCTGCTTCTTCTGAGGCTGTTTTTTCTGAGGCTGCGGCTTCTTGGCGGCCGGAGGTGGCGACTTTTTCGGTTCGGTTTCGGGCGGCTTGGTTTCCTTCTTCGGCGCTTGTTTCTGCTCCTTCGGTTTGGCCTGGGGATCTTTGGGGGGGTAGAGGCGCTTCCACTGGTGTCCGCCGTCTCGAGTCACCCACAGAGCTCCGTCGGTCGTTCCCACATAGAGCACATCCTCGTCCAAGGGAGATTCGGCCAAAGCGCTGGCGGCCCCTTTGTCCGTCAACGTGATCTCGGGAGAGATGGCCTTGATCGATCGGCCCCGATCGAGCGACCGGAAGACATGGTTGCCGGCACTATAGTGGATGCGTGCATTGTGGTGCGACAGAATAAACGGCGTCTTCCAGTTGAAGCGGTATTTCACTCCCTTGGGAGCCTTGGGCCGGATGGCGCCTCGTTCGCCCGTCTTGAGATGATAACGCATCATCATCCCGTTCTGGCTCTCGATGTAGAGCTGATCGGGGTCTTCCGGGTCGACCAGACAGATGAACCCGTCGCCGCCGCCGACGCGGAACCAATCGGCATTGGTGGGTCCCGAGCCGTGCCGCACCACGTTCGGCGCGCCCCAGCTTCCGTTGTCCTGCAAACCCCCGTAGACGCGGTAGCGGCGGCGGGGCCCCACGCCCACGTGATAGAACTGCGATATCACGACGTGGTTCAGATGATCCCAGTTCTTTCCTCGGTCGTAGGTAACGTAAATCCCGCCGTCGTTGCCCAGAATCATGTGGCGGCCGTCTTGCGGGTCGATCCACAGCGCGTGGTGATCGACGTGGACTCCTCGCCCGGCGCCATCGGCCTGAAACGTCTGTCCGCCGTCGGACGAATGATACAGGGGGATTCCCAGCACCCAGATGTGATTCCGGTCGGTCGGGTCGACTCGGATCTGACTGAAGTACATGGGTCGCGGATTGAGGCTGTTGATGCGTTTCCAAGTGGCGCCGCCATCTTCGGAGTGATACACGCCACCGTATTCGTGTCCCTCCTCTCCCTGATGCTCATGCACGTTGGCCGGCTGGCCGCCCAATCGCGTGATGAACGGACTTCCTTCCCGCTTGCCGGCGTGGCGATGTTTCTCGTACTTGATCTTGATTTCGTGCCCCTTGTGGTTGCGCACCACTTTCCAGACGGCTTCGTCACCCGCCTTGGCTTTGCGGATGGCTGCCAGCAGGTCGGCGTACGAGTAAATCGGAGTCTCGTCGACCGCGATCACTATGTCGCCGGTCCGGATTCCCGCCTTGTCCGCGGGCCCTTTTTTGGGAACGCTGGTGATCAAGGCTCCCGCCTCGGCGTTTCTTCCCTGGATACCGGCAAAAGGAAAGTCCTGGCGCAGTTTGCCGATCTCTTCCGATTCGATGACCGCGTAGACGTGCCGCGGGTCCTTTTGGAAAAAGCACAGTCCGATACGCCCCAACTTCCCGCTCGGCAACCCTTGCTTGATCTTCGAAAAAGTCTTGCCGCCGTCCGTGGTCCGATAGAGTCCCGATCCGGCTCCGTATTTCTTGGCCGGGTCGTTGGTATCGAAACCGTCGCGTTGTCGCTCGTACGTGGCAACCAGCAACACGTCGGGATTGGCGGGGTCCATTTGCACATCGATCACTCCCGTCTTGTCGTCGACGTATAGAATCTTCTTCCAGGTCTTGCCGCCATCGGTCGTCTTGAACAGACCTCGCTCGGGATTGGGCCCCCACAGGCGACCGAGAGCACCCACGTAGACGATGTCGGGGTTCTTCGGATGGATGGCGATCCTCCCGATCTGAAACGTCTTCCGCAGACCCATGTTCTTCCAGGTCTTGCCGCCGTCGGTCGACTTGTAGACGCCGTCGCCCCACGAGACGCTGTTGCGAGGATTCGACTCGCCCGTCCCCACCCACACGATCTGAGGATTCGAGGGAGCCGCCTGGACATCGCCGATCGAAATCGTCGATTGCCGGTCGAATTGATGCTCGAACGTGATTCCGTTGTTGGTCGTCTTCAGCAGTCCGCCCGACGCGCTGGCCGCCCACCACAGACTGGGATCACCCTGGGATATCGCCAGGCTGGTGATTCGGCCGCTCATGTTGGCCGGCCCGATGCAGCGCCACTGCATCAAGTCCACCCAGGATTGGGGCAACGTCGGCTCCGCCGCGACCGCGCCCGTGGAAAAGGCAGACCAGATCAGGCAGCAGCCAAGCAGAGCCAACACGCGTGGCGCCTCGCGCAGTGAACGCTGGGTCTCCGATCGCTTCGGCATCGGTGTCTCCTCATAAATCCCAAGAACCATCGGTGTTCGCTTCCCGGTCACCTGACCTTTTGACTTTAGCTGGACGGCGTCGGAATCTCAACTTTCGGCCTGGGAATTGGGGCGATTTGCCGCCACCGAGCTTGGCGGGTTGCCCGGCTGACGTAAAATACTGCCGGGGCGGAACCATCCCACCATAACATCCTCTTTCCATCTAGCGATCCCACAAAGGAGTCCTGCGGTGATCTTCGACCCGGTCTATTTCATGTTATTGGCGCCGGCACTGTTGTTCGCCATGTGGGCCCAGTGGCGGGTACGCTCTGCCTTTACTCGAGCCAACCAGGTACCTGCCAGGCTCAGCGGCGCGGAAGCCGCCCGGCTGATGCTCGATTCCAACGGCTTGGAATCGGTGGCGATCGAACCGGTCCACGGATTCTTGTCCGACCACTACGACCCTCGGCAGAAGGTCCTCCGACTCAGCCCGCCCGTCTACCAGGGCCGTACGGCGGCCGCAGTCGGCATCGCCGCTCACGAAGCCGGACACGCATTGCAAGATGCCTTCGGTTACGCGCCCCTGGTGATCCGCAACGCGGCGGTGCCCCTGGCGGCCACGGGCAGCAATCTGGCCATGTTGATTTTCATCTCGGGGCTCGTTTTGAGCAGTTTTGCGGGAGTGCTGGGACTCTGGCTGGTGTTGGCGGCGGTGGTCCTTTACGGATTCGTCGTTTTCTTTCAACTGGTCAACTTGCCCGTCGAGTACGATGCCAGCCGGCGCGCCAAAGTGGCTCTGTCCGAGATGGGTGTCGTCGACTCCTACTCGGCACCCGAAGTCAAACGGGTCCTCGACGCGGCCGCACTGACCTACGTGGCGGCCACCGTTACCGCCATCTTGACACTGGTCTACATGCTGGTGCGCTCGGGACTGCTGGGCGGACGCGACGACTAGCGACCGGCGGAGGAAACCAGAAAGGCCCGCCGCGAGATCATGCCGCTTACTCCTTTGCCTTGGGTAGATTCAGATCGAATAGCAGAAAACCGGCCCAAAAGAAGGGATGGCCGCCGGAAAGCTGCTCGATCTCCTTCCCCACGGTCACCGACGGATCGAGTGACGGATCGATTTCGGCCTGCCAAAGTAACTCGGTGCTGCGTTGCCAACTCGCTGCCGCTCCCAACTCATCGAGCTCCTGAGCGAATTCGCGGACCAGATCGGCCGTGGGAAATGCGGCGCCGCGCCAGCGACTGACCAGCAACGTCTGAGCACCGGCCGCATAGAGCGAACAGGTGAGTTGAAACAAATCCGCCCCGTCGGCTCGTGTTTTCAGCGCGGTTTCGGCCGCCGAGTGAAAACCGGGAAGTACGATATCGCGCGGTACTCCCCAAGGCAACCGCATCCACTCGGAAAGCCGGCTGCCGGGTCGCCCGCGGTCGATGGCCAGGGGGGACCACTTTTCTCGCTCGCCGGAAACCACCGGTGTATCGGCGAGCACGAGCAGCCGATCCCATGCGGGGAGCAACAGATGGGCGGGCACGCCCAGTCGGTCGACGACGCGCACTTGCGGTAGGGCCTGGCGGATGTCCTCCCACGCGGCGGCCACGGCGTCGTCGCGATCCTTGGGGAAGAAACGGCCTCGCACCAGAACATGCACTCCGTCTTGCCTCGGCGGAGTTCCCGGAGCAGCGATCAGACTGAGCAGCGGTAGCGTTCGCAAGTGGGCACGAGCTTGCAGCGGAACTCCGTCCTCGTCCGGAATCGCGCCGAAAGGCAAATACCACAACGGGCCGTCGGGAACAATGGTAATCCGCTTGGCGTCTCCCCATAGTCCACCGGGAAAAGCCTTGTCGAACTGCTCGGCGAATTTCTGTCCCACTTCTTTCCACGCCTCGAGCCGTTCCTTCTCAAACGTGGCCGTGCGATAGGTGTCGATCAGATTCATCGACCGGAGCCACATCGAGATGGCGGATCGCCAGGTTCTTGGCGAGCCCAACGTGTGCATGGAGTAGTCCTGCGAGCGGACCACCATCAAGTGCAAAACCCGCTTGGTCTGAAAGAAGACAATGGCTCGCTCGCCTTCCCCCAGCGCGGCCTGGATTTCCTCCAGGGTCGCCACTCGAGGAACCAGCAACGGGACGTGAACCCGTGCGAGTGCGATGTCCCACAGCAGAGCCTCTTGAGCCTCGCTCACGGCCGCCAACTGCTGAGCCAACGTCGCCAACGGCTCCTGACTGTCATCCTGCGCCATCGACTGCCGGATGCGCTGCTTGGCGGCGCGAGCCTGCTGTTCCAAAGTGGCGTAACCAGGATAGCGATTGAGCAGATCCTGGCGCTGGGCCAGAGCATCCTGATCGAGTCGTTCGGGCGGCGCGCTGAGAATCCAACGCAGGGCCAGCAGCCGCCCGCCCAGAGGTTGAGAGCGGAGAAACCGGTGCTGGCGGATCCGCTCGGAAATCCACAGCGCTTTGTCGGTTTCCTTCCGCTTGAGCGACAATTCGAACCAACGCTCGAGAACGTCTTCCAACGGAGTCGTCAAATAGGCCAGCGCATCGAGTGGATCGGTCTGCCAGTCCTTGGCGGTCGGAACCCGCAGCAGCTTCTGATAGAGATCGGCGGCAACGCGAGGCGTCACCTTGCCGCGAGTGATCAGGCGATCGGCAACCGACAGTCGAAACAGCCACAATCCGCAGGCCCGTTGAGTCTTCAGCGCGCCGGCGAACGCCTTCTGCGCTTCGGCCGCTTTGCCGACCTTCAGTCGCGCGTGAGCCAGCGCGTACTGCAGCCGCCCACTCACGGGACCATTTCGCAGGTCGGAGCGACCGACCGCCCGGTTGGCCTTGGAAAGAAACTGCTCCGCCAGGTCCGCCTGGCCGATCGCCAGCGCATTTTCGGCGGCCATCGCCAGCAAACGCGCCTCTGCCGACTCGCTTTGCCGATACGCCCACTGCGCGCCTTGGACCAGCGGGGCGTAGACTCCATGGCTTCCCAGCACGAGGTGAACGCGAGCGGCTCCCGTCAGACCTTCGGCCACATCGTCGTACAACTCGAGTTTGGCCGCGGGAAACGTGGCTTCGTAGTAAAAGGTCAACGCTTCGGGAAACCGATCCTGAGCAAAAGCGATGTCGCCTAGTTCCAATAGCGCCAACGATGTCAGTGAATGATCCAGCGTGTTGCCGATCGACAGGGATTGCTGCAAGGGTGCCACCGCCTCTTTCAGTTTGCCTTCAGCCGCCAAACCGATTCCGGTCAAGGCCGACTTCCAAACACGAGCCCAATGATTGGGCGGCATCGGCATGCGGGCCAGCGAGTCGGAGACTTCGGCGTGAAGCCGGTCGTAGCGGGAGAGTGGTCCGAGAATCTGTCGGCGGCGGCGAAGCGCTAATGCCGTACAACGGAGCACTTCCTCGGCATCGACGGTCACGTTGAATCGCTGCTGGAGCAATCCGCCGCTGGCTGCCGCCGTGGCCGTATCGACGTCCCCTTGCACCATCTGCATCTTCGGTGGGATCTGGGCCAGTGGGCGGTTGCGTTGCGAGACGCCCCAGGTGGGCGGACGCGGGATCGCCCGCTGCGAAACATCGACGCGTTCGGGCCAACGGATCCGAGCGGTCCAG
>JALSIV010000416.1 GCA_026989685.1 Pirellulaceae bacterium | reverse complement strand
CGCCTACGAGCGGGTCGTCACGCGTGACGGCAATCGAGAGGCCCAGGAAGTGATCGCCGAAGTCTTCACGGAAACCGACCGCGCGTGGCGGGGGATCGGCGTGATCTCGCAAAGCGGCTGGCGGCTCCGCGATGCGTTCGCCCCGTGGGACGCGGAACGGAAGTTCGCCGTGGATGGTGTGACGGCGGTCGAATCGCCGCATTGTCTCAGCGGCCAGGTGTTGCAGGGAACGCTCAAGCCGCACGAATGTCCGGCATTCGGCAAGGAATGCACGCCGCGCACGCCGCTCGGAGCTACCATGGTCTCCTCGGAAGGCGCCTGCGCCGCCTACTACAACTATGGACGCCGTGAACCGGTGGAGCTGAACGCATGACCGAACGGCCCTCGATGCCTTCTCCGGAAGCCCTCGCCTGTCCCCTCCCCCTCCGCGATTATCCCGAAATCGTACTCGGACACGGCGGCGGCGGACAACTCAGCAGCGAACTGTTGGAACATCTCTTCCTCCCGGCGTTCCGCAATCCGGCTCTCGAAGAACGGAACGACGCCGCCGTGCTGCAACTCGGCGATGCCCGAATCGCCATCGCCACCGATTCGTTCGTCGTCCGTCCGCTCTTTTTTCCCGGCGGAAATATCGGCGAACTTGCGGTGCACGGGACGATCAACGATCTGGCCATGGTCGGCGCTCGCCCCTGCTGCCTCAGTGCGGCGTTCATTATCGAGGAAGGCTTCCCGATGGAACAGCTTGCCCGGATCACGCACGCCATGGGGCGCGCCGCCGAGGCCGCCGGAGTCCCCATCGTCACCGGAGATACGAAGGTCGTCGAGCACGGGCATGGCGACGGGTGCTATATCAATACGACCGGAATCGGCCGGATCACGAGCGATCTGCGGCTCGGACCGCGGCGACTCGTCCCCGGCGACCGGATCGTGCTCAGCGGAACGATCGCCGACCACGGCATGGCGATCATGAGTGTGCGGGAAGGGCTCGAATTCGAAGCGCCCATCGAGAGCGATACGGCGCCGCTCCATGAACTGGTCGAGACGGTGGTGGAACAGGCCGGCACGGAGATTCGCGCCATGCGCGATCCCACACGGGGAGGTGTTGCGGCTTCGCTGAACGAGTTCGCTTCCCAGTCCGGACTCGGCATCGAAATCGACGATCAGGCCATCCCGGTCGCGCCGGCCGTTCAATCGGCCTGCGAAATCCTCGGGATCGACCCGCTGGCGGTCGCCAACGAAGGAAAACTCCTCGCCGTCGTCGCCCCCGATGCCGCGGAAGATGTCGTACATGCCATGCAACGGCATCGACTCGGGTGCCGTGCCGCGATCATCGGCCAGGTCGTTCGCGATCACCCCGGAATGGTGGTGGCGCGCACGGCGATCGGCGCCACGCGCGTCATCACTACGCAAATCGGCGAAGCTCTGCCGCGGATCTGTTGACGCGCCGAAATAAGAGCCTGTCACAAAACTCCATGCTGCAAGCAACACGCCCGAGGCCGGAGAGCGGCGCGGCGGGTTTGGTTACAGGCTTTCGGCCTTTGCAGAGTCGATATCGAGTGGTATCTTGGACGCTTTGACACGCACTTGATTACTTCCCCCCATCCGGGGACACCCGAGAATGGCGAACCGTCGCAACCGGCGGAACCGCCCCGAGAATGGAGCAACCAACATGGCCAAGCCCGGTCGCAAAATCAAGAAAGCCAACCACGGTGCCCGCCCCGCCAACAGTCGCACGCGCAAAGCCAAGCGACAGCGCGTGAAAACCTGATCGACCCGCGGCACCGACCTGTTCTTCCGCCTTCCTTCGCAACGGATCCCTGCCGGTGGCCACCAAACCGTTCATTGTGCCCCTGGAGACGATCGACTTCGACCAGATTCTGGCCGATACCCAGGCCATCCGCGCGGTCAACCCGCAGCGGTATGAGATGGAGCAACTGACGGCCATCGTCTACGAGGATCTCGAAAAGAAGATCTGCGTCGGGTACAAGGACGTGGGAGACGACGAGTTCTGGATCCGCGGACACATGCCCGGCATGCCGCTGATGCCGGGAGTCATCATGGTGGAAGCGGCGGCCCAGTGCTGCGGGTACTTCGCCAAGAAGCACGATCTATTGGGAGCCGACATGATCGGGTTCGGCGGGTTGGAAGACGTGCGTTTTCGAGAACCCGTCATTCCCGGCGATCGCCTCATCATCATCAGCCAACTCGACAAAGTGCGGCGGGGGCGGATGATCGTCAGCCGTTTTCAAGGGGTCGTCCGCGGAGCCCTGGCCGTCGAAGGCGTGATCAAAGGCATTCCCATCCCCATCGACGCCTTGCGGGAAACGCTGGAAAAACGCAGGCAGGACCAGGGCCCCTAGCCCACTCCCCTCTCTCTTTCGATCAATCCACCGACACCATGGGTCGACGGTCGCTGCGCAAGATCGATCCCCAGTTGGATCTATCCAGGCACTTCTTCGAATGGTCGCAACTGGCGAAACCGATTCCGCTGAGCGACATCCTCCCGGGTACAGGTCCGCTGGAGCTTGAAGTGGGGAGTGGCAAGGGATTGTTTCTGGAAAACGCGTCAGCCCGTTTCCCCGGCCATCGGTTCCTCGGCATCGAATTGGCCGGCAAGTATGCTCGTTTCGCCGCGGCCCGCCTGGCTCGCCACGGACGCCCCAATGCCGTCGTCGTGCATGGGCACGCGTTGGACATCCTCACCGAGGGAATCCCCGACTCGTCCGCTCACGCCCTGCATCTGTACTTCCCCGATCCATGGTGGAAGAAACGGCACCACAAACGGAGAATGATGAACCCCGACTTCCTGGCTCAAGTCTTGCGAGTCCTCCAAGGTGGAGGCCGCTTCCACTTCTGGACCGACGTGCGGGACTATTTCGAATTGGGTCTGGAAGCCGTTGCCGCTTTTCCCGAGTTCTCGGCGCCCGCATTTCCGCCGGAAGAACCGCCGCAGCACGACCGCGACTACCGCACTCATTTCGAACGGCGTACCCGCCTGGCGGGCCAGCCGGTCTATCGCGCCCAGTTCACGAAGCAGTCACCAGCTTGCTGACGAAGCGGCCATCATTCTCCGTGGGACGCTCCATGCGGCCATGATGCACGTACGTCAGTTGCATGTGATCGAGCCCCATCAAATGCAGGATCGACGCGTGCAAGTCGCGCACGTGGACCTTGTCCTCGATCGCATACAGCCCGAGTTCGTCCGTAGCTCCGATCACCTGGCCACCCCGCACGCCGCCACCGGCCATCCACATGGTGAATCCGGTGGTGTTGTGGTCGCGCCCGTCCCCTTTCTCGCTCATCGGTGTGCGACCGAACTCGCCTCCCCACACCACGAGTGTCGACTCGAGCAACCCACGCTGCTTCAAGTCCTTCAGCAAACCGGCCACCGGCCGATCCATACTGCGACAAAGCGGCGGGTGGAGCTTCTCGATTCTCGAATGCGAGTCCCATTTGCTACCGGCACCGTGATAGAGCTGGACGAAACGGACGCCGCGTTCTACGAGTCGCCGAGCCAACAGGCAATTGCGGCCGAAAACGGCGGTCTCCTTCCGATCCAACCCATACAGATCGCGGGTCGCCTGCGTTTCCCGCTGCAAGTCGATGGCGATGGGGGCTTCCGCTTGCATCCGAAACGCCAGTTCATAGCCTCGAATCCGAGCCTCCAGTTCCGATTGCCACGGCCGCATCCGAGCATGCTCCGTGTTCATCGCCTGCAACAACTCGAGTTTCGCTCGCTGGCGCCGCTCGGTGATCGCTTCCGCGGAGTGCAAGTTGGCAATCGGCTCCTTCCCCGGCGCCAAGGCGACTCCCTGATAAACGGCCGGCATGAATCCGGCGCTCCAATTGCGGGGACCGTTGGTCACGCGCGACTTCGAATCGGTCATCACCACAAACGCGGGGAGGCTGTCATTCTCCGTCCCCAGCCCGTACGTGACCCAGGCCCCCAACGACGGACGGCCGCCGATCACGCTACCGGTGTTCATCTGGCAGACACCGCCCGAGTGATTGATGCCGTTGGTCCAACACGATCGAATGACGGCAATGTCGTCAATGCAACTTCCGATCTCGGGCAGCCACTCCGAAAGCCAGATCCCGCTCTCGCCGTAACGCTTCCATTTTCGTGGACTCGCCAACAGCGGCGACCGAGCCTCGCCCATGGGAGTCACCGGCACCTTGAACGAACTGGGGAGCGACTGCCCGGCCAACCGGTTGAGCAGCGGCTTGCGGTCGAACATGTCGAGATGACTGGGCCCGCCCTCCATGAACAAGAAAATCACGCTCTTGGCAGCAGCACGATGGTGACCCGCCTTCGGTGCCAGCGGGGACGAGGCATTCCCGGCCCCAGCCTGCTCGGCCATCAAACCACTCAGCGCAACTCCGCCAAACCCCGCACCAAGACTCAACACGAACTCCCGTCGCGTCGCCGAGTGAACCGTTTTTCGTGATGAAGACGTCATGATTCTCGCTTACTGAATCCTAAAGCGGGCCGCACCCGCAAGGCTGGAGGCAAGAGCTCGGAGGCCATAGGAAGGATCGTGACAACCGAAAGCCAGTGCAGCATGCGAGCACCGCTCGCAAATGTGACGAAGTGACACTCGAATCGGTCTCTGTGTCTCCGTGAGATACTCTTCGCCATTTCCACGTTCCGTTCGTCTCGAATTCAACGACTCCTCTTCAGTCCAGGTACACGCAAGCGTTCGAATTCAGCAACACGTGGCAGATGTCGCTGAGAGCGCGCAGGGCGGCATCGGACTCTCGCTTCCCTGACTCCGCCTCACTCTCGCTTCGCGACGCCGCCAAATACCGCTCCGCCCGCTCCTGCCATTTTGAACTGGCCGCACGCTGCAAAATCAACTCGCAAGCTCGCTCGATCTGATCGGACTCGGTCGCATGTCCTTCGCGGAGGATACGGCCGGCAATGGCCCGTGCCGTCTGTTGCACCTGAGCACTGTTCCACATCAGCAGCGTCTGCAGCGGTGTGGTCGTGCGATCTCTGCGGGCCGTGCTGACGAATCCGGCCGGAGCGTCGAACACGCGAAGCAGCCCGTCGGGCGTGTTGCGCATCCGCCGCACATAGATCGACCGTCGCGGCACCTTTCCGGAAACGCTGTTGCCGCCCACCGTGCGATCCAACTTGCCCGAGGCTGCCAACATCAAATCCCGCAGTTGCTCGGCGTCCAGCCGTTTCGTGGGAGCACGCCACCGCAAGCGGTTTTCCGGATCGACGCGCTCCTGCTGGTCGGCACGAGGATGAAATGACGACTGACGGTACGTGGCGGATAACAGGATCATCCGATGGAGCGACTTGAGTTTCCACGGCTCGTCGGTTCGCACGAGATTCCAAGCCAGATAGTCCAGCAACCGGGGATGCGTGGGCGGGCTGCCCATCTTGCCGAATTCACTGGGAGTCTCCACGATGCCCCGGTCGAAGTAGGCTTGCCAGATCCGATTGACGATGACTCGAGCCGGCAGGGGGTTCTCCGGATCGGTGAGCCATCGAGCCAGTGCGAGCCGCCGACCAGTGGAGTGCGGGGCCGCGGGGGGAGTCGCAATCGGCGCCGGTTGGGGGTCGAGAATGGACAGCGGACCCGGCAGGACCGAATCGTCGGTCCCCGGAATCACGGTCGACGAAGAAGCACCGACGGCGTCGCGCACGGCCATGATGACCGGCAATTCCTTGGGCCGGCCTTCCTCGATTTTTCCACGCAGCGCTTCCCACTCCTTCTTCTGCGAACCCGTGAGTTTCTTGGAAAGTTCCTTGTAACGGTCGAGCACCTGACGGTGGACCAAATACGCCAACTGCTGCTCCAACCAATCCCGTTCGGAAACCGGCTTGGCATAAATCGCCTGGATGTCCTCGGGAAACTGAGCAACCTGAGCCTCCTTCAACGAACGGAGAATGGGATCTTCGATCCCAGCCAGTCGGGAACGCAACTCGGCCGTTGCACGGCTCCACTTCGCGTAGTCGCGCCGGTACGACTCGACTTGCTCCGCCGTGGCTGCGGGAACCGAATCGTCCCACAGCAGCGGCGCGAAATAGGCCCGCAAGCGATAGTAGTCGCGGCGCAGAATCGGATCGAACTTGTGGTCGTGACAGCGAGCGCAAGCCATCGACAGCCCCAAGAACGTCTCTCCGATCACGTCGGTCATCTCATCGATAATCAGCGTCCAATGAAAACGAGCATCCCGCTGATTCGACTCATAGACCCCCAGGCGCAAAAACGTCGTGGCGACTCGAACGTCCGGATCATCCGGCGCAATCTCGTCGCCGGCCAACTGTTCGGCCACGAAACGATCATAGGGCTTGTCCTGATTGAAGGACCGCACGACATAATCCCGGTATCGCCACGCCGACTCGCGAAACGCATCCGCGCGATAGCCGTCCGATTCGGCGAAGCGTACCAGGTCAAGCCAATGCCGAGCCATGCGTTCGCCGAAGTGCGGGCTGGCCAGCAAGCGATCGACCAGACGCGCATACGCCGTATCGTCATCGGCCGGATCGTTGACAAAAGCCTCGATTTCTTCACTGCTGGGCGGCAGGCCGATGGTGTCGAAATAGGCTCGGCGAATGAGGGTCCGCCGATCGGCCGCCGGAGCCGGCGCCAATCCGTGCTGCTCGAGCTTCGCCAGCACAAACGCGTCGATCGGATTGTTGCACCACGATGGTCGACTCACGGTCGGAATCGGGTAAGCCCGGATCGGTTGAAACGCCCAGTAGCCGCGCTCGGTCGGCGTAAAAGCGGGAATCGACTTCGATCTCAGCTTGGCCGGATCGACCTTCGGCCAGGGAAGTCCCGCCTCGATCCATCTCTCCAACGCTGTGATTTCCGCTTTGTCCAGCGGATGCTCGGGGGGCATCTCGAACGACTCGTAGCGGACTGCTTCCAGCAACAGACTCTCGTCCGCCCGGCCCGGCACCGCAGCCGGACCGCTTTCTCCCCCTTTGAGCACCCCTTCGCGGGAATCGAGACGCAAATCGCCTTCCTGCTTCCTCGCCCCGTGGCACCCCTGACATTTGCGGACCAGCAGCGGCCGGATATGGGTCTCGAAAAACGTCCGCTGCTCGGCCGAAACCACCGAGTCGTCGGCTGCGGCTGCCCGCATCCAACTCGAGGCGAAAAAGACGCCAAGCCACAGCAACACCCGGATCATCCGTGCCGATGTTGCAGCCCGGACGAGTGCCCATCGCCGACATGGTCGACGACCGACGGTGTCGCCGGTTGCCGAGTCTTGCCAAAAGTACAGTGAGTCCGACGAAATGGAGTGCGGGGAAATAGTGGGGATATGATTCATGGAGTGGATTCCATCGAAACGGGGGGACGATCAGTATATCACATCCATCGGCACAATCGCCACTGCCGAGCTGCGAACCGGTTCGAATCGGCAACGCCGGCACCCGACGCGGGCTTCGCCCGAAAGGCGGGAGGCGGGAGGCCGGAGGCTGTCGGGGTGGCGGTGGAAACCGAATACCCGTGCAGGATGCGCGCACGATGCGCAGAGGTTACGCAGTAAGAGGCAGTAAGAGGCTGTCACAAAACTCCCTGCCGCAAGCAACACACCCGAGGCCGGAAAACGGCACGGCGGGTTTTGTTACAGGCTCTAAGAGGCTGTCACAAAACTCCAGGCCGCAAGCAACACGCCCGAGGCCGAAAAGCAGTGCGGCGGGTTTTGTTACAGGCTCTAAGAGACTCTAACGGCCGACGAACGGGCGTCTGCCGGCGAGGTTGTCCCGTCCCACGTGCAGCTTCTTCAAATTCACGCCGGTTTGGCGAGCCTGCTTGACCGCATACTCGGATACGGCGCGCAAACGGTCGCGGTGAAGCGGGTGGCTCCGCAAGAAACCCGGCACGACTTCAGCTCGTCCCTGGTCCCGCTCCGCCATTCGGCGAAACAGTCTGGCGAACTCGGCCGGCTGATAGCCGAGCTGCATCATCCAACGGACGGCGTCTTCGTCGGCTACGGTCTCCTGCTCGGGACGAAACGGCCTGGCAAACGCGTTCATCATCAATCGTGTGCCCGCCATCATCTCCTCGAGCGAAAACCGGCCGGATTGAAATGTCTGCTGAGCTGCCAGAAAACTACGGAGTTGTTCCATCTGATGACCGCGATCGATGTGCGAGAGTTCGTGGGCCAGCACTCCCACCAGGGCGGCCTCCGACTGAACGAATTCCAGCATCCCGGTGGTGACGATCACTCGTCCGCCGGGAAACGCTCGAGCGTCCGTCTGCTCGGTCACCGCCAGATAGACCTCGATCGACGGGTATCGCTGCTTGTTAGACATCAGGGAACGAACGGCATGGACCAACTGTGTCACGTAGCGATGATCCTTGCCGGTCGTCCACAATCGGATCTTCTGGGATTCGAGTCGACTTCGAAACGCCTGGAACTGCTGGTCGCCAATTCTCCGCTCTTGGCGAACATCGATCGCCACTCGCTCGAGCCGCTGCCGATCACGCGGCGCCGGCTTGCCGAACGGGCCGAACAGATCCGGGGGCTGAGCCCACGCTTGGCTCACCAGCAGATAGCTTCCAAGGAATGCGAGCCATTTTCGCATGGGAACCTCTTTTCATTCAACCAGCAACGGATTGGGGTCCGCTCTCGGCTGCGTCTCGAGTGAATCCGTGGAATACTACGGTGTTTGAAACGGATTGTCACTCATGCGACGACAGCTAAGAGGCGGTCACAAAACTCCAGGCTGCAAGCAACACGCCCGAGGCCGGAAAGCGGCGCGGCGGGTTTGGTTACAGGCTCTAAGGTACTTCCAACCGATTCTCGTTGCGGAAACGATACTCGATTATACTCGCAACTCGATTATACTCGCATCATATATGCTCCGGGATCCCGGCGCGAGAGCCACCACCGCTGCACAACTGCCACCGCCATCCCCTCCCGACAGGAAACAGCAAAGGAAGCACCGCACTGCCATGCGAGGACTGACACTCGAGGGCGTCGAGCAGATCGTTTTTCA
>JALSIV010000415.1 GCA_026989685.1 Pirellulaceae bacterium | reverse complement strand
AATCGCTCGGGGTCACCGCGGTGGAGTTGATGCCGGTCCACGAGTTTCCCATTTTCGACATCACCGGAAAGCGTCCTGAACGGCCCAATTACTGGGGCTACGATCCGATGGCCTTCTTCGCTCCGCATCGGGGCTATGCCTACGGAGACCAGCCCGGCGCCCAGGTGCTCGAATTCAAGCAGATGGTCAAGGCGCTGCACCAGGCCGGCATCGAAGTGATTCTCGATGTGGTCTTCAACCACACTTGCGAAGGAAACGAACTGGGACCGGTACTCAGTTTCAAGGGGCTCGAGAACCGGGTCTACTACATGTTGGAAAACGGCGGGAGTCGCTTCGCCAACTATTCCGGCTGCGGCAACACGGTCAACGGCAACCATCCGATTGTGCGCGAAATGATCTTCCATTGCCTGCGCCACTGGGTGCACAACTATCACGTGGATGGTTTTCGTTTCGATCTGGCGTCGATTCTGAGTCGCAATCAGCGAGGCGAGTTGATGCCGAACCCGCCTTTGATCGAAGCGATCGCCGAGGATCCCATGTTGGCGGATACCAAGATCATTGCCGAAGCCTGGGACGCCGCCGGCGCCTATCAAGTCGGTTCGTTCAGTTCGCATTCGCGATGGGCCGAGTGGAACGGGAAGTATCGCGACGACATTCGCCGCTTCTGGCGTGGAGACGGAGGCATGCTCGGCGCGTTTGCGACTCGACTGGCCGGCTCGAGCGATCTCTATCAACACGCCGGACGGGCTCCCTACAACAGCATCAACTTCGTGACGGCTCACGACGGTTTCACGCTCAATGACCTGGTCTCCTACAAGCACAAGCACAACGAGGCCAATGGGGAGGGCAATCGGGACGGCGAGAACAACAACAATAGCGACAACTACGGCGTGGAAGGCCCCACGCGCCGCCGGCTGGTCAACCTGATCCGGCAGCGGCAGATCAAGAACATGATGGCCACGTTGCTATTGAGCCAGGGAGTGCCCATGGTGTTGATGGGGGACGAGTGCCGCCGCACGCAGCAAGGCAATAACAACGCCTACTGCCAGGACAACGAAATCAACTGGTTCGACTGGCGACTGGTACGCAAGCACGCGGACCTGTTGAGGTTCTACCGGACGTTGGTGGCGTTTCGCCGGCGATCGGTGACGGTGCGCCGCGAGCACTTCCTCACCGGCACACCGTCGGGGCCGCACCGGCTTCCCGACGCCGCATGGTTTGCGCCTCACGGCGGACCGGTCGACTGGGGATCGGGCGACAACGCTCTGACCTGCCTGTTCGCAGCCGCCGGTCCCGAAGAGGATCCCAAAGGGCAATCGCGGGACGTGCTGATGCTGGTCAACTCGACACCCGAGGACCGCGAGTTTCACCTTCCCGAATTGGTGAAAGGAGTGAAGTGGCGGCTGTTCGTCGACACGGCCGCCGATTCCCCCTACGACATCTACCCCAAATTCGACGGGCCCAGTATCACCGACACAATGATGCTGGTGTATCGCTCACTGCGGGTCTATGTTTCCGTCTTGCCGGAGGAGTGTGAAGTTTGAAGGGTGAAGGGTGAGGGAGGATTGAAGCCGAGCGGCCTTGTGCACTTCCGTTGCGATCGCGCACGGTTCTTCCCTTATTTCACGCGTCGAATGGACTGGACAATGATCGGCTGCTTGGGCGTTTGAGGAAAATCGTTGCGATCTTCAGTGGCGACCGACGCGATTTTCTCGACGACATCCATTCCGGTGATGACTTTTCCGAATACGCAATAGCCGTTGACGGCGCCGTCTTCCTGCTTCTGGTAGTCGAGCGAGGGATTGTCCACCACGTTGATGAAGAACTGGCTTGTCGCACTGTGGACGTAGTCCGGCAAGCGGGCCATCGCCACCGTGCCACTCACGTTCTTCAAGCCGTTGTCGGCTTCATTGAGGATGGGAGGGCGAGTAGCGATCGGCTGGTACTTGGCGTCGAATCCCCCCATGGCGACCATGAACGTCGGATCGACGTAGTGAACAATGGTCTGATCGTAGGCCTGTCGCTCGACGTAGTTTTCCAAGAAGTTGTCAACGGTCCGAGGGGCTTTTTTCGGGAAGAGTCTCAGGCGGATGACTCCCAGAGATGTCGTGATTTCCACTTCCGGATCGGGCGCCTCGGCTCGCAAATCGGCAGGAGACTGCGCGGTCACGGCGTCGGGCTGCAATTCCACCGGGGAATCGTTGGCGGGAGCGGGCGTCTTCGCGACAGTGGGAGTTGCCTGCGTTGGTGAGTCGGCATCTTTCTGGCCGCAGCCGCCGTGGACCGCGATCAGCAACAGAACGGTTCCCGCAAGTAACGTCGGCCGAAGTGCCATCCTAGCGCCTCCCGGTCAAGATCTGACGAAGATTCCAACTGTGGGACAACTATGATGGCGGATGGCGCTGATTTCCACAACAGCGATTTTTGGGAGACAGAGGGCAGGGGTGCATCCACGGACTTGCGCGCCCGGCTCGGGGGGACGGACGGATGTTCGGGATCTGAGCGGAGATTGCCAAACTCATCCGTGCATGTACCTAGAGGGCAGACCGAGAAGGAAATCGGTTTCCATTGCTCGCCGCACCCCACGAGGGCTGATGTCCTCGGGCCGCCGCTCATCGAGCTGCGGCGTACCGGTGGCGAGTCTCACGTGGAAAATCGCCTGGAGAAGGCCGTTCTGAGGCTCGCTCATCGAGCTGCGGCGTACCGGTGGCGAGTCTCACGGCGATGGTTGCCATCCCATGTACCGGCTGTGAGTCATCTCAACGGGTGGAGTCCGGCTTGGCGGCGGACGCGATTGACGTGTTCCCAGGCAGCCGGAACGCGTTTGAGAAATCGGACGAGTTGGCCGGTGGAGACTTCCAACTGCGTGGCCGCAGGGCCGATTTGCTGCTCGTGCCACGCCAGTAGATCGAGTACGGCAGCCAGGACCGTCGGGAAGTCTGGATTGTCCTCCGAGACGCGGAGCCCGCTTCCCGTGCGATACGGAGCCACGGCCGCAGCCAATGCTCGAGGATCTCCCGGAGGCTCCCGGTGCTCAATGGCCAACGCACGGCGTAGCCTCCTTTGGGCGACTCGGCGATTCTCGGCCTGGCTTCGCCGTTCCGACGCGCTGGCACGGACTCCAGTCGGCAGGTGTTCGATCGTCACCGCGGTTTCGACTTTGTTGCGGTGCTGTCCGCCGGGCCCCTTCACGCGCCCGGTCGTGATGCGGCAATCGCCCCGGAGCTTTTCCCACTCTCGCGCGGCCGGATGCTGCCACGGCGGTGCCGGAGGGACCGGGGTGCTGGATGGATCGGGAGGCTCGGTCATGGCACGGACACGGACTGCCCGTTGTTGCCGGTATCCAGTCCCAATAGAAACTCGATGGCCCGCTGCGACCATTCCTCGGCATCGGGATACATGGAGGCGGCGCTGCCGAAGCAGATTTGCAGCATGTCGGTGTTGATGACTCCCGGATTCAGAGCCACGGCCGCCATGCCTCGAGGCAGTTCCTGTGCCAGGGCTTGAGTCAATCCTTCGATGGCGAACTTGGATGCGCAGTAGGGGGCGACTTGCGGCGAAGTGGAACGGCCCCAGGTAGAACTGAAGTTGATCACCATGCCGCTGCCCCGCTCGATCATGGCCGGCAACCAGTGGCGGATCACGTGATAGGTTCCGTCGACGTTGACCTCCATCAGCCTCCGAAACTCGTCCGGCGGCACTTCCCACAATACGGCCGTCCGGTTGATCAGCGCGGCGTTGTTGATGAGCAAGTCCGGGACGAAACCGTCGGCCAGATGGCGGGCCGCCCAAGCGGCCACCTGACCGTCGTCGGCGACGTCGAGTTGACTCAACCGGTGAGGGGGCCCGAGTTCGCTTTGTACAGAATTCAGCGAGTCGGACGAGGCGGTGCAGCCGACCACGGTCCAGTCTCGTTCGGCGAACCTCCGGGCCAGCGCTCGCCCAAGTCCTCGGCCGACTCCGGTGATGACGACAGTTCGGTTCATGGTTCAGTCCCGCAGCAAGTAGCGATTGGCGATCGAGATCCCGCTGACCATCGCGCCGATGATCCCCACGAAGCCCTGATCGGTACCGCAGAGAAACAGATTGGGAAGATGGGTGCGGCCGTCCAGCCGCTTGTCGGGAGCCCCGTAAACGGCTCCGTGATCATGCCAAGTGAATCGGCGGATCGTCGTGGGGGTGAACATATCCGAGTCGACGATGTATTGCCGAAAATCGGGTACGAACCGGACCGACGACGCGGCGGCCCGGTCGAACCAGGCCAGCTTGGCCACGCGGTAGGCGTCTTCGTCCAACGCGTTCCAGCGGTCGTAGTTGGCCAGCATGGTGATGCGGATGACGCCGTCGGGAAGAGTCGCCTCGTTCGGATAAAGGTAGTTGTTGGGCGAACAGACGACACCTGTTCTCGGATCGCACAGGTCGTGTTGCGGTTTCTCCCAGTGGAACGTATCGGAGTCGTTGAAAAAGACGATCGTGCGATCATGCCCCAGTTCGCGCGGTTGACGGTCGAGGATCGCCATCGTCTCGATGAACGAAAGTTCGCCGGCAGACGGCGCTTCGGCTCGGGAACTGTCGTCGCAAAGCCGCAATGTCTCGACCAGTCCCGCCGATGAGAGAACTTTCCGGGCCGCGAGCTGTTCACCATTGTCGAGTTCCACACCGACGACGCGTCCCTGTTCCACTACGATCCGCGAGACTCCGCTGCGCAAACGCAGTTCCCCGCCCAGCGATCGAAAACGCTTGACCAGGTGTTTCAAAATGAGGCGCACGCCGGCGAAGGGGCGAGCCAGTCCCTCCAGGTAGATGGCTCGAAACATGATGCAGAACTGCCCGAAGTCCATGTCTTGAGGCCGCGAATTCCCGTACCACATCAATGGACACAGCAGCATCTCCACCAAGAGCGGGTCGGTGAAGTACTGGGTCAGGATTTCGCGAGCCGACAGGCGAAAGGTCGTCTCGTCCCCCAGTTCGTCGTAATCGAGCAGGTTTTGCAGCAGGCGATCGTAGGCGTCCACCTGGCTGGGAAAGGCCTGGGCGATTTCGGAACGCAGCAGATCCGGATCGTTATCGAATCGGAGGCGGACGTGGGGAAAGGCGATTTCCGATCCGACTTGAGGCGCCAATTGAAAATCGTCCCAGCGGAAACGGAGTTGTTTGAGCAGCCGGGCGAGAGGACCGCGCCGGGTTCCCTTCGGGGTGAAGTTGGTCACCGCGTGGAGGCCCACGTCGTAGTCGCGACCGCGCAGGCGATAGAACGAGTTGAGTCCGCCGATGGTGTAGTGACGTTCGAGAATGCAGACGCGCTGGTCGAAATGAGCCAGCCGGATTCCGGCCGCCAGTCCCGACATGCCGGCGCCAATTATGATCGTGTCATACATCGCGCCTGCTCAGCGTACCAACTCAGCGTGCCGCAACTCGGTGTTGCCCCTCGAGCGGGCTGAGCTCAGCCGGTTCGCTGCACGTCTTTCATTCGCGGTTCGAGATACCGAACGGTGCTCCCCATGCTCGCCAACTCGCCGTAATCCTCCTCGGGGATCTGGATCCGGTGCCGCTTGCGAAGCTCCATCACGATGTCGAGGAAGTCCATGCTGTCGAGCTCGAGTTGCTCGCGGAACGGGACCTCGTCCTCCAACTGACTCAGGTCTTCATCGGGAGCAATGTCCTCGAGGATGTCGATAATCTCCTGGCGAATCTCGTCGGGCGTCATAATCGGTAACAGTCCGTTGGCAAGTTCGGCGGAAAGGGAACGAAACGGCGGAAACAACCCGCCCGGCGGGCTGCACGAAGCCTATAGTCTATGGAACGGGGGGCGGATTGGAAACACCCCCACGGTTCCCGCCCGCCTAGCAGGCGGCGATGATCACCACCGAGTTGATCCCCAGCATGCCGAAGGAGTTGTTGAGGATGTAGCGGACCGGACCGACCCTCCGAGGCTCGTTGGCGACCAGACCGGGGAGCCGGCATTCCGGGTCGAGTTGGTCGAGATTGATGGTGGGGTGGCAAAGCTGATCCCCGAAGGCGGGGAGATTGCCGGCCAATTCCAAAGCCCCGGCCGCCCCCATCGCGTGCCCGATGTAGCTCTTGGTGTTATTGATCCAGGTTTTGTTCGAGTTTCCGAAGACCTGCCGCAAGGCAATGCACTCCTGGATGTCACCGCTGGTGGTTCCGGTGGCGTGCGTGCTGACGATGTCGATCTCCTCGGCCGCCAAGGCGGCTCGCCGGAGTGCCAGTTCGATGCACTCGGCCTGCCGCCGGGGATTGGGGAGCACGAAATCGGTGGCGTCGGTGTTCATGGCGTAGCCGATCAGCTCGCCATAGATCTTGGCTCCTCGCCGCCGTGCATCGGACAGCCGTTCCATCACATAGACGCAGCCGCCTTCGGAGACGACAATGCCGCTGCGGTCGACGTCGAACGGCCGAGAGGCTCGCGTGGGGTCTTCATGAGTTGCCAGGGCTCCCTGACTCTTGAAGCTGGCGAAAATGCCGAACGTGTGGATCGCTTCGGAGACTCCTCCGGCCAGAGCCAAGTCGCATTCTCCCAGTCTCAACATCTGACTCCCCTGGATCAGGCCGGCGTTTCCCGCCGCACAAGCGGCGCCGATGGTGTAGTGCGGGCCCGTAACTCCGAGATTCAGTGCCACTTCACCGGCCGGGTTGTTGGCCACGGTCCGCGGATTGTGGTGATGGGACCAGAAGCTCGTGTCGTAGTCATATCCCTTGAGCTCGTAGATTTCGTTTTCGGTCTCCACGTTGCCGTGTTCGGTGATGCCCAGGTAGATGCCGACGGTGGACTTGTCGATCGCGTCCCACTCGATTCCCGCATCCACGATGGCCTCGTGAGCACAGTAGATTCCCACACTGCCGGCTCGCGTTCCCCGCCGGCGGTCTTTGCGGCTCTGGTATCGGCGCTGGTCGAAATCGCAGACGCCGGCCAGCGTCTTCCCTACATAGCGGATCTCGTAATCCCGCACGCCGCTGCGCCCCTCCAGCAGGGCCTGGCGGAAATCGGCCAGCGAATTGGCGTTGGGAGCCGTCAAGCCGATGCCGGTCAATACGATCCGCTGATCGTCCGGACGCTCATCGCGGGGGACAGTCATCGCCGCGTTTCCTGATCAAGAAGTCGCAAGTGGGGGCCGTCTGACACCTCGAAGGCCGAACTGCTGAGGCTAAATGAGATCACCCGGTCGTGCAACGGGCACTGCGGTCTGCTTCGAAGTCTCACGTCGAAACGGACGACTCCTCCGCCAGCCACTCGGCCAGACGGCGCATCCCCTCCTCGGTCGATACTACGGGAGTGTAGCCGAAGTCGCGCCGAGCCGCTTCGATAGAGAAGTAGTGGTGTTTTCCCAACTGCAGGGCCAAGAAGCGGGTCATGGGCGGTTCGGCGGATACTCGAGCCAGACCAAAGCCAGCCTCCAGGATTGCCCCGATGAGGTAGGCTGCCGTCAGTGGAATGCTCCTCCGGACCGGCTCCATCCCGGCGGCCGCCAGAATCTCGTTGATCCAGTCCCAGCAGCCAACCGGTTCCCCCTGGCTGAGGAAATACGGTTTGCCGCCAGGGGCTCCCGAATCGAGTAGTGCCTGAGCAGCCCGCACGTGTGCCTCGGCTGCGTTGTCGACATAAACCATGTCGACCAGGTTGGTTCCCCGGCCGATGCGGCGCAACCGACCTTGGCGAGCTCGGGCGATCAGACGCGGTATCAAATGCGGGTCGCCGGGGCCCCAGATCAGATGGGGCCGCAAGGCGCAGGTGCGCATGCCCTGGGGATCGTCGGCAGCCAGCACCGACCGCTCTGCCAGTGCTTTCGTCCGTGGATAGGCGCACAGCCATTTCTCAGGATAAGGTGCCGATTCGTCGATTCCCTCCTGATTGCTGCCATCGAAGGTGACGCTGGGACTGCTGGTATAGACGAAAGCGCGGCAACCGGCTTGTCGGGCGGCCGCCAGGACGTTGAGTGTCCCTTGGGTGTTGACCTGGTAGTAGCGGTCGAACGGACCCCAGATGCCGGCAATCGCAGCCGTGTGGTGAACGGTCTCAACTCCATGGCATGCTCGCTCGACCGCCTCAGTGTCGGTCAGGTCTCCCTGGAAGTGCTCGACTCCCAGTTCGTCAAGCCAAGAGTAATGCCGCCGAGAAAACGTGCGCACCGATTCGCCACGATCAACGAGTCGCCTCACGATGGCACTGCCCAGAAAGCCGCCTCCGCCGGTTACCAATGTTGTCACCAGGTTGTCTCCGGTGTCGTAGGCTGAGCCTGAAGCCTGAAGCCCGAAGTCTGAAGCCTGAAGTCTGAAGGTAGTGTGAGACGCCACGCGGACAAGCCGTAGCGTGTCGCTGTCCGAGGATTCCTCCCGGGCGAGAGCAGGAGAGACAGGACGCAGCGAGGCTCTTATCCCGTTCTTTGAGCCTGTAACAAAACCCGCCGTGTCGCTCTCCTGCCACGTACATGTTGCTTGCGGCGTGGAGTTTTGTGACAGCCTCTTAGCATCTGTCTGGGACCAACCGTTCGTGGCAAGTTGCCTCTGTTGTCACACCGGCGGTTTCGTAACGGCTTGCCCCGCGCCCCCACTCGCCACCCCATTTTCCATTTTCTCGACCGTCGTCAGGCTGGAAAGGCTGACCTACATTTCCCATTTCCCATTTTCCATTTTTCATTTTCCATCCATCCTCCGCTCGGCAAGGCCCCGCACATCGGCGGCATCGATCACGAAGCCGAATCCGCCGGTTCGATCGAGGGCGATCGCCGGGAGGAAGAGCCTCCAGGAGGTCGCCTTCGACAGTGCCTCGGCATCGGGAGGTTCAAACACCAGCACGTCTCGGATTCGGTCGCGAGGTTCAAGTACGGCTTGGGGCGTGTGGCCCTCGATGGCTCGAGCATCATCGAATACGACCAACGGCCAGTGCCGCCCGGACTGATCGGTCAGCATGGCGGCCAACTCGCGATTGTCCCACAGAAACGTGTTGCCGTACCAGCTA
>JALSIV010000414.1 GCA_026989685.1 Pirellulaceae bacterium | reverse complement strand
TGGCTGACGAAGTCGCCCGGAACCCGTTCCAGCGTCTCCAGATCGACCTCGTCCACCCATGGTTCGTTGATGAATCCGGTTAGCAGATCGGCTGCCATCTCCCGGTGGAAAAACAACCGGCGCAAGCCGGCATCGTGCTGCGTCATCGTTCCACTCGCGACATCGGACATCCATCCGGCTACCCGACGGGGCAGCCCTCTATAGTCTCTAATGTCCAAATGGCGCGGTCGATGAGCATTTTTTTCGGGAAAAACAAGAAATCACAGAAAAACAACCGGCCGTACCGACGGCCGTCGGTTTCACCTCCGCAACATACCGCCGTAGGGAACCCACGCCCCGAGCCGGTTCACCCACTTGCCCGCTTGCCCGGCAAGATTGGTCAACTCTCTTCGCTGCTCCTTCAACTGCCACTCGACCAACCGTGTCAGTCCCGCCTGCTCATCACCCAATTGATCGGCGAATTGTCTCAACCGCTGCTCGATACGCTCGGCGGCCACTGATCGAAGTTCCCGAACCAGCCGGTCTCCCAAGTCACCACGAATCTCGACTTTCTGATCATCTTCGGCTTCCTGCCATCGGACGGAGACTCTCACTGGCTGCTTGTCCGAAATGTCGAGGGGAACGACGATGGGCCGACGATCGCCGTCCCATGACCACACAAGTTCCAATCGTCCCGATTCCAACTGCGCCAACCCCTTGCCGACCAGCCGGTCGCTCATCTGTCGAGCCTCCAACCAGAAGACACCTCGCACACCGTCCAACTTCAATTGCCAATCGCCTTCTCCCCAGTTCCGATCGGCCACCTCCCAGCGACTCATCCGCACACGCCACAACTGCTCGACGGGGTTGCCGGGAGCGGCATGCACCCATTCCCCTTCGAGCGGTGTGCCGCTTTCAATTCTCCACCGCAGCCTCGTCGGACGGTCCAGTTTCTCTCGGTCGTCGGTCAAATCCGTGGCCCAGCCGACAAATCGCCGTGGTCCGCTGTTGGCTTTCCAAACCGCGTCAAAGTCCAGACGCCGGATCCAGACGTCCGGACCGCTCTTCGCAGCGAATTCATAGTCCACACCGCGCCCCGCCATCCGGTTCCACTTCGGTTTGCGAGCCACCATCTGCACGCCCCACTGCAACCAGCGGCTCGTTTCCAGCGACTGTTGGACTAACGACAAAATGCGATCACCCACGAGCGTTTCCGTGAGTGCCTGCGAGTCGATCGCATCCAAGCGGACCGACTGCGATAGTCGCTGCTGGTCCCGCCGGCGAGCCGAATCGAGTCTTTCCCGGTCGCGTTCCCATTGTTCCTGTAGCCGGTCGATCTCTTGGACGGCCGTGTCGATCTCCGCACGCACTTCTCTCGAGCGCAGAGCCAATTCGGCGGCTAGTTCCAGTCTCGAGGCGGGCGTCTCCGCATCGGTCCAACGCTGCTGCAATTCACGAAACAACTCCTGCCACTGCCGAAGTCGGTGGTTTTGGGTGGCAAACTCCGATTGCCAACGTTGCCGGATTTCTGCCGCGGCCTGGACCGTCTCCAACTCGCGGTAAACTCGCTCGCTCAATCGCGACCGCACGTCGCCCGCCCACGCGGCCAGTCGCTGCCTACCTTCCTCACGTAGCCAGTCGGCGCGAGGAACCGACCATCCCAACTCTGCCTGCTGCTCCACCGGCTCGGCTTGGCGTCCTACCTGGAGACCCGACAGCTTCAGTCGGTCGAAGTGCCACTGGCCGTGAGCCAAGGCGCGACGATCGATTCGTCCGGCGATATGCTCCACCCGAACGCCCCAGCTACCTTCTTCGCCCGGCCATTCGACGGCCACGCCGCGTCCGTCCAGTGTGCCGGAAAGGAGCCCGAGTTGCATTCGATCGATCTCGACGGTCGCTACTTTGGATCGTCGACTCATCCAGGGCAACGTGCGCCGGACGAACGGGCCGACTGCATACTCCGCGGCAAACAACAACAGAAGGACGACTGCGACGCGAGGCAACAAGTAAGACCAGCGAACCATCCGTGGTTCTCCCGATTAACCGGCTCGACGAGCAGGGATGAGTTTGCGATCCGGCGAAGACGGCGATACCGAAGAAACGTCCGGCAGCGGTAACAGGATTGTCCCATGAAACGGCTCACCATCAGGCGACGGAGCACGTGGGTGTTCCTGACTTGCGGCAACCTGTCCCTCCAGCGTCTCCGGACAGGCGACTCCTTTTGGAGCGGGCAACGCCAAAGGTCTTGCGGCGCTTTCCGCCGTCTGCGACCAGCCCATCGCCAATCGCAGCGCCCGTTGGTACACCGGCCAGGTCGTCGCAGCACCCAACACCAGGCTGCCCAACACGACCGTGTTGTTCCATCGCATCCACGGTACGAGCGGAAGCCGATGCACCCGCTCCCAAAACGACTGCAGCGGAGGCGCCCCCAACAGGATGTTGCCGATGGCGTGCGTGACGGGGTCCAGCCACCCCGCGAGCAAACTGACGGCCAGCGCCGTCAGCAGGCCGATCGCTAGGTCGACGCGCAGCGAGAAAAACAGCAAAGAAATCAGGACTGCCGTCAAATTCCCCTTGGGAACGAGCCCCAGGAGCACCCCGAGAGCCACGCCGAGTGCCCAGGCGTGCGGGTCACCCCGGTACCGCCACACCTGCCTTATCAGCTTTATCTGCTTTAACAGCCACCACATGACCGTAGGTTCCTCGTCGCTTCGAGATCTGTGTCTTCCCCTCTCTTATCGGTCCGGCAGACTCGCCTTAATCAGTACTTTCGCCATAATGCACACAAGAGGCTGCAACAAAACTCGGCGCGTCCGCGGCTGACGGGCCGGAGGGGGTGTTGTTGCAGGGCCCCATCGTCTTGCCCCGTTTGAACGGTCGAGGAACCATGTCCGGCGATCCCCTGCCTTCTCATTCCGAATCCGAGAGCTGGAAAGCCCTGGGACGCGGCGGCCCCACCATCTGGGCGCTGGCTCAGTTGGCCGGCCAGCGCTGGTCGGGAACCGAGCGTCCCTCACCCGACTCGGTGGACAAGCTCAGCCCCGAGGCTCGAGCCTTGCTCTCGGTGGCCCGCCAACACGGTGTCATCGAACTGAAAGCCACCAACGTCGCATTCGATTCGACCGAACGACTCCTCACCGTCCATGTCCACCTGGACGAACACCGCCAGATGCGGTTTCGCAAGGTGGGCAACGCCCGGTTGACCATCCGATACCTGGAGGCGTTTCGCGAGCTGTGCGGGGCCGGGCTGGTCATTCACCAGCTCTATCAGGAGTTTTGCCTGAGTGCCCGCGGTTTCGAGTGGGCCGATCGGATCGATCGCAACGATGTGGCCGACTGGATCGATCGCGGCGAAGTGGTCGGTTGGACGGACGATCCCTAGGGGTACTCCCACTCGTTTGCCCGAAGACGCGTCATGACCTAGAGTTGAGTGGCAACCCAACGCTAATCGGTTCACACTCGGCTGGCCGAGCCAATATCCCCAGCGCAGCCGAGGTTTCCACCATGAATACGCGACTCCGCATTCTAAACAGGTCGGCGCGGCGCGCCGCGCGCTTGCTCCGAGACGAAGACGGCCCTACGGCCGTCGAGTACGCCGTCATGCTGGCGATGATCGTCGTCGCCTGCATCGCCTCCGTCAATGCCTTGGCCAACGCCACGGCCGATAGTTTTGACAACACGGCCACCGAAATCAGCAATGCGTTCGGGAGCTGACAGTTATCCGTCGAGATCTGTCAAATGGGCACACCGTCCCAGCGTACAAATGCCTCCATGGCGAAGAACTCCGGCAAACCGATCTGGTTGTATTTGCCGGCGGTCCCCGTGTTGCGATCCTCCGCCCGTTGCCAGAACTCCCGAGGGTCCGACCCCGGAAAGAGAGCCTCGTCCTTCTGGCTTTCGTGCATGAAGATCGCCTTGCGCTTGAGCACCAGATCGCTCGGACTCAGCGGCACCGCGATGTGAATCTCATGGAGTTCGTATTCCTGCCAGGCACCGCGATACAATAGTACCTCCGGCACCTTCTTGCTCTCCTGTTCTCGACGGCGCAGCGTCTGAAAAATGGCTTCAGCGCAGACTCGATGGGTACCGTGAGGATCGGACAGATCGCCCGCCACATAGATCTGATCCGGTTCGACGCGATCCAATAGCTCTCCGATAATAGCCACGTCTTCGTCGCTCACCGGGTTCTTCGCGATCGTACCCGTACGGTAAAACGGCAGATCCAGAAAATGGAGATTGCTCTCGGAAACCCCCACCTCCATCGCCCCCGCCTTCGCCTCGCTCCAGCGAATCAGTGCTTTGATCTTCAGCACTTCCTCGCTGTCCCGTTCACCCGGTTTCTTTTGAGCCAGCGAATCCCGCACTCGCCCCTCCACTTCTTCGGAACGCTCACGATCAATATCGAACAGCCGGTTGAACTCCGTCACCAAATCGGCGACTCGCCAGGCGTCGTGGTCGAACACCGCAATGTTGCCGCTTGTCATATAGGCGATGTGAACATCATGCCCGTCCTCCACCAGGCGAATCAGCGTTCCCCCCATACTGATCACGTCGTCATCGGGGTGAGGACTGAAGCAAATCACCTTGCGAGGATCCTTGCCGGCCGGATGGTATTCGATCGTATCGAGCATCCACTTGAAGACGCGGTGCGAAATCGACTCCGACGGCCCGTGCCTCCTGAGTAACTGATGGAGGTTGTGCTTGCGAAAATCCTCGTCGTCCAGTTTCAGCAGCGCCTTGCCGGTCTGCTCGCACAACCACAACACGGCCCGCTTGATCAGGGAATCCGACCATTCGACATTCCCCGTCATCCAGGGAGTAGCGCACGCCGTCAAGTCCTTGCCTGCAGCGCGATCCACCAGCACCACCGCGTCGGCGTGCTCTTGCAAATAACTGGCCGGCACGCGGTCGGTCACGGGACCCTCCACCGTGTCCCGGACCACCGGCGCTTTGTGTTCGCCCAGCGCCATCAGCACGATCTTGCGAGCTTCCAAGATCGTACCCAGCCCCATCGTCAGCGCCTGAGTCGGCACGTTTTCCTCGCCGAAGAAATCGGCGGCCACATCGCGGCGCGTCACCGGATCCAAAGTGCACAGACGTGTGCGACCGTGCCGCACACTGAAAGGCTCGTTGAAACCGATGTGACCGTTGCGTCCCACTCCCAGCAACATCAGGTCGATCCCGCCCGCCCGCGCGATCGCATCTTCATACTCCCGACAATGGCGATCGACCTCTCCCACAGGTACCGTACCGTCGAGCTGGTAGACGTTCTCCGCGGGGATGTTGACATGGTCGAAAAAGTGGACCTGCATCCAACGAGCGTGACTTTGCAACTGATCCGGCGCCACGCCGTAGAACTCGTCCAGCACGAACGCCACGACACGGGACAGGTCGAGCCCTTCTTCGCGGTGCATCCGGATGAGTTCGCGATAAACGCCGACCGGTGTCGAGCCGGTGGGCAGCCCCAGCACGGCCACCTGGCCCAGCGCGTTCCGCTCCTGGATGACGCCGGTAACCGTGCGAGCCACATAGCGCGCCAACTCGGTGCCGGAGTCGAAAACGTAACAGGGGGGATGGGTACCGGCGGCACGAGTGGCGGCCGGCGCAGTGGTAGCTGACGACATGCTGGCTGGAAAACGGAAAACAGACTGGAACCGAGACCGGCCGTCGCGTGTCCGGAACGAGGCTCAGCCCCCTCTGCGGCGGTCCTGTTTCCAGCTCGACAAAACAACTATCCAGGCTGCCGCGTCCCGGAAGGCAGCAGACTTCCTCGTTGACAGCGCGAGACACCGTAGTGTGCGTGCCCCAAGCGCCGCCCAACGCAAGCCTACAGAAGAGAGCCGCGATCAGCTACCGCCCCTACGTTCGGTTTTCGACGAGTCCTCGGCGGCACCCGACGCCGTCCCAGCGAGCTCCAGCAACTGGCGCCGCAACTCCTTGCACGCCGAAACAAAAGCGTCATCTGATTCCGGCCGGACCGATGATCCCGTCGGCGCGAGGCGCGCATCACCGGCAGGATGAACCCTCGTACCGTCGTGCCACCACACGCAGTCGCGTCCCGCCCCCTTGGCCGCATAGAGCGCCTCGTCGGCCCGCGCCAGCAACTGCTTCGCCGGCTCGTCCGGCAGAGCCTGTGCCACACCCGCACTCAACGTCACCGTGATCGTCCGACCTGCCGCCGCGATCGCCACGCCGGTCATCGAACGCCGAATTCGCTCGGCCGTCTGGATCGCCGTGTCGATTTCGGCGAACGCCAGCAACACAGCGAATTCCTCGCCGCCGATGCGAGCCACATAGTCGGATAGCCGCAAGATCTCCTTCAGTTGCGTTCCTACGGCTACCAGCAACTCGTCGCCCGTCGCATGGCCGTACCGATCGTTGACCTGCTTGAAATGGTCCACATCCAGCATCACCACCGAATAGGGAATCTGGTGACGGAGCCACTCGGACTCTCTGCGAGCCAATTCGTCGTTGAAGCCCCGGCGATTGGACAATCCCGTGAGCGGGTCGGTCCGGGCCTCCGACATGAATACCTGCAGCTCGGCGGTCTGAGTGTGCAGGCGATTCTCGGCGTCAGCCAGCCGCTGCTTGAGTTGCTCGTTGGTTCGAGCGATCTTCGTCAACACCTCAATCACCTGCGACAACCGTTCATCCCCCTGGCCTTTTCCTTCGGCAAGCCAGCGTGACGCGCGGTCGACCAACTCGTTGTAGTGAGTCACGTCTTCCATGATGTCGGTCGTCCAGTCGGCCAAACCATCCATTACGGCAGCCACTCCTCGCAAATCCACAGCCTCTTTCACGTCCATCCGGCCGCGACGCCGGCCCACGAACAGACCGATCCCCAACCCGGCGACGACCAACAGCGCCGTGAATGCCACGCCAGAAAAAAACGCCGACCAGCCGCCAAATTCCATTATTTTACTCCCCTGCCCCGCCGAGTCGCATGGCCCGTTGTTATTCCTTCCAATCGTAGCTCATCCGCCGCGCGATTCCGAATACCCGCTCGTCCCCACCGCTCGCAACACGTCCGATGTGGCTCCCGATTTGTTCAACACATAGAAGTGGATGCCGGGCACTCCCGCTTCCAGCAGCCCCCGCACCTGCTCCGTCGCATGCTCCACCCCAATGCGCTGCTCCTCGGCCGAGTCCCTCGCCGCTTCAAACTTCCGTACGAGGCGGTCGGGTAGCCGGGCGCCACACAACGATGTAATCCGCTCGATCTGAGCAAAACTGGTGATCGGCAGTATTCCCGGCACGATCGGCACCACAATCCCGGCTGCCCGACAACGTTCGACAAACCGAAAGAAGTCGACGTTGTCGTAAAACAACTGAGTCAACACAATGTCGGCCCCCTCGTCGACCTTGCGCCGCAAGTGCTCGATGTCCACTTCCAGCGATGGCGCCTCGACATGCTTCTCCGGATAACCGGCCACGGCGATACCGAACGACGGAAACTCGCGGCGAATCAACGCCACCAATTCGTTGGCATGAGCCAGCCCGCCGGGAACCGGCCGAAACTCGTCATCTCCTCGAGGCGGATCGCCCCGCAACGCCACGATGTAGTCGATCTCCCGCCGCGACGCTTCCGATAAGAACGAGCGGAGCTGATCGCGAGTCGACCCGACGCAGGTCAGATGCGACGCCACCGGAATCCGCCACTCCTTTTTGAAGCGGCCGACGATGTCCAACGTCCGCTGTTGAGTCGAACCGCCGGCACCGTACGTGCAAGTCAAATACGCCGGCTCGAATTCCATCAACCGCTCGACGTGCCCCCACAACGCCTTTTCGCCGGCCGGAGTCTTGGGTGGAAACAACTCGAACGAAATCACCGGGCGGTTCGCCGCCCCATACAAGTCTTTCAATGGCATATCGATTCTCTGTTCCTAAAAGGCTGTCACAAAGCTCCATGTCGCAAGCAACACGCCCGAGGCCGGAAAGCGGCGTGGTGGGTCTTGTTACAGGCTCTAAAACGCCAGCGGCTCGTCCGGCAGTGCCCGCTCATGCCGCGTCAAGTCATACATGTCTCGAATCAGTTGCTCATCGCAGGCCCGCTGCTCGACCTTCCGCCGAGCGAACATCCGCCGCTGCGTGGCGATCATCACCTCCGGAGGCAACTCGGCAATCTGGCCGAATAGCCGCGCATGGTTGATGAAACTCGGCACATTCGTCGTCACGAAACCGTACACCATGCTGCAGACGCCGATCACCTTCCCCGTAAAAATACCCGTGTTGATGGCCGACTTGGCATAGTCCCCCATCACGCAGCCCAAGAACTGCATGCCGGTTCCCACCTTGCGCCGGCCATACTCCATGTTCACGGTCCCATACGTGTTCTTCAAGTCGCTGTTGCAAGTACCCGCTCCCAGGTTGATCCAACTGCCCAGATACGCATGACCGAGAAACCCGTGGTGCTGCTTGTTGGTATACGGCTCCACCACCGCCGCCTCCACTTCGCCGCCGATCTTGGCCGTATGCCCGATCGATACCGCGTCCTTGATCGCCGCGTGCTCGAGGATGCGTGATCGCGCCCCGATATAAACCGGGCCACTGAGCAATGAAAAGGGCCCCACCGTCGCGCCCTCATCCAATAGTATCGGCCCGTCGCTCGTGTCGGTCACGACCTCGGCCGAAAGGGCGGCGCCGTGCGCCAAGAAAACCCCATCCCGCACCTGCTCATACCCGCCCGATGCGATCCGCGCCTCCAGATTCTCCCCGATGATCCGCATGTTCCACTGAATCACATCGTGCGGATAACCGAACAACCCCCAGTCCACCGTATTCTCCTCCGCCTGCTGAACCGGCAACTCCAGATTCTGCAGCGCTGCGTACCACTCGGCCGGCTCGGTGGGCCAAGGCAGTCGTTCAAACTGCTCGCCGTGGAGGCGGGCCAGCACGATCCTGCCCTCACGCATCAGCATTCCCGGCCCCGGGCGTTCGAGCCACTCGGCCACCAGCCGCGCGGCTCCCCGCGAAGGCACGAGCGCCGCATTCACGCACAACGTCTCGGAGGACGGCAGCCGCTG
>JALSIV010000413.1 GCA_026989685.1 Pirellulaceae bacterium | reverse complement strand
GGCCTTGGCCAGCATGGCGTTATACGACTGGGTCCGCACCAGAACGGCCAGCGCACGGCCCATGGCCAGGTCGAAGCCGGCCTGCCATCGAGGCGACTCCTCTTTGGCTCGGTCCGGTTCGCCCTGCTTGAGAATCGAGTAGATGGCTTCCACCTGAGGCTCCAGCTTGGCCGGCCCTTTCTGCGCTTCGGTGATGTCGCGAGCGAAACTGGGTTCATCTCGTTTGATGAACCTCACGCGAGGCGACTCGAGCGGAGCGATCCACGACAGTTGGGACGCTTTGACCAGAGCGGCTCGAGCCCGGTTCTGCCGGAGCCGAGCGATGTACACCGAAGCAGGAACGTAGTCGGGCTGGTACCGTTTCATCAGCTTCGGATCGAAGAACTTCTCGATGTGGGCGGTGAGTGCTTCGGTCTCCCTCCGAGTCACCTTGCGGCCGAGTCGTCGATTGGGATGAGCCGTAAAAAAGATGCCGCCCGTTTCGACGCACAACCGTGTCAGTGAAAACGGCCCGAAACCCGAATCGATCACCGGGTCGCTGCGATCGCTGCCGGAAAAGTAGAGTTTCAGCCGCTCGGGGCGCAACGATTCCGGCCCCTGCTCGATCTCGACCCACTGGGGCCGCTGGCTATACTGCGGGTCCGGGTCGACCCATTTCATCACGGTGCGCCGCCGGCCGAACGGAGCCGGAGCGCCCACGACGTAGACCGGCATGGCGTACTTGCGGCAAAGCGACACGGTCTGCTCCAGACCGTCCTGGTCGTTTCCCGCTTCGTCGGTAAAGACGACCAGCATCACATTGCGCCGGGGCTCTCCACCGTCGACTCGAAAACGATACCTCCGATACCGGTCGGCCGCTCGGTGGATCGCCGTAAATACCAGCTCGACGCCGGAGGGGTCCATTTCGATGGAGGCGATCGCTCGTTTGATACGAGCCACGTCGGCCGTCAGATTGACTTTGAATTCGACCTCCTTGCCGAACGCCATCACCGATGTGAGCAACGGCTGCTCATCCCGGTCGCGAAATGCCTCATGACCGGATTGCCGCGCGACGCCCAACTCCTGGTAGATCCGCTCGACTCGCTGTTGCAACCATCTCCTTTGGCGATAGAGGCTGGCCGATTGGTCGAAAATCCAGACCACGATCGTGGGACGCTCTTCCAGCGAAAGCAGGATCTCCTGCGTGATGCGGTCCATGGCTCCCGCCACACCGGTCACACCGTGTCCCGATCCCCCTCGTACGCGGATCGACTCATGAAAGTGAGGACTCGACGGTGTCACCATCTCGGTTCGAATCTCAATCCGTGCATCGACCACCGGATCGATCTCGAGCTGACTGGGGACGACACTCACGGGAGAAATCTCGGCGGCCAGTGCCAACGCCTCCTCTTCGTCCGACGAGCTGAGCGCTCCCACGAACTCCTCGACGGTTTCGCTCACCGCAAACGACTCGGTCACCTCCGGTTCCGGCTCGAGCATGGTCTCGATCAACACGGTCGATACATGGCCGCGCTGCACCAGTGGAATCAGGGCCAGGACGAGCAGCAGCACCAGATGCCCACAAAAACTGGCCAGGAATGCCAGCGTGCCTCGCACGAGTTGCGGCGACGAGGCGTCGTCGGCCCCGTCGACGACCAGGGGATCCTGGAGAAAGCGGCCGTGATCGCCGGCTGCCGGTGGGGATTGGGACACAACGGTTGTGTGAGATGTTGGGTGTTGCGCCAGGGTCATTTCCCGCAATCCTTCCTCGCCGTCGTCCCCGATGCTGCACGGCCCCATCTGTTCCACCGGCCTCATTGTCCCCGATTTTGCATACGCTGGCAAGGAACATCGCCGCTTTTGCGGAAAAGAGACTTTCGTTGACGGTGCAAACGGCTCCGTCTACCATGAGAATCGTGGGCATTGCGCGTGAGTTTTCGAAGTGGTTTTCGAGGGAGGCTGGCGGAAATGGCGAATCGTACGGTGTGGCGAACGACGGCGAGCCCGTGGATCCCCTTGCTGATGGCGGTCGCGTTCGGGCTGACGTCGGTGGCTCCCGCTTCGGGGCAGGCCCGCAAATCCGGCCGCAAACGGGGATCGAAGGCCCCCAGCACCCGTGTTTCCTTCAACACCGATGACGGCGTGCTCCTCTCCGCCGTTTATTTCCCGGCACTCCTGGAGACGGGTCCCTCGGGCGAGCCCGACCCGGACGCTGGAAAGAGCGTGGCGCCGGTCATTCTGATCCACGACTGGGGCAGCCGCTCGAGTGAACTCTATCCGCTCGCCCGATTCCTGCAGCAGACCAAGCGTATCGCCGTGATCGTCCCCGATTTACGGGGTCATGGCCAGAGCAACCGGCAGTTGTTCGGCGGCGTCGAGAAGACGATCGACCATGAAAAGATGAAACCGGCGGACATCATGAAGGCGTTCTTGGACATCCAGGCGACCAAGCGTTTTCTGCTGGAAAAGAATAACGATAAGGAAGTCAACATCGAGATGTTGACGGTCATCGGAGTCGGATTCGGGTCGGCGATCGCTCTCAATTGGGCTGCCTTCGATTGGAGTGCGCCGGTGTTGCGCACTCGCAAACAGGGGCACGACGTGAAGGCATTGATTCTGTTGTCCCCGCAGTTGACTCGCCGAGGGGCATCGGCGCGCACGGCGATGAAGCACCCGGCTCTACGGAGCACGATCGCCGTGCAGATCTTGAGCGGCAAGGATTCGCCCAACCACAAAGACGCGGCCAAGATCTACCGCTCGCTGCACCGCGCCAAGGAAGGCCGCACGCCGCCTCGCATCGTACTCGTCGAATTCGACACGAAACTCGAGGGGGCCCGGCTGTTGTCCAGCCCGCTGGGACGCGACGTGGGGAACCACATGACGCGGTTCATCACGGCGCACATCTTCAAGAAGGCGCCGCAATTGCCGTGGCAGGCTCGCCAGTTCAAAAAGCGGGGCGGCTAGCGGATCATTCTTCGGAACCGCCACAGCTTACCTCCTCCAGTCATCTTGCGCTGCCGACTCTACTTCGCGGATCCGCGGATGCAGACCGCGAGTCGACTCGCATTGGCCGATGTTGAGCGTCGGCCGCTTGCCATCGGCCGCCCGGCGGTAAGACTTGAATGACGATGGCGACGGAAACTGGACTTTCCGCGATTTCCGAGACAATGGAGTGTCGTCTCTCACGGCTTTCTCTGAGAACGACACGCAATGGGATTCCGAAGATATCTGGCCGCAGGCGGCGTCATGGCGCTGGGTGTTGCTGCCGCGGCGCCGTTCTATCACTCGGCCTCGCCTACCGACGACACCACGGCGGTGCTGCCGCAGCGAGAGTTGTCGGTACTGCAGCATGGCCCACGCACGGCGGGAAGAGACGGCGCGGCACCGACGGCAGCGTCACAGCCGACAGGCGGCCATGTCTCGTTGGGAAGCCCGCAAGTGGCCCGCCGCGCTGTGTCGCGGCAGGCAGCGCCGCCTCGCATGGCCGCCACCTTCACCGACGCGGTCGGTTCGTCACTCCGCTGGGCCCCTCGTCGCGCCTCCACTTTGCCACCAGTGGCCGGCCAGGTGCAACCTCGCGGAAACCCCGCCCAGACAGGTGCTGCGGCGTCTGTACCGCAAGAGAATCGAGTTCACTTCCACACGCTTCGCGACGGAGACACGCTGGCGCTGCTGTCGCAACGTTTCTACGGCTCTCCCGATTATGCCGGGTTCCTATTTGCGCAGAACCGCGATGTGCTGAAGTCTCCGGACCTGCTGCCGATCGGCGTGCGGCTTCGCATTCCGGCGACGCCCCGGGCCTCCGCGCAGCCTCAGCCGAACCAGACGCAGCGTTGCGATCCGACCGAGTTGGTTCCGGTCGCCTGGAACGGACAATGAAAAGTGAAAAATGGAAAGTGAAACGTGCACAACGGGGTGAAGATGGAACCGGAGTACTCTGGGGACGACAACCGCCTCCCTTCACGCCTTAGAGGCTGTCACAAAACACCAGGCCGCGAGCAACACGCCCGAGGCCGGGAAGCGGCGCGGCGGGTTTTGTTACAGGCTCTTACTCTACAAAGCGGCTGCCGTGTTGGTTCTCGCTCCCCCACCGCCGCTTTGGCCGCCCTGCGTGAGCTGCAACATCCACAGCAGCGCCGGTGAGGCAACAAAGATCGAGCTATACGTTCCGACAATCACACCGACCACCAATGCGAACGCGAAGGCATGGATGCCGTCCCCGCCGAAGAAATACAGGATGCCCACCACCAGCAACGTCGTGAGGGATGTGAGCACGGTACGGCTCAAGGTCTGGTTGATGCTGGTGTTGATCATGGCGGCGGTCAGTTGGGGGCTCTTGCCGCGGACTTCGCGAATCCGGTCGAACACGACGATGGTGTCGTTGAGCGAATAACCGACGATCGTCAAGAACGCAGCCACCACCGGGAGGCTGATTTTGAATTCCTCGATCTGCAGGATACCCAGGGCCGGCGCCAGCCAGCGGCTGACGGCGATCGCCCCCAGTGTGATGAGAACGTCGTGCACCAGCGCCACCACGGCAGCCAGACCGTACTGGACTCGCTGGAATCGGAACCAGATATAGGCAATGATCCCCAGCAGGCTGGCCGCCATCGCCCACATGGCATCCGACTTGGCGTTCTCCGCCACCTTTCCACCGATCACGCTCACCTGCAGAATCACCGGTCGTTCGTTGATCTTCTGTTCCAATCGCGCCAGTATCTTGTTGACCAGGTCGGTGCCGCCGGGGAAGTCGGCCTGCCACTTGGTAAACGGGCGCTGATCGGAAGTGTCGACGTCGACGACACTGCCGTCGTCCGCCAATCCGGCCAACGTGGCATCGCCCATGTCGACGTTGACCTCTTTGGCCGCGTCCCCGATCAGTTCGACCAGCACCTCGCCCCGCATCGGCTGACGGAACTCCAACACGGCTCGAGTCCCCGACTCGCCCAGTGGTTTCACCTCCGTCACGCTCATCTTGTACGACTCCAGGGCCGAAGAACCATCGGCGTTCCTCAAGGCGCTGGTGATTCGCTTGATGAGTTCGTCTTCGCTGGTCAGGGAACTGGTGACGCGGTAGAGTGTCCGAGCGGCATGTCCTTCTTGAGTCATCTCATTGACGGTGAACTGCACGGCCTCTTTGTCGTTGGCGAATTCCTGCCGCAGCTTGTCGCGCACCACATCCGCTCCCGTAGGCTCGCGCAGCACGAACACCACCGAGGTTCCACCGTTGAAGTCGATGTCGAACAGGCCGCGTCCGCGACTGAACGTGGCACCGAGACCGATCAGAATCAACGTGCCGGAAAAGACGATCGCAATGCCCCGCTTGCTGATGAAGTCGAAACTGGTCTTGGAAAGCAGTTGAAGCATCTTCAGCTTCTTCAGCACGCGACGCCGTTCCGACAACTCGAACACGATCCGCGAAATGAAGATCGCCGTGTACATACTCATGAGAATGCCGAAGATCAACGTCACCGCGAATCCCCGCACCTGGTCGCTGCCGATCACGTACAGCACCACGGCGGTGATCAGCGTCGTCAAGTTGGCATCGACAATGGTCCGCGTCGCCTGCAAAAATCCGTTGCGAATGGCCATCCGCAAAGCGGCTCCCCGCCGCAACTCCTCACGAATTCGCTCGTAGATCAGCACGTTGGCATCGACCGACATACCCACGGTCAACACCAGTCCCGCCAGGCCGGGGAGTGTGAGCGGTGCGCTGAGCTGCACCATCAACGCCAGAATGAACAACAGGTTGAGCAACAGTGCGATGCAGGCCACGGGCCCGGCGAATCGACCGTAGTAGATGAGGATGAAGACCAACACGGCTCCCAGCGCGGCGGCGATCGACGTCTTCCCTTTGCGGATCGTCTCTTCTCCCAGCTCGGAGCCGATGTTGTTTTCGCTGATCGGCGTGGGACTCAGCACGGCCGGCAAACGTCCCGATCGAAGAATCCCCACCAGGCTCTCGATCTCCTTCTCGGTGAACTTGCCGGTGATCTGACCGTTGTAGCTGATGCGGGATTGGATCACGGGAGCCGATAGCAGGGTCCCGTCGAGCAGGATCCCCAAGCGACGGGTCACTCCGGTGTTGGGATCGGGAATATTCTGCCCCGTCAGCATGCCGAATAGGCGGGGGCCTTCTCCCTTGAGCGTAAAACTGACGCACAACTGACCGCGCTCGTCGTTGTCGGGCTTGATGACACCCAAATGCTTGCCGGTCACGTTGTACTCGTCGTGATACATCAGCACTTGGATGTCGCGAACACCCATGCGCTCCAACGCCAGCGCGAATTGGGCCATGTTTTCGAACTGGCTGCCGGGAAGATCGAGGATATCTCCGACCTGGAAACGGCAATCCTGCGCCCTCTTCGAAACCCGCAGCAATTCTCGGCCGGGAAAGACGTCGACCTTGAACGGACGTACCCCGTTGATCACTTCTTCCTCGCGACCGATGTCGGCCCAGAAAGCCAACTCGGTGCCGTCGGCACCGAGCACCTTGCGTCGGGTCCGTACAGCCTTGTTGCCGGCTGTGGCCTGGGCGCGCGCGGCCGTCATGATCGATGCGTGATCGTTGGGGTTGGCAACAATGCGAAACTCCAGCACACCCGCCGTGCTGATCATCCGCTTGATATGGTCGACTTCGATGGGATCGACCTTGGGGATGATCACTTCCACATGATCGGCACCATAGGGACGCACCACGATTTCCAGCGTTCCAGCCGGGTCGATGCGTTTCTTGATCGCCTGGCACAACGCCCCCATTTCGATCCGGTCGTTACCGGTCTGTGCCGCCGCCTTCTGAGAAGACTCGCCATCGTTGCCGTCGCTGTCGGACTCGCCAGCCGTGGAATTCGCGTCGGAAGTTTCGTCCGCAGCGGTCCCGGTGATTTCGTAAACCAGGATCACGCCCCCCTTGAGATCGACTCCCAATGGCAGATTGAGCCGATTCTGCTGGGGATCCCAGGCCCGCACCAAGATCAACACAGCGCAGGCAATACTGGCGAAGGCAACACCGATCCGCCAGCCATATTCCTTGGCGCGCAGTCGTGTGGCAATCCAACCGCCCAGCCAGAAGGGGAGAATGAGAGTGACCGCCAGGATGAGTAGGAACATGCCGACCCGCTTGGCCGTTCCCATGAATCCCTGGTCCTCCGCGCCGGCCGAAGCATCGGTCGACGGCGAAGGCGATTTCGATGGAACCGGTGTGGCACCGTCGGTCTTGCCGTCTTGCTTGCCGGTCTCGGCTTTCCCGCCTTCCGACTTGGTCTCCTGATCGCCGCTTGGCGGCTCGGCCGTCGACGCACGAGCCGCCTTTTCGGGCGTGTCCGATTTTTTCGGTGCATCGGATCCCGTTTGAGCCGCCGCGACCGAGATGAAAACCAAGGCCAAAGCGGACGCGGCCACGGCCAAAGTCCGCCAAGCCGAACCGCCGAGCCCTCTACTGTCGATCATGGGCCACCCTGTCATCGATTGAGTTTCCTTCATCCTGATTCTCGTTATGGCAAGCACGTGATTGTCATGCCGACTGGTTACGACGATTCCTTGTTCTTGCCCTTTTTGTCTTCCGGTTGAATCACTTTCGATACGGCCGATCGAGTGATCCGCATTCTCACGTTGTGATTCTCGTCAATTCGCACCAATAGCTCGTTGCCATCCTTGGGCACTTGTACCACGGTAGCGTAGATTCCACCGACGGTGACGATGCGGTCGTTGGGTTTGATCGAGTCCAACATCTTCCGGTGTTCGGCCTGCCGTTTGCGTTCCGGCTGCACCACCAGCACCAAAAACATGATGCCCAGGAAGGCAAACAAGAAGATGATGCTGAAGGGACCTTGAAACAAAGCCTCCATTATGCCGCCTTGGCCTTGAGCCTGCTGAGCCGCTTGAGCCAGCAAACCCATGGCCGATTCACCGACGATCATGACGTTTCCTAATGTTCCCAAGTCCCCTTGCTCCCCAGACGGTCGAGACTGCCGGCGCACCGCCCCTGCGTCTTGAACTCGACGCCTGCCACTTCCCTGAAGTAAAAAAACGGTCCGCACCGCGCCAGAGCGCTTCAGAGGCACCGGACGACACGCCAGCCGCCTCGACGACGGACTGTAAAGCCTGGGAATTCCGACGTTTTCGGTTTCCCTTGATGCAGGCCGAGTTTAGGGGGCCGGACGCTTCTGGACAAGGGTGAATGAGCCGGCTGACGGCTCCCACTCCCTACCGACGCCGCCACCCCCGCAGCTTCTCCTCGCGGTACTCTGCGAATCTCCCCGCTTCGATGGCCGCCCGCGCCTCACGCATCAACTTTTGGTAATAGGCCACATTGTGAGCGGAAACCAGAATGGGCCCCAGCATCTCGCGAGCCTGGAACAGATGCCGCAAGAACGCCCGACTAAAGGGACTGGCCGGCGACGGGCAGGTGGGGTCCAGCGGCCGAGCGTCCTCGGCATAACGGGCGTTGCGGAGTTTGATCGGGCCGGTGTCCGTAAAAGCCAGCGCGTTTCGGCCGTTGCGAGTCGGCATCACGCAGTCGAACATGTCGATTCCGTACCGGATCGCCTCCAGCAAATCCTGGGGACGCCCCACCCCCATCAGGTAACGAGGCCGCTCGGCGGGAAGCGCTTCCGTCGTCTCGCGCAGCACCCGGTACATCTCTTCCGGCGTCTCCCCCACACTCAAGCCGCCAATCGCATATCCGGGGAAATCGAGTTCCACCAGCCGCTCCGAACACCACAGCCGCATCTCGATGTCCAACCCACCCTGCACAATGGCGAAGCGGACCTGGTGGGAAGGGGCGGGGATGTCGCGGCAGCGAGCCGCCCAGCGCACCGAACGCCGGCAGGCATCGGCGACTTTGTCATCGCCGGCCGGGAGCGCCACCACGTGGTCGAGCACCATGGCAATATCGCTCCCCAGCGCCGCCTGAATCTCCATCGCCCGCTCGGGGCTCAATTCGACCCGCGAACCGTCGATGTGGGAGCGAAACACGACCCCCTGTTCACTCACCCGCACCTGCTCGGCCAGGCTGAAAACCTGAAATCCACCAC
>JALSIV010000412.1 GCA_026989685.1 Pirellulaceae bacterium | reverse complement strand
CTGCCGGCGTTTTTTGAACCCGAATACCCGAAACCGCCGCTCAAGTTCCCGGCTTCGGACGTGTTGCTTGCAACATGGGTTCGTACTGCTGGCGTTTTTTGAACCCGAATACCCGAAACCGCCGCTCAAGTTCCCGACTTCGGACGTGTTGCTTTCAACATGGGTCCGTACTGCTGGCGTTTTTTTGAACCCGAATACCCGAATCCCGGAATCCCCGAATCCCCGAATCGTTCGGCCAAGTTTCCCTCTTTGAGCAGGTCGCTCGCGGCACGGGGCGGTGTTATCGGACCTAGGGAACCACGCAATCGAATCCCCCTGCATGGGTTGATTCGGCCACTTGAAAAGCCTGGTCACTTGCAGTTTCGTTCTGGATGTTTACACTATTAGAACAGTGGATGGAGTGGCTCGAGGACAGGCAATGCCGCTCTCATTCCAGTGTTCCGCCGACATCGCGGAGGTTTCGGAGGCGATGACCTCCGAGGCACCGCAGTCGGCTTGTCAGATGGGTCCTTGTGAGGTGGGTCTTTTCCCTTGTAGTCGGGCCGGCCGCTCTCGCACCGAGCTGCCGCCCATTTGCACTAACGGATCGGAGGTCCTCATGGCCGTTCACGTGCGTCGTCGGCGAGCTTTCACGCTGGTCGAACTTCTGGTCGTCATCGCGATCATCGGTATTCTGGTCGGTCTGCTGCTGCCTGCCGTGCAAATGGCTCGCGAAGCCGTGCGCAAGATCTCGTGTCACAATAACCTAAAGCAAGTGGGATTGGCCTTCCAGAACTACCATGACAAGTTCAAGTCGTTTCCCTACGCCTGGATGCTGGATCGAAACCTGAACGTCCAGAACTGGTCGACTCGCATCCTGCACGAACTGGAATACGGGGACATTTACATGCTGTACTCCAGCGAGGTTCCTTCGGTCCGGGAGGCTCCGCAGTTGGGGTTCAATCCTGTGGTCGTCAACCGGAACCTCGAACTGATCGATAAGCAGCTCAATGTCTTCCTCTGTCCCTCGACTCCTCGAGGCACCGACGACTACCACTACGCCGGGCGTGTCCCTGCCAATGCCGGCGGTCCGGGGCTGCCGCCTTTGGATATGACCTGGCAGGGCGCGGTTACCGACTACTGCGTCTCCACGGGCGTTCGTGGCATTTATGCTCGCATCGCCTACCGCGGCAATCCGGGGGGCGCGCGGCATGGCGCCCTTCAGCCGTATGTCTTCTTCGAGCAACCGCTTCCCAAAAACCGTATCTCCGACATCAAGGACGGAACCTCGAACACCATCCTGATCGGCGAGCGGGCCGGGGCGCCGGATATCTACCGTTACAAGGAGCGGATCCCCAGAACCTACCTCGGGGGAATCTTCCATGGGCTCAACGGTGCCGGATGGGGTGACTTTCTCAATGGTGAACATTGGCTTTCCGGTTCCCTGCAAGACGGAAGTCCCGGTCCCGACGGCGGACCTTGCGCCATGAACTGCACCAACCTTCGGGGACTCGGTTTCTTCAGCTTCCACCCGGGACGTTGCGTGTTCTTGATGTGCGACGGCTCCGTGAGAGACATGTCCGAGAGCATGTCTCCGCATTCGTTCGCCGCCGCCATTACCCGCGTCAAGGGAGATCGTATCGACTGGGACGAATAAAGGACGCCTCCGGCCAGCGCCGCCGGCGGGGCCGGCAGGGGACGAATGGGGACGATTGCTTCGTGAGGATGATAGGCTGATGAATGTCTGGCAGCTCGGGAAAGACCGGCAATTCGGGGGTGTTTGGGGGACGGCGGTCTTGGCTCTCGCGGCGGCAAGCTTGCTGACCGGTTGCGGCAAGAAAGATGACGGACCGGTCCTGACCCCCGTCAAGGGGGTCGTGGTGATCGACGGCAAGCCCCAGAAGATGGTGGCCGTGCGCTGCCACCCGCTCAAGGAGAACGCGTCGCAAATGGAAGGCATCGGGCAGGCTTTCACCGAAGAAGACGGCTCGTTCGCCATCTCCACCAAGACCACCGGGGACGGGCTGCCTGCCGGCGAATACGTGCTGACCTTCGAGTGGGGCCAGATGAACTACCTCTCCATGCAGTACGGCGGCCCGGATAAACTCAAGGGCCGCTACGCCGACGCCGAGAAGTCGACGGTCAAATTCAAGGTGGTGGAAGGCAAGCCGGTCGATTTGGGACGGATCGAGTTGAAGACTCCGTAACGCGGGATGGGCCCGCAAGGCCGGAGGCTGGAGGCTGGAGACCGGAGGCTGTAGGTGTGGTGGTGAGGTGACAACCGAAAGCCGGCGCAGGATCGCGCACGGCGCGTAGATGTTGCAAAGCAAGATTCCAGGCGGGTGTGGCCGGTTGTCAGGTCTTGGGGAGACCTCCGGTCGCGGGATGGTGCGGATTGGTAGTCATTTGCTTGACCAACCAGTCGCCCCATGTCGCCCGCACTTGTTGCAGCACGAACAGTAGCCGTGCCTTTGCCGGAACCACCAGTTCGGCTCGCCGTTTCCGGCAGGCTCGCAGTACGGCTGTAGCCAGCCATTCCGGATCAATGCCGGATAGCCGGGCGCCTCCACCGGGACGGCGAGCCTCGGGCGGCAAATCGCTTGCCTGCCGATCGTATCGGGCCCCGGCGTCGGCTCGAGCCAACGGTCCCGGACAAACCAACAGCGTGTGCAATCCCCGACCGCCGAGTTCCAATCGGAGTTGCTGGGCATAGGCGGCCAACGGAAACTTGCTGGCGGGGTAGGCTCCCAGATACGGGCTCGCCGTCTTCGAAGCCAGCGATCCGATCAGCACCACGTGGCCGCGCGACTTCAGCAGATGTTTGAGCGCCGGCTGAACCGACCGGACCGCTCCCAAGAAATTGAGGTCCAGCCACTGAGCCGCCCTCTGGGCCGTCAAATCCTCGACTCGTCCGCGATCCGATTTTCCCGCACAGGCAATGACCGCGTCGATCCGCCGAAGCCTCTCGATCGTCGCGGCCGCGACCTGCTGCATGTCGCCGTCGCGGGTTACGTCGGCGGGAAAGCAGTGAGCCGCCGGGAATTCGCAGTATGCCTCCCGCAACCGCTGCGCATTGCGAGCGACCGCCACCAAGGTGGCTCCCTGCCGCAGAAGCGCCTTGCCCAATTCCAGTCCCAACCCGGCCGAAGCACCGGTGAGGATCACGGCTTTGTCTTTCCAGTAGCCCAAGCGGTCAACCTTCCGTTTCCTCGTAAACGGCGATTTCATTGTGTGTGCGTCCGGCGATGCCGCGACCGGTGACGATCACCGCACGATCACCGGCACTCAGCAAGCCTCGCTCGCGGGCACGGTCCAGCAGCAGTTCGGGAGCGTCCCCGCCGGCGACGTCCGGAGTGATCCACTGGGGATCGATTCCCCAGCAGAGACAGAGCTTCCGGGCGGTCTCGACATGCGGGCTTCCACCCAGGACCGGAATGCCCAGGCGTTGTTGCGAGAGGGCGAGTGCCGTGGCGCCGCTCCGCGTGATGACGGCGATCAGCGACGCACCGGCGTGCTCGGCGACGACTCCGCATCCGGCGATGATGGCCGATGTGACGCGGTGCACCGCGGAGCTGCTCTGGACGCCTCGAGCCAGCCGAATGCCGTCGGCCAACAGACATTCGGTGTGCCGGAGGATCCGGTTCATGACCTCCACCGACTCGACCGGGTAAGCGCCGACGGCCGTTTCTCCCGAAAGCATACAGGCATCGGCACCGTCCAACACGGCGTTCGCCACGTCCGTCGCCTCGGCTCGCGTGGGACGAGGAGAGTTCTGCATGCTGTCGAGCATTTGGGTGGCCACGATGGCCGGTCGACCGCGTTGCCGGCAGACACTCAAGATCCGCTTTTGCACCACTGGAGTCTCGGCCACGTCGATTTCGACTCCCAGGTCGCCTCGAGCCACCATGACGGCACCGGCAGCCTGCACGATCGCCTCGAGTTCCCGCAAGGCTTCCCGTTTTTCGATCTTGGCGACGACTGCGGGAAAGCCCTCGGGGTTTCGCCCCGATTCCCGCGACGCCTCGTCCACGATCTCCCGTATTTGGCGCACGTCGTCCACCGAGCGGACGAAACTCTGCGAGACGAAGTCGGCTCCCGCGCGGACCGCCCAGCGCGCGTACTCCTGGTCGGCGGCGGTCACCGTTGTCAGTTGCAGCGACACGCCCGGCAAGTTGATGCCCTGGTTGCTACGGATTTCTCCCCACGACTCGCCTACCAGTTCGACGAATTCGGCGTGCCGCGCTGTCACGCGCATCCGCACGGTCCCGTCGGCGAAGAGCACGACGTCCCCTTCTCTCAGGTCCCGGTACAGTTGGGAATAGCTGCAGGTCAGATCGGTGGGCGTTCGCGCCGGGCCTTCTCGCAGCAATCGAAACCTGACGCCCGGTTCGACCGGCATCGGGTCGCGCGTCAATCGGCCCAGGCGGATTTTCGGGCCCGCCAGATCGACCAGCACGGCCAACGGTCGCGCCAGTTGCCGCTCCACCTGCCGGATCCGCGCGATCGTCTCTTCGTGTTCCTCGGTGTTTCCATGAGCCGTGTTCAATCGGAAGACGTCTACCCCGGCTTCGGCCAATTCCTTCAGCTTATCGCGGCAGGCCGGTCCCACCGTCGCCACGATCTTGCTGCGAACGATTGTGCCCGTCATTTCGGATCCTTACGGAAATGGAGCAAGTATCTAGCGGTGCCGACTCGACTGCCGCCATGCCTTGACGGCCACCGAGACGAAACCGACGGTGAGAAACGACCAGATTCCGCCCAACACGGCGAATGCGATCAACGCAACCAGCAACGATGAAATCGTGAATTGATCGGCCAGCGTGTGGACCAACCAATACCCGCCGCCAATGGCACCCATCAATGAGCCAGTCAGTGTCGCCGCCACGACTCCGAAACCGACCGCCGACCGGTCACTCAATCGAGTTCGGGGCGCGTAGCGGACGCTGCGGGCAGGCCGAAATGAAACGGCTTCGCCTCGTCCCAGCGGCCGATTGCCCTGCTCGCGCAATTGGATACCCAGCGAGTTTCCGGCAACGTGTGCCAGCACGGCGACGAGGAACACCACCAGCCAGAACGTGCCGTAGGCCCCGATCACATCCGAAAGTGCCAGCACCAAGGCCACCAGCGTCATCACCGCCATCAACGAGGCCACACTGAATTGAGGCGGCCTCAGCCCACGGCGGTAGTCGGTGGGAGGACGTGTCGCGCGCGCGCCGCCTCGAGGCAGCCCGCCGCCATCGGGGATTTCCCCGTCCGCTGCCCCAGTCGACTCTTCGACACTTGCCTGCGTTTCCAGCATCGCTCCGTCGGGCCGAAGGTCGGTATCAGATTCCCGCGCCACCGACAAACTCCATGTTGATGGGATCGTGGAACTGCGAAATCGTTTCATCGGTCAAAGAAAAGACATTCATCGTCAGCAGAGCCGGCGAGTAAACGTGCAACGTGATCAATTCGCGCGACTCCGGTTGCAGGTTGGAAACCTGGTGAATGTCGTCGCTGGCCGATAGGGTGGTCGATCCTTCCCTGAGAAACCGCGATGAAACGGGGAAGACGTGCCCCTCGGGCGTGCGTTCGAACATCGTCTCGGTCGCCGTTCCCCGCAGAACCCGCACGGCGCATGACGATCCCCAATGGTCGTGAATCGGGCTGCGCTGACCCGCCTTCCAACACAGTACCAGCGCCTGGTAACCGGGACCGCTGCGCATCAGGTTTCGCAAGTAATGGTCAGGATGGAACCGGATGTACGGCTCGACACATGAGATGGGACAGTCGGTCCGTTCCATCCAGTCGCCCAACACCTCCAGCGGAATCGGTTCGCGAAACTCATCGAGTTCCCGGAAAAGGTCGTCCAACGTCACTGCATTCTCTCCCGTCATGGGGAACACGATTCCGCGCGATCGTTACGCGAAATGGTCGTCGCCGATTCCCGCTCCACCACCACCGTTCATTCTACTGCACTACCAGGGCATCCTCCACCCGCTTAGGATCACTCCACCCAGCGCGATCAGTGCCATCCCGACGATCGCCAGCAGGCAGCGAGTCGGGCCGCGCCCCCACCGTTCCTCCAGCCACCGAGTTTTGGGGAGTTCGAACAGCCATGCCGACTGGCGCCACGCCGACCACAGCACGACACATCCGAGGGTCGCTGCGACGGCAGCCACGAATCCGTCAGCCGATCGGCCTTGGAGCATCGCCAATGGGGCGAAATCGGGCATTGCGTTTTCCTCGTGGAGACAACCGCCGATTCGGCTACCGTGGTGGTCGAGCCGACCCCGGTCACTGGTCCCAGTTTCGGGCCCGTTCCACGGCTCGTTGCCACCGCCCGGCGGCCTGCTCGCGCTCGACTTGGGACCACTGAGGCTCGAAGACACGATCCAACGTCCAGTGATGCCGGATGTCGTCCAGACTGGGCCAGTAGCCGGCGGCCAGTCCCGCCAGGTAGGCGGCGCCCAGTGCAGTGGTCTCGGTCTGAGCCGGGCGGTCGACGGGGATGCCCAGGCAATCGGCTTGCATTTGCAACAGCAGGTTGTTGCGCGCCGCGCCGCCATCGACGCGCAAACGAGACAGCGAAGTCGGCGCATCGGCCGTCATCGAGCGCACGATATCCCGGGTCTGCCAGGCGATCGACTCCAGGGCGGCTCGGGCCACGTGGGCGCGGGTGACATGGCGTCCCAATCCGATCATCAAGCCGCGTGCAGCGGGATCCCAATAGGGAGCTCCCAGGCCCGTGAATGCGGGAACGAAGGTCACGCCGCCACTGTCCTCCACTTGCCTCGCCAGCGACTCGACCTGCTCGGACGACTCCAGAATCTCCAAGCCGTCGCGGAGCCATTGCACGACGGCACCCGCTACGAACACCGCACCCTCCAGACAGTAAGTCGTCTCGTCGCCGATTCGCCATCCGATCGTCGTCAACAATTGGTGCCGCGACGGAACCGGTTCTCGCCCCGTATTGACCAGGAGAAACGCTCCCGTCCCATAGGTGTTCTTGGCTTCTCCCGGTTGAAAGCAGGCTTGGCCGAAGGTGGCGGCCTGCTGATCACCGGCCGCTCCACCGATGGGAATCGGACTCCCCAGCAGCTCATCCAAGCAGGTCCCGTAGATTTCGCTGGAAGAGCGAATCTCCGGCAACATGGCGCGGGGGATGTTCAGCATGGCCAGCAGTTCGTCATCCCACTGGCATGTTGCCAGATCGACCAACATCGTCCGGCTGGCGTTGCTCACGTCCGTGATGTGCCGTTTTCCTCCCGTCAAACGCCAGATGAGAAAGCTGTCGATGGTGCCGAACAGCAGGTCGCCGCGTTCGGCACGCTGTTGAGCTCCCGGATGTTGGTCGAGCAAATACCGGATCTTGGTAGCGGAAAAATAGGGGTCGACCGGCAACCCGGTTTTCGCTCGAATCGACGATTCGCGCCCCTCCTCGCGCAGCCGCGCGCAGATCGGCTCGGTAATGCGACTTTGCCAGACGATCGCGTGATCGATGGGACGACCGGTCTGGCGGTCCCAAACGACGGTGGTTTCTCGCTGATTGGTCACTCCCAGGGCGCACACCTGGCTGGAGTCGATCTCGGCCGCCGCCAATGCCTCGCGAGCGGTGGACAGTTGCGACTCCCAGATCGCCTCGGGATCGTGAGCGACGTGAGCGGGCAGGGGAGTCAACTGGGGAAACTCGCGCTGGGCCATTCCGCGCACGCGGCCCTCTCGGTCGAACACCATGGCGCGGCTCGAGGTCGTTCCCTGGTCCAACGCCAGCACGAATTGTTGGGACATGATCACCTCATCCAGACGCGGCTGCCAATTTCCAGACGCAGTTTGTCTCGGCGGTGCCCGCTCGCTCAGCCGTCCGCGTCTGATCCGATCACAATCGTGTCGCCTTGCACGCGAAACTGCAACCCCACGGGATTGAGAGCCGCCTTGAGCAACTCTTCGATGGTGGCCCGCTTGACCTGTAAACTGATCCGCTTGGCGAGCTGCTGCCGGACCGATGGATCGAGCCGCAGCTTCCAGCCTTGAGTCTGCAGCGTTTTGAGGACGGCTCCCAGTGGTTGCTGTCGGACCGTCAACGTATAGCGGTGAGCAGCCAGCGACTCGCCGCTGCCATCACGGTTCCCATCGCGTTGCACCAGCCAGCCAAGAACACCATGCAACTCGCCTCGAGGTCCTTCGGCCACCAACCACCGTCCTTCCCGTTTCCACTCGACTCCGGGGAATCGTCGCCCGAGCTCATTCAGCGAGACCGCTTGGCGGGGCCGGTGGTAATACCATTTCGGCTGGAGATCGTCCCCATCCAGTGCTTCGATCGCCAGACGCCGGTCGGGCGACGGCTCGACCGTCTTGCCGAACCCGGCTGTCAACAATGTCAACAGTTGTGGTGGACCCAGCGGTGGAAGTCGATAGGCCGGCCAGACGTCGTGAGGCAGATCGTCGAGGTTGTCGACAACGAGTCCGAATTGCCGCGCGACCTGACGGAGCAACTCGCGCGGGCGCGCTCCCTCATTCCACTCCAGACGCATCGTGCGGCCTCGCAGTTCCGGCCAGGCGCGCAAGCAAGATTGCTCGAGACGCTCCAATCGCCCGGCCAGTCGTCCCGCCGACTCGACGGGAGCCATATAGAGGACGTCCCCGATGGGAACGATGGCGGCGTCGAGTGACTCGGCCAGCTTTCCCAACAGCAGGCCGAGCGTCATGGATCGGGTCTGAGAAAACTCGATGTGCCGATCCGGATCGATGCGGCGGTCCAAGAAAATGACGACCTCCTGTTGACGAGCCAGTTCCATGAGAGCATCCCGGAGACCGTCCCGTTCCCACTCGACAGCAACCGCGGACGAGAGTCCGGTGGCGACCCGCGACCGCTTGCCGGCAGGCTGAGCCGGTGCGACCGTCGCCATGGCGGCGACACCGATGCAGCAGATGGCGAGGGCGAGGCGGTGTCGCGGAAGGCGGGTGGCGGGAGGGGGGAGGTGTGAGGTGTGAGGGGTGAGGGGTGAGGTGTGAGGGGTGAGGGGTGAGGGGGGAGGGGTGAGGTGTGAGGTGGGCGG
>JALSIV010000411.1 GCA_026989685.1 Pirellulaceae bacterium | reverse complement strand
CCAATCGTACCGCAGCGGTCAGTCGTTTGGTGAGTGAGTTACGTCCTCTGCTCAATTCGCGTCGCTGGTGTCCCGGCGGTGCCGGCCGGCCTCGCTGGGCCGAACAGCGGCTGTTCATCTGACCGGGCCGGTTGCCTGACTTTACATGAGCACTCCCGTTTGTTGTAATCAAGGAGTAAGGGTCGGGTCGCCGTTGACCGGAACTCACACTTCCCGATGGCGGAGTCCGCTGTTGCGCGGTCTTCTGTCGTGACAAAGGAGTCCCAACATGCGCCGATACAATCGTCGTCGTTTCTTGCAAACCGGTGCGGCCGCTGGTGGCTCGCTGTGGATCCTCGCCGGGACTCGGGCGTCGGGCAAAGTGTTGGGCGCCAATGACCGCATCCGAGTGGCGGTCGCCGGGATCAATGGTCGGGGCCAGCATCACATCCGCGAGTTTGCGGCGATGGAGGGGGTCGAGGTGGCGTGTCTGGTCGATCCCGACACGCGGCTGTACGAATCGCGATCCAAACAAGTCGCGCAGCGTGGCGGATCGACCCCCCAGTGCGTTCCCGACATTCGCACGGCACTGGATGACAAGAACATCGACGTGGTATCGGTTGCCACCTGCAATCACTGGCACTCCTTGATCACCGTGTGGGCGTGCCAGGCGGGTAAAGACGTGTACGTCGAAAAACCGATCAGCCACAATGTGTTCGAGGGGCGGCAGTGTGTGAAGGCGGCCAAGAAATATGGTCGGGTGGTGCAACATGGGACCCAGCAGCGCAGCAGCCGGCGTCAAGCGCGGGAAATCGCCGCCGTGCGGTCGGGAAAGTACGGCAAGCTGCTGGTATCGAAAGGCTATTGCTGCAAGCCCCGCTGGTCGATCGGCCGCAAACCGTTTTCCGCTCCGCCTTCGGGGTTCGATTTCAACGTCTGGTTGGGACCGGCGCCTCGGCAGAAGTTTCACGGCAACCTTCATCCCTACAACTGGCACTGGTTCTGGGACTTCGGCAATGGCGACATCGGCAATCAGGGTGTGCATGAAATGGATGTGGCTCGTTGGGCCATCGACGGGGCCACGTTGCCCGATCAGGTGTGGAGCATGGGAGGGCGGTATACGCCGGATGGAGCCGACAATGGCCAAACGCCCAATATGTTGCTCACGGTGATGCGGTTCGGGGATGTGATTCTGCTGTTTGAGACTCGAGGACTGGTCGGACGGAAGAAGCCTCCCACGCCGCCTCGCAAAGTCGCCAACGAGTTCTATACGACCGAAGGCGTCATCAAGAGCGGCAAATTCTATCCTCACAGCGGTGGGGATCCCGTTCCCGTGGAAGGGGACGCGACGGTGACGCCGGGCGGGCCGTTCGGCAGTTTCATCGAGTGCGTACGGCGGCAAGATCCGTCGGCGGTGAACTGCGATGCCGAGGTCGCCCATTATTCCTCGAGTCTCTGTCATTTGGGGAACATCTCCTACCGACTCGGAGAGAGTGCACCGTTGAACAAGCGGCCGGCCATGTTGAGTGGCGACCGGTATGTCCTCGAGTCCTACCAGATGTTGATGGAGAACCTGGAGGCAGCCTACGGGATGATGACCGACCAGCCCGACCGGTTGTTGGCGGAAATGAGCTGTACCGTTGGAAAGCCGCTTCAGTTCGACGCCAAGACGGAACGTTTCGTGGGCGACGACGCGGCCAACCAGTTGTTGTCGCGTCCTTACCGCCCACCATTCGTCGTTCCGGAAACGGTGTGACGACCTTGCGACACATGGCACCGCAGTGCGCCCCCACGGACGACCCCATTCGTTTGCGGGGAGTGCGCGTTCACAATCTTCGTTCGCTCGATCTCGACATTCCCCGCAACCGTCTGGTGGTGATCTGCGGCGTGAGTGGAGCGGGAAAGTCGAGTCTGGCTCGGGATACGCTCTATGCCGAGGGGCAGCGACGCTACATCGAGAGCTTCCCGGCTCGAACACGGCAATACCTGCAGAAGTTCGATCGCCCCGACGTCGACCTGATCGAAGGGATTCCCCCTGCCGTCACGGTCCATTCCGCGCGGCACGGCGTTTCGCGGCGCAACACGGTTGGAACGACGGCCGACATCGCGCCCCTTCTCCATCTGTTGTTCGCTCGGCTGGGAATCGTGATCTGTCCCTCGTGCCGCCGCACGGTGCAGCAGGATTCGCCTCAGACGGTGGCGCATTACCTGATGCGACTCGCCCCCGATCGGCGGCTGATGCTGGCGTTTCCGTTGGCCGCGCCCAGCGGCGAGGAACTGGAAGCGGTTGTCGCCGGCTTGCGGGAAGAGGGGTTTGTGCGCATCGTGGTGGACGACCGGATCGTGGAATTGTCCGACCGGAAATCCACTCCGCAGCTCGGTGCCAACGATACGGCAGCGTGGCTGGTGATCGTGGATCGTCTACGAAGCGACCGCTTGACCAGCGACCGGGTGCGCGAGTCTCTGGAGACGGCGTTCGCTTACGGGGACGGGCGGTGTGCCGTGCTGGTCGAATGTTCTCAGAGCCAGACCGATGGGGTGGTGCGCCGGATCGACGGGCGATGGTGGCGGGAGTCCCGTTTCAGCATGCACTGGTCCTGCGAGGACTGCCAGTGCCAGGTGGCGCAGCCGGAACCCAACTTGTTCCATCCCGGGAGCCCACTGGGAGCATGTCCCCAGTGCGAAGGAAGCGGCGTCACGGCGGACTGGGACTGGGAGCGTATCATTCCCGATCGCACGCGAACCATATTGGGAGGCGCCGTCGCACCGTGGCAGGACAAATCGTTTCCTTTCCAGCTATCGGATTTCTTGCCGCTTCAGCAGGAGCTCGACGTTCGCGTCCATGTCCCCTGGTGCCAATTGTCGGAGCGGGAACGCCGCGTGGTGTGTCGGGGAAACGACTCGGTCGGTTTTCCCGGACTGATCGGGCAGTTGCGGCAGTGCGAGTCTGCGGCTCGAGGGCCGGCCAAGAAGAAGCTGGAACGCTGGAAGGACGAAGTGGTCTGTCCGGCGTGCCGTGGTACGCGTCTTCGTCCCGAGAGCCTGGCGGTCCAACTCGGTGGAAAAAACATCGCCGAGGTCGGCAGTTTGAGAGTCGACGAGGTGAGCGAGTGGCTCGAGGCGTTGACGTTTGCTCCGTGGCAACAACCGATTGCGGAGTCCATCGTGCCACAGTTGCGTCAGAGACTGAGATTCTTGACCGAAATCGGAGTCGGATATGTCCGTCTCGATCGCAGCATCCAGTCGCTCAGTCGAGGTGAGGCGCAGCGGATCGCTTTCGCGGCAGCCCTCGGTTCGAGTCTGGTCAACCTGCTGTACGTGCTCGACGAACCGACGGCCGGTCTGCATCAGCACGATATCCGGCAACTGGTGGAGACGTTGCGGACGATTCGAGATCGGGGCAGCACGGTGGTGGTCGTCGACCATAATGAGGCGATTATTCGGGCCGCCGATTGGGTGATCGAAATCGGGCCGGGAGCCGGAGTGGAAGGAGGTCGGCTGCAATTTGTCGGGGAGGTGGATGAGCTTTGGAAATGCGAACACAGCCTGACCGCGGCCTATTGGACGGGACGACGTCGGGTCAGTCACGGCGAGGGCCCGCGCCGCTCGGCGCGGGGCTGGATTCGGGTCCAGGGAGCTCGGGGCCATCATTTGCAATCGGTCGACGTCGCCTTTCCACTGGGAGTCTTGTGCGTGGTGAGCGGCGTGAGCGGATCGGGGAAGAGTTCTCTGGTCCACGACACCTTGTACGCCGAACTGTGCCGCCGGCTGGGAAAGGACGGCCCCAAACCGCTTCCCTTGGAGAACCTGGAGGGTAGTGAGCAGATCGATGACGTGGTCTGGGTGGACCACCGCCCGCCCGTGCAGGTGGCCCGTTCGAATCCGGTGACCTACGTGCGCGCGTTCGGTGAGATCCGCCGGGTGTTCGCCGAAACCGTGGACGCCCGCATCCACAACTATACGGCCGGGCACTTCAGTTTCAACGTCGAAGGTGGTCGTTGCGAGGAGTGCAAGGGTGAAGGCATGCTGACGGTGGACATGCAGTTTCTCTCGGCGGCCCGAGTCACCTGTCCGGTTTGTCAGGGACGGCGGTTTCGCGAGAGTATCCTCGAAGTGCGATACCGAGGTTGCAACATTTCGGAGGTGTTGCAAATGACGGTCCGGGAGGCGTTTCGGTTCTTCCGCGGCGAACGGAAAGTCCAGGCACAACTCCAGCGACTGATGGACGTACGATTGGACTATCTTCGCCTCGGTCAGCCGCTGGACACACTGTCATCAGGAGAATCTCAGCGGCTCAAGTTGGCCGGCCATCTCGCGTCGCGTTCTCGCGGTCGAACACTCTATTTGTTGGAGGAACCCTCGGCCGGACTGCACGACGCCGATCTGGTGAAGCTGCTCGACTGCTATGACTCGCTGCTGGCCGTGGGACACTCGTTGGTGGTGATCGAGCACAATCTGAAAATGATCGCAGCGGCGGACTACGTCATCGATCTGGGACCGGGAGCTGCCGAGGAAGGTGGACGGGTGGTTGTGCAAGGTCCGCCCGAAGCCGTGCGGGAGTGCCCCCACTCGTTGACCGGTCACTGGCTGAGGCGCTCCGGCGCCGCCCGACCGGGTTAGCGGACCAGCCCCGATGCCACGTCCAGGGAGAGGGGCGAGAATCGACCGGCCCGGTAATGCTCGACGGCGATCGCGCCCATCACGGCATTATCGGTGCACAAGGAAAGTGGAGCGATGTGCAACGTCACGTTGTTCTGTTCGGCCAAACTCGCCAGACGCTCTCGCAGTCTTGGGTTGGCCGCGACGCCTCCACCGACACACAACGTCGACAGGCCGGTCGTCTCCAAGGCCAGACGCGTCTTTTCGATCAGGCAGTCGACGACCGCTTCCTGAAAACTGGCTGCCAGGTCGGCGACCTGGGATTCGCTGAGATGGACGGCTCGGACATCCTTGTTGCCGGGACCGGTGATGGCATAGCGCACGGCCGTCTTGAGGCCGCTGAAGCTGAATGCGATCTTGTCCCGATCTTTGATAAACGAACGGGGAAAGGAGTGGGCCCGAGGATCACCCTGGGCGGCCAACTTGGAAACAGCGGGTCCTCCCGGAAACGGGAGGCCCAACATGGTGGCGACTTTGTCGAAGGCTTCGCCGGCGGCGTCGTCGATCGTTCCCCCAAGCAGGCGGAAAACGGTCGGGCTTTGGCACCGATAGAGATGAGTATGGCCGCCGCTGACGACCAGACCGACGCAAGGGAAGACGTCGACTCCCGCAGCCATCCGGCAGGCGTAGATGTGAGCGTGCAGATGATTGATGCCGATCAACGGCTTTTTCAACACCAGCGCGATCGTCTTGGCCGCCGTCAAGCCGACCAGTAACGACCCCACCAGTCCCGGCGTATAGGCAACCGCCACCGCGTCGACCTCTTGCCAGGTGAGCGACGCCTTGTGAAGTGTCGATTCGAGGACCGGGAGCATCCGTTCCATGTGGGCTCGAGCGGCGATTTCCGGTACCACGCCATGGAACTGCCGGTGGAGAGCCTCCTGCGAGGCGACGGTGCTCGCCAGCACCTCGAGGCGATCGGTCACTACCGCTGCCGCCGTCTCGTCGCACGTCGATTCGATAGTGAGAAAACGGATGGGTGGCTCGTTCATGACTCCTCACGAATTTAGCTTTAGCTGAACCTCCGATCTTACCGATATTAACGGAAACCGGACCCCGCGGTGTTGTAAGGACGGGCGCTTGTCCACCGACATCGTCCAGTTGGCGTACGAGCGGCTTGCGTTTGCTTTTCCGAGCCCACGAAACTCCCCCGGCTTCCCTCGTCCGTCGGTTTCCCTGTTCAGTGTCGGGCAAACCCGGTAAACTCGCAACCGGCAGGGCCCTGCCATGATTCGGAATGCCATCACCATGTCTCTTGACGAGATTCAGAGGCTGTCACAAAACTCCATGCTGCAAGCAACACGCCCGAGGCCGGAAGCCGGTGCGGCCGGTTTTGTTACAGGCTGCTCTCAAACTCTTTCCGTGAAGATCTGGTCCCGTTTCCTCGGGGCCGCCATGCTGGCCGCATGGGCCGTGTGCGGTGCTTCCGGTCCTGCGCTGTCGGCTGCCGGTGATACGGCACCATGGCTCAAGTCGTACGTCGACTGGGATGCTTACGAGGCGACTCGAGGATCGACACTCGACCCCCTCCGCATGTCGACGATCGGCCCGACCAAGGGTGTCGCGCCGCATGGTGTGCCCGTGCGTGCGTACCTCCATGAGCCGACCGAATCATGGAGCTGGCAGTTTCTTCCGGCCGGCAACGCCTATCCCTCCTACTTGGCAGGCGTTCAAGAACCCCGCATGCAAACCAACATCACTTGGGACGCTTCGGGGAGATGGTATTGGGAACCGGAACTGGGAGGGCGCATCGCCTTGCTTCGGTACGGCAACCGGGACATCTTTCGTCCTCAGGGATTCGAGGTGGCTGCCGAGGGTGCAGCCATTGGTCGACTGGACCTGGCCGAAAATGTCGATTTGGCGTCCGTTGATTTTCGAGGCGGCCTGTACGCCTCATACGCGCACGGCAATCATGTCACCAAGTTGGGCTACTATCACATGAGCGCGCATTTGGGGGACGAGTTTCTGCTGAAAAACCCCGGCTTTCCCCGCCTCAATTGGGCTCGCGACGCCTTCGTGCTCGGCCATTCCATCTATGTGGCTCAAGACGTGCGGATTTATGGTGAAGTAGCCTGGGCGTTCTATACCGACGTGAGCAAGGAGTGGGAGTTCCAGTTTGGGGTCGAGTACGCGCCCGTTTATCCGACGACGATCGCGGGAGCCCCCTTTGCCGCATTCAACGTCCACCTGCGGGAAGAAGTCCATTTCGGTGGCAACTTGACGGCTCAAGCCGGCTGGGCCTGGCGTTCCCCGGCGAACGCGGGGCTGTTGCGTATGGGACTTCAATACTACAACGGTGAGAGCAGCCAGTTTTCCTACTACGACCGGTTCGAGCAGCAAGTGACGTTCGGGATCTGGTACGACTATTGAATCCGCCCACATCCCGTGGGTTGCCGCGGATCACATGAGACGACGATGCAGCGAGTTGACCTGGCAGTAATTGGCGGGGGGATTGTGGGACTGGCCACCGCATGGAGGCTTTCCGAACGGTTTCCCGGCGAGTCGATCGTCGTACTGGAGAAGGAACGGGACGTGGGGTTGCACCAGACGGGGCGCAACTCGGGCGTGCTTCACACCGGGATCTACTACCGTCCCGGTTCGCTCAAAGCGGAGAACTGTCGCAGCGGCAAGCAGGCGATGGAGGATTTTTGCCGCGAGCACGGCATTCCGTTTGAAATCTGCGGCAAGGTAATTGTGGCGACCTGTGAGGAGGAAATACCTGCACTGGAGGAAATCGAACGGCGAGGTCGCGCGAACCGGGTCGTCTGCCGTCGGATCGATGTTCCCACGTTGCGAGACCTGGAGCCGCACGTTCGGGGTGTGACGGCGCTGCACGTGCCCGAGGCGGGAATCGTCGACTTTCGGCGAGTCGCCCAGACGTTGGCCTCGTTGTTGGAGCAGCAGGGGCACCAGATCGCGAAAGGGGAACGAGTGGTCCGCCTGACCGAAACCGCCGACCGTGTGACTCTTACCACTGTCGGCGGGACGTGGCAGGCGCAGTGGGCCATCAATTGCGGCGGACTCTATTGCGATCGCATCGCGCTGCTGGCGGGACTCAGGCCCGCAGTTCGCATCGTGCCGTTTCGTGGCGAGTACTATGATCTCGTCCCCGCCGCTCGCTCGCTTTGCCGGAATCTGATCTACCCGGTTCCCGATCCCCGTTTTCCATTCCTGGGCGTCCACTTCACTCGAATGATCAGTGGGGGTGTGGAGTGCGGTCCCAACGCCGTGCTCGCGCTGGCTCGCGAAGGCTACCGCAAGACCACCGTTCGTCCGGGAGAACTCGTGCAGACGCTGGCCTATCCCGGGTTTTGGCGTTTGATCGCACGCTACTGGCGGACGGGGGTCGGCGAGATGGTCCGTTCGTTCAGCAAACGCGCCTTTGTTGGCGCATTGCAACACCTGGTGCCCGACGTGACGCGTCACGTGTTGCGTCCGGGTCGCGCCGGCGTGAGGGCTCAGGCGGTTACCCGAGACGGCCGGTTGGCGGACGATTTCCTTTTGGACGAATCGGAGAGGATGATTCATGTTCTCAATGCCCCCTCTCCGGCCGCGACGTCGGCGCTCAACATTGGCCGTTTGATTGCCGAGAAGTTGGCCAACAAGCGGCAGGTGTGATCGTCCCGGATTTGCCCCGGTGGGTCCGTAGCAAGCGGGTGGGGTAGTCTGTAGTCTGTAGTCTGTAGTCTGTAGTCTGTAGTCTGCAGTCTGTAGGCGGTAGGCTGGAGTCCTCTTGGATGCGGGAGACAGACGAGGGTGGGCCCATCATGACACCACATCGGTCGGCAACGACTTTACCGGATCGGATCATTGAGGCGCTGACGCGCATCGTGGGGGGGCGCCATATCCTGTCGTCGCGGTCTGAGCGCTTGGTCTATGAATGCGATGGTTTCACGCTGGAGAAGAACGCGCCGGACGTGGTGGTGTTTCCTCGCACCACCGATGAGGTGGCTGCCGTCGTGCGGCTGTGTGACCAGGCGGGCGTTCCCATGCTGCCTCGAGGCGCCGGAACCAGTCTGGCCGGGGGCGGGTTGCCGGTGGGCGGCGGCGTGTTGATCGTACTGACGCGGATGAAGGACATTCTGGAGATTCACGCCGAGGACCGTTACGCGGTCGTCGAGCCGGGCTGCGTCAACGTTTGGCTGTCGTTGGCTCTCCGCGGTACCGGACTGCATTATGCTCCCGATCCCTCGAGTCAGGGGGCGTGCACGATCGGCGGCAACGTAGCCACGAATTCCGGCGGCCCCCATACACTGAAGTATGGCGTGACCGTCAACCACGTGCTGGCTGTGGAGACCGTGTTGCCCAGCGGTGAAGTGGTGATGCTTGGTTGCCCCGCCGAAGATACTCCCGGCCTCGACCTGCTGGGGGCGATGGTGGGGAG
>JALSIV010000410.1 GCA_026989685.1 Pirellulaceae bacterium | reverse complement strand
CTGAGGATACCCCCGAAACGCGACTACCTGCAAAACTGCCACAGGAGCAACGACGATGACGCCGACACTACGCCACGACGACCACAAGCAGATTGCCCGCGACTTCATGGGGCAAAAAGAAATCGGGCATGGCATCCCCCTGTGGTTACGCGAGAAGCTGAGGGACGCCATTGCCGACAGATCATTGAAAAGGCCGGATGGGTACAACTGGCGATGCCATAGGTACGCGAATGAAGTCTTGTCCGACTTGGGGATAGCCGAACGCGCTGGAACGATCGACCACGATGGCAAAGAGTATTTCGTAACCGAACCATACGGCATCGACTACGACAAACTGCAACATGCCTGCCGAGTATTGAGGATGAAGTGTTGGGTATCGCCAGCATCGTTACGGTGTCCAGGACGATCCTTCCACCTGTGGTTTAGACCGGCCGACGAAAACGACGAACCGACGATCACGATTGGGGACTGGCTCAAGTGGTGACCGCTGACCACGCCACGACGACGACCACGCCGACGCCCCCCACTGTGGAGGGGGCACAGCGAGAGCCACCACCCTGCCGGGGGGGCGGTCGATAGGTTCTTCCTTCCAGAGGTTCTGAGAGACTGCACGTGAACTAGTCCATTATTATGATTTTCGTCAACTTTTTTGGACCGCCGGGTCCGTTTTGAATAAGACACATGACTCCGATTTGCCCCACTCGAGGGGGGTGCCCCATCCTGCAACACCACCACGCAGAGGGGGTGCACGGGTGCAAGATGCCGTCAGAGCCCCATATTTGCCGTCTGACGCGTGTTTTGTTGATCCTGCACCCAATGGCCGAACCACAAAAGTGCCCACAGACGGCCGATACGGCGATCTGACGGGATATCGGGTTTTCGACGGCGAAGGGGCGACAGCCCGGCAGGCAAGCCAACACCCACAGGACAGCCCCCGTCAGACGGTCGATGGACTCCGACGATGGCAGCCCCGACAGCCCGGGAGGACGGCCGACATGGGCCCCGACAGCCCCGGTGACGACAGCCCGGTGCCGGGCCCGGTGACAGGACAGCCCCGAGACAGTATCCCTTCCCCTTTTTCCGAGAGCAACCATGCGAAACCGACTCCCGCCACATTGCCCCTACTGTGGATCGGCCGAAAGCCGTGTCACCCACGTCTGGTATTACCGCGCCTTCGACCGACGCCGCCGAGTCTGCACCGATTGCGGACTGTCCTTTTTCACGAGGCAGTCCCCCGAATATCTAGAACAGGAAGGCGAACCCCTGCCCGACCGACAGCGAGAGTTACTCTTGCCATTTGAGAGGAAACGCTACCGCCGACAAACCGGCTGACGTTTTGATGTCACTCGCATCGCCCCACTGTGGTCATGCCGCGATGATCGCAGTATGACCGCGACCACCACGACGACATCGACAGACTGGCCTATCGGCCACAGATATCGGCCCGGTGTCACAGCCCCCGCCCTATGGAAGTGGGCATGGCAGCATGTCGGGCAGACTCCCCGGCCGGTGTCCACAAGGGAGCTGCCGGGTCTGCTACGGCTGATCGGCTACGACGTCGATATCGAGTATGCCACATCTGTGGCAGCACAGGGGACGCTGGGGAGGCTCCCCCACAATCACCGATGGGACGCCGACATGGTATGCCGTCTGATCGACGTGCTTGAGAGCGAACGTCGATGGCTGCCGCTACATCCGTTTCATCGGCACAAGCTCACCACGACAGAGCGACGGCAGCACACCCAACGAGCAGTGGCCACGCTTGAGACGGTGACACAATTGCGGCAGATGCCGGTCGATCATCTGATCGGGTTGTTGGTGGACGCCGAGCCACGACAAGCCAGGGCAACGGTGGCGACGATACTAAGAGAACAATTGGAGACGAGTAGCGATGCAAATCGAGCTGATTCGGGCGCGTGATGGGATCGACATCATCATCTTCGGCGACATCGAAACCGCTGGCGAATATGGCACGTCGGCCGGTGACGTGCTGGCCGAACTGAGGACGGTCGATCCACAGACGCCGATCCGAGTCTTGATCAACAGTGTGGGCGGGTCGGTTGTCGAGGGGCTGGCAATCTACAACCTGCTCCGTCAGCACCCCGGCCCGGTCACGACGCAAGTATTGGGCACGGCGGCCAGTATCGCCAGCATCATCATGTTGGCGGGTGATTCCCGAGAAATCGCCGAGGATGCGACCGTGTTTGTCCATGCCCCCCGCTCTGTGGCAAGTGGGACCGCCGAGCAACTCGAGAAGGATGCCGAGCTGATGCGATCTGTTGAGTCGCAGATGACGAAGATCTATGTCGAACGGACTGGACAATCTGAACAGACCGTCCGCCAATGGCTCACGGACGAAAAGACGTTTACTGCTGCCGAAGCCGTCGAGGCAGGACTGGCTACTGCAATCCTTTCCCCAGAAACCGTAACGGCCGCTACGGCCAGATTGGAGACTGTTATGAAGAGCAACAACAATCACCTACAAAAGCAACGCGAACAAACGGCCGCTGAGATTGAACGTGTTGCGGCAATCCGTGCTGCCGCTGCCGACATCGGCGATGACCGATTGGACAGCGAATATGCCAAGCAGTTGGGGCTGGCCACACCCACTGTGGCCGCGCTCGAGGCGAAGGCGGTACGTGAGGGATGGGACCGCGATAAGTTTGAGCTGGAGGCACGGCGAGGGCAGATGGTCAGTCCGTCCCATGTCGCCATCCATCGCACCCCTGTGGCTCCGTCCAGCGACGTGCTCAAGGCAGCGCTCGCGTTGCACCTTGGATACCAACATGTCGAAAAGACGTACAACCCTGCAACACTGGAAGCCGCGCGGGCAATGCGACCACGACACATCCTTGACATCGCTGAGGCGAACCTGCGAGCGGGTGGCGCGTACAAAAGCAACTACTCCCCGATGGAGCTGATTATGGCATCGGGCCCATCGACATCGACGTTTTCCACGTTGCTGAGCGACACGGCCAACCAAGAGCTGGCGCAGGCATATCTAGCGCTCCCCAGTGTGGCTCGCAAGATCAGTAGGTCGGTGCCCGTGCCGGACTTTCAGAAGCAGAGCCATATTCAACTGAGCCCAACAAACCTGAGAGCCGAAGCCGTCGGTGCCGACGGTGAACTCCACAGTGTGGTGCTGGGGGACCGGGTTTACACGGTGCAAGCCGACACATACGGCAAGATCGTGTCGGTAACGCGAAAAGATATCATCAACGACCGTATCGGCGCGTTTGCTCAACTGCCACAGGCGTTGGCGGTCGGAGCCCTGACGAGCCTTGAGCGGACGTTCTTTACGATGTTATTGTCTAACCCCTCTAGCTTTTTCGCCGCCGCCAACGGCAACTATCTCACCGGTGCGGGCAGTGCGCTATCGGTGAGCGGACTGAACGCCGCCGTCGCCGCGATGCGAGAACAGACCAACGCTGACGGCGACCCGATCTATACTCAGCCCGCTTTTGTCGTGGTGCCCCCGGCATTGGAAGCAACGGCTGCACAACTGTTTCAATCGACCGAAGTGGTGGTCGGTGGTGGTGACACGTCCACGTCACCACAGCCCACGGCAAACCCCCATCGTGGCAAGTATGAGCCCCTGACCGCCCCGTATTTGGCAGCGAGCATTGGGTTGACTAATAGCAGCGACACGGCATGGTATTTGGTCAGCGAGCCCAGCGTGCTGAACCTGGCCGTGATCTGCTACGTCGGGGGCATGGAGACGCCCATCCTTGAGGATGTGAGCGACCGAGTGCCCGGCGACCAACTGAGGATGGAGTGGCGGACGATCTTCGACTACGGGGTCGGACTGGCCGAGAAGCCTGCCGGCGTATTGAACACTGGAACCTGATTGGGTCTTCTGCTTTCCGTCCGGGCTTACTCCTTTCGACCGGACGATGACGGAGCACCCCTGCCGATCAGCCCGGCGGGGGTGTTTTCGTGCGCTGTGGACGCCCCCCCCTGTGGTCGATGGGGACGGTCTGCCCCCTATGACAGGGCCCGAACCACAGTGGGGGGGGATGCTTGCCCCTACTGTGGTCGATGCCCCTTTCATTGTGGTGATGGCGACGTTGGGGCCGGTGACTGAGGGGCCGTTGGGTTGGTGTGGCCGGTCTGCCGTCGGTGCGGGGACGATGGGTTGGTGTGGCCGGTCTGCCGTCGGTGTGGGGGCGATGGCGAACGTTTCCCCCTACCACTGTGGTCGGTGTGGTGACGATGGCGATGTTGGGCGAGTGGTGGTGGGCTCAGTCCAGGTAAAAAGGGGTCAGAAATGGGTTCAAGATCAATGGGCTGAAAGGGTCAAAAAGGGTCTGATCATAAGTCCTTTGTTTTCAAGTGTTTATGAGTGGGCGATGACGGGCTCGAACCGCCGACCCCCTCGGTGTAAACGAGGTGCTCTAGCCAACTGAGCTAATCGCCCGAATCTTCCGGCCCGAATGCTCCAAGGGCCAACGGCACTTTACCTGAAGGCGGGCGGCACCCGCAAGGCTGGAGGCGGGAGACCGGATGTCCAATGGTCAGCGGCCCGACCGAGACCTACAATCGTCGGCACATCAGCCGGCAATGTGCCGGGTCGGCCGGGAACCGTTTACGTTTCAGGGGGAGTTTGATGGATGCCGTGATCGCCGCCGTATTGGCGCTGCATCTCTATTTTGTCAGTGTGAGTGCCGCCGGACCGCTGGGTGTGCTCTGGTGCGACTGGTGGGGCCGCCCCGACGACGAGGCCGTGCAACGCGGTGCCCGCTGGATGGCCATGCTGAGCCTGCTGGCGCTGGTGGTGGGGGCCGTGTTGGGACTGATCATCGGGTTCCTGGTGTGGGACGACGCGTTCCGCCAGGCTCTGGGAAGACTCCATGCCAAGTTGGCCTGGGGGACGATGGAGTGGCTGTTTTCTTTTGTGCTGACCGGCATCGTCGCCTGGTGGTGGCGCCGCCGTCCCGATGCCACCGGGTGGGCTCGCCGGATGCGAGGTTTCCTCTCGCTGCTGACCGCGACCAACTTGCTCTACCACTTCTCGTTTCTCTTTTTCGTGATGCAAAGAGTCGCCCAGGAAGGTGGAGACGGCCCCATCGATCCGGCCACGTTCCGCGGATACATGGCTGATGGACTGATCCTGGCCAAGGCGATTCATTTCCTATTGGCCACGTTCATCCTGACCGGCATTACCTGGATGGCTGCCGGTGCCAGTTGGCTGAAAACAGACCCCGGGGACCAGGCGGCTCGCCGAGTCGCTACGTGGGGTGGTCGGATGGCACTCCCCCCGGCCGTACTGCAACTCGTGGTGGGCCTGTGGTTGATCACGAAAATGCCCACGTTGCAGCAAAAGGTCATCATGGGCGGTGACATGGCGGCCAGTTTGCTGTTTGTCGTAGCCGTGCTGTTAGCGCTGTGGATGATGCACTTGCTGGCCATGGCCGCGCTGGGCAAAGCGACCGCTAAGAAACTGCGGATGGCGATCGTGGTCACCATGGTCGTGTTGGTCTGCATGCTGTTTGTGGCACGCAAGACTCGAGCCGTGCGGGTGGCCGATATCCGAAGTGCACCGGCCATGGCGGTTCGACTGACGGCAGCCTGAGGTATGAGCGAGACGGAGGTGTTTCGAAACATGACGGAAGTGACGCTGCGGGATGCCCAGTCGGGCGCGGAGGCTCGTATTGCCGTGAGCCGTGGTATGAATTGTTATTCCTGGAGCGTTCCCGGCGGTGAGGGAAACGGAGAAGTGTTGTGGGCCGAAGACCAGTTCGCATCGGGGGCGGGCCGGCCGTCGGGCAGCGGAATTCCCATCTTGTTTCCTTTTCCGGGCCGCATCGCCGGCGCCGAGTTTACCTGGAGAGATCGTACCTATTCATTGCCGCCGGCCGATGGGATGGGCAATGCTCTGCACGGATTCGTGATGGATCGGCCCTGGCGAATCGAATCGCGTGACGACACCAGTGTGACGGGACTGTTCCGAGCATCGGTCGATCTGCCCGGCTGGCAGTCACTGTGGCCGTCCGACTTCGAACTGAAGTGCCGCTACCAATTGGCTGCCAATCGTTTGAAATTGACGGTCACCGCCGCCAATCCCACGCTGGATGTCTTGCCGTGCGGTCTGGGGTTGCATCCCTATTTTCGTGTCGATGCCGAGCACCCCCAGTCGCGGCTGGAGTTGCCCGTGGAGCGCGAGTACGAGCTGGAAGGGCTGATGCCCACGGGAAACCAGCAGTCACTGACCGAAAGCGACGAGCAGGGGGTCCGCTGGTCGCTTGCCGGCCGGCGTTGGGACAACGTCTACGGAAACCGGGTTGATGAAGGTGGAACGGTTCGGGGGGCCGTGGTGGATGGCGGGAGTGGGCGGCGAATCTCCATCGAATGGGAGAGCGCCGTCTTCCCGTACACGGTGATCTACACGCCACCGCACCGCGAGGCGGTTTGTGTCGAGCCCTATTCGGCGCTGCCCAATCCGTTCGAGTTAGAAGAGCGAGGAATCGAAAATGCCTGGTGGAAACTGGCCGAAGGCGAGTCGCTGACTGCGAGTGTGACGATGGCGGTCAGCCGGGGGGGATGCTCGGCCGTTTCTTGAAGGACCATACATTTGGCGGGGCTTGACGTGACGGTGCGCCGCGCGAGATGCTTGGGCAAACTCGAGCCGGCATCAGAACAGACCGCTGAGGTGGAGTGAATGAAAGCCCTGTTGCTTACGGAGTACCGCCGTCTGGAAATCGCCGATCTGCCCGTCCCCGGCGTGGGGTCGCACGACGTGCGAATCGCGGTCCGCGCTTGCGGGATTTGCGGGAGTGACGTGCATGGGTACGACGGCAGTACGGGCCGGCGGATTCCGCCGCTGGTGATGGGGCACGAGGCGGCCGGGGTGGTCGAGGCGGTGGGCGAATTGGTCGAGTCGGTGGCCGTGGGAGACCGGGTCACCTTCGATTCGACCGTATGGTGCGGCCGCTGCGAGCCCTGCCGGCGTGGAGACATCAATCTATGCGACCGCCGTGAGGTGCTGGGAGTCTCCTGCGGCGACTACCGCCGCTATGGGGCGTTTGCCGAGTACGTGGTGGTTCCCGAGTGGATCGTTTATCGGCTCCCTGAGGGACTCGAGTACGAGCAGGCGGCGATGATCGAGGCCGTGAGTGTGGCCGTGCACGCCGTGGCTCGTACGCCCATTTCCCTGGGAGGCACGGCGCTGCTGGTAGGTAGCGGCATGATCGGTCTGTTGGTTTTGCAGGCATTGCGGCTGGCCGGGGCCGGCCGGGTGATTGCCGTCGATCTCGATGAGTCCAAGCTCAAGCTGGCTCAGGAGTTGGGGGCCACCCACACGATTCCGGCGACGTCGCCCCCGGAGGTGGCTCAGACGGTACGGGACATCACGGGCGGCCGAGGAGCCGACGTCGCGGTCGAGGCGGTGGGGATTGCGGCGACCGTGGAGACGGCGATCGAGTCGGTGAGGAAGGGAGGGCATGTTACACTGGTGGGCAATCTGTCGCCTCAAATCGAGTTTCCTTTGCAGGCCGTGGTGACTCGCGAGCTGACGATCGCCGGAAGCTGTGCGTCGCGTGGCGAGTACCCGGCATGCCTCGATCTGGTCGCTTCGGGCAAGATCCGGGTCGATCCCCTGATCACGGCTCGAGCCAGTTTGGAGCAGGGGCCCCAGTGGTTCGATCGGCTCTATCGGGGCGAGTCGGGAGCAATGAAAGTGGTGTTGCTGCCGACGGCCACGGAGGGCTCGATCGAGCCTTCCGGCGGGGAATGATTGACAATCGCAACCAGTTCTCAGTACATTAGATATGTACGATTGCTCACAAAAGGCTGGAACGACGGTCCGGGCCGCGGCCAACCCGCCTGAGGCGGTGGTGGGCGGGAGGCGTTTGTTCGCAGCCTCGAAAACTCGTCGGCGGTTTGGGTCTCGTCACCATCATATTAATGGGAGTCTGTTTGGTGTGACGGTCCGGCAGCAGATGGACTCGATACGGTTCTCCGGATGGGGATGGCATTCGCTGTCTCGGCGGTAGCAGCGGGTTAGGAGAGGACGCTTCATGGCGAAGAAACAGGTTGGTGTTTGGGGGATCGACATCGGACAGTGCGCGTTCAAGGCGCTGCGGTGTGTGGTCGAAGAGGGGCAGATTGTTGCGGACACCTACGAATACATCGAATACCCCAAGATGCTCAGCCAGCCGGAGGCGGATGCGGAGCAGTTGGTGCATGAGGCGCTGGAGCAGTTCGTCCAGCGGAATGAACTCAAGGGGGACCGGATCGCCGTAGCCGTTCCCGGTCAAGCTGGGCTTTCCAAGTTCTTCAAACCGCCGCCGGTCGAGGCGAAGAAGATTCCCGATCTGGTCAAGTTCGAAGCCAAGCAGCAGATTCCGTTCGACTTGGACGACGTGATCTGGGACTACCAGCAGTTGGGCGGACTGGAAGCGGACGGGTTTGTGGTCGACACCGAAATCGGCCTGTTTGCGATGAAACGCGAGCAGGTCGTGCGGGCATTGGAGCCATACGAGAAAGTGGGGCTGGAACTCGACATCGTTCAGCTTTCGCCGATCTCGATCTACAATTTCGTCTCCTACGACATACTGGCCGATGTGTTGGCCGCGGATTTCAATCCGGACGATCCTCCCGAATCGCTGGTGGTGCTGTCGATCGGAACCGACACGACCGACCTGGTGATCACCAACGGCTTTCGGGTGTGGCAGCGCAGTATTCCTCTCGGCGGCAACCACTTCACTCGGCAGCTCACCAAAGCGATGAAGCTGACGTTTGCCAAAGCCGAGCATTTGAAGAGAAACGCCCGGCAGGCTGAGGATCCCAAGAAGGTGTTCACGGCGATGCGGCCCGTGTTCAACGACATGTTGAACGAAGTGCAGCGGTCGATCGGGTACTTCCAGAGCCTGGATCGCAAGGCCAAGATCCGTGGCGTGGTGATGTTGGGCAACACGGTTCGCCTGCCGGGACTGAAGCAGTTTTTGGCCAAGAACCTCGGATATGAGGTGATCGACTTCAAGTCGTTTCGTCGCCTGGGGGGCGGCGATCTGCTATCGGCTCCGGCGTTCCGGGACAACGTTCTTTCCTACGGGGCTTGTTACGGTCTCTGCCTGCAGGGACTGGGACTGGCCGAACTGAAGACGAATCTGCTCCCGCCGGAGATCATCACCGAGCGGCTGATCCGAGCGAAGAAGCCGTGGGCGGTCGCGTCGGTCGCCGCCGTATTGCTGGCCTGCTGGGCGCCTTACTTGTTCGAATACGGTCATTTGCGGATGGTGCGACCGGAGCGCCAAGTGAACAACGTGAGTTGGAAACAGGCCGAGCAGGCGGTGGACTCCGTCAGCAGCCTCAGTTCCGAGAAACGAAGCCGCGATGACAAACTCAAGTCTGAATCGAAACGGATCGCGGCGATCGGGGAGGAGTTGGTGGGGAACGCGGACCGCCGTCTGGCGTGGCTGGAGTTGCTGCGGGCCTTGAACTTGGCCATGCCCACGACGCCGGGAATCAATCCGGGGGAGATCCCCGATATCGAAGAGTTCCCATTGGACGAGCGGTGGGAACTGCAAGTCTCGTACATCGAAAACAAGTATTTCGAAGATTTGTCGAAGTGGTTCGGCGAGACGCTGAAGAAGAAGTACATCGATTCGCGGTACGATGCGCCGACCGGTACGGAGAAGGCGGATCAGGCCGATGGAGAAGCCACCGCCGATTCGAATGCGGCCGATAAGGGAGCTGTCGGTACCGGAGGTGCCGCACCCGGCGCCTCAACGGTGGTGGCCGGTGGGTCTCAAAGCGGCGCGGCGGAACTGAAGCCGCCCAGTGGCGAAGGGTGGGTCGTCGAGTTGAAGCTGAGCCACTTTTTCAACAAGGACCGGCAACTCGAAGGCGTAACCCATGTGCAAAGGACGCTGCTCAATACGTTGGAAAACGGGGCGGTGGTGTTGCCGGCGCCGGCCGGCAAGTTGTTGCCCGGAGTCAAGGTCGTACTCAACCGTCAGCAAGTGTTGGTGGAGTCGATCGAAGTCGGGCCGGCGCCCAATCCCGACGACGGTCGCGTGGTGCGTTTGACCGGGAAGACGGTGGAGAAGGGTGAGCCGGCGACTGCCAGCTTTGCTCCCAACGATCTGGTCGGCGTGATTTTCACCTACAAGGAGCTGGGGGTCTCGTATCCGACGATCGTTTGGGACACGCGCATCGTCGATACCGAAGTTCCCAACCCGAATTACTCGGGTGGAAATGATGAGGCCGCGGGGATGGGCGGTGGTAACGGTCCGGGCGGACCCGGCGGACCGGGCGGCCCCGGCGGACCGGGCGGCCCCGGCGGACCGGGCGGCCCCGGTGGACCGGGCGGCCCCGGGGCAGGTCTTGACAGGGGATTTGGAAGCGGTATTGGCAACGGCGGGAACGGTGCTGGGAAAAGCGAGAAAGATGATGACGATGTTCCGCGCACGATCAAGGTGCGGAAGTATGAGTGTATTGTGCAATTTGCGTGGCAGGAAAAGTTGCTGACCGATCGCATCGAGGCGCAACACAACGCGTGGAAGGAGGCGGCCAACCGGCCCGCACCGAATCAGCCGAGTACCGGAGAGCCGGTTGCCCAATTGGATTGATAACGTACCCCAGCCGGCGCAGCGCCGGATGGGGCGACGGGGAACAGACAGCAAATCGGATCACAGTCAGACCTGACGACAAATGCGGCAGTGGCCCGCTTGAGGAGCCCGACCAAGATGGACCAAATCAAACCGGTTTTGGAGCAGATCAAGAAGCACCACTTCTGGATCCTGACGGGGGTCGTGGTGCTGCTTTGTATTGTGTTCGGCTATCTGGGGACCTCGGACATCTCCCAGAAATGGCACGCTCGCGAAAGCCAGATCAAGAGTGCGTTCAGCACGGCCCAGCAAGTTGCCTCCGTGCAGCACCACCCTAACGACGCGGTCGCTCAGGAAATGGAGAAGATCAACCGCCAATTGGCTGAGGAGGTCTTCAAGGCGTGGCAGGAGCGATTTGCCAGGCAAGAAGCGATGCTGGTCTGGCCGGCGGAATTGAAGGCCGACTTCATCAGTAAGGTCAAAGTGCTCCAGCCGATCGAAGCGACCGTTCCCTACCCGGAGAAAAATGCTCCCCTCCTGAAAAAGCCGCTCCGTTCCCGGTACCGCAACTATATCCATAACGAGCTTCCCAAGCTGGCCGAGCGGATCAAGGCCAAGTGGTCGGCCGGCACGACTCCTTCCAGCGGCGGCCCCGGGGGCGGTCCGGGGGGGCCGGCCGGTCCGGGCGGTGGCATGGGGCCCGGCGGCCCCGGTGGAGGTATGAGTGGCATGGGAGGTAGGGGTGGCATGGATGACGGCGAGGAAGCCGTTGCCGCAAGTGACGATCCCGGGTATGTCGTGGAGTGGGATAGTGGGAATCAAGGGGAGCTGCTGTCTCGGTTCGACTGGTCGAAAAATCCTGACGGCGTCCCCACCGTGCTGCAGATCTTGTACGCTCAGGAAGACCTTTGGATTCTTACCGGGATCATGGACATCATCGCTCAGACCAATGGCGACGCCGACGCTCAGTACAATGCCGCGGTCAAGGTCATCGACAGCATTCAGTTGGGAGCTCAAGCGGGTGGAATCGCGGACGGTGGCGAGGTGATGTTGTTTGATACGGGGGGCGGGTCGTCCGGTTACGGCATGAGCGGCATGGGCGGTTCGTCGAGTGGCGGATCGGCGGGTGCCGGGTCGGCCGGCATGTCCAACATGTACTCGCAGAACAAGCAGGAGGCGTCGGGGCCCGATCCGGCAGATAATCGGTACGTCGATGCCAAGTACGCCCCGGTGAAGGGACAGCAGTTGCGATCCGCGTTCAGTTCGACCAGTCCCGACGACGCGTTCCTCGTGGTGGCCAAGCGAATGCCGGTTCGCATGGTGTTGAAAGTGGATGTGCTGAAGCTGCCGCGTCTACTCGCCATGTGCGGCAACGCCGATTTGACGTTCGAAGTGCGCCAGGTGCGCATCAATCCCCAGTCCAAGACGCAAATCGGGGGAAGTGGCGGTGGCGGCGGTTTCGCCGCCGGCGGCGGCCCGGCCGGCATGGGAACCAGCATGGGCGACATGAGCGGCAGTGGAGGGGCTCCTTCCAACGAAGACGAAGACTCCGGCTACGGTGCGATGGGCGGCGGCGGTTTGGCCCTCGAGTCGATCGAGTCGCCCTATGATGTAGAGGTCGAGATCTACGGATTGATTTACCTCTACAATCCACCGCAGCGCAGCAAGCTGGGACTGCCCGAAGATGGAAAAGCCGAGCAGGCCCCAGCGGCCGCCAACCCGGCGGCCGGCGCTCCGGCCGGAGGTTAGGCGGTGCTCATAGGCCGACTCGCCGGAGTAGGAGTCGGTGGTTACAACGGATCGAATCGGTGAAAGGCCCACGACCGGGAGACGACGATGAAAGTCAATTTGGACGCGGATGTTGTCAAGGATTTCTTCATCCAACACGGTGAGAAGATTGTGTTGGGAGGCGTCCTTTTCGCGGTAGTGGGAGCGATCTATCTCAGCGTCACCAAGGAAGGATTCGACGAGTCTCTCACGCCCGATCAGATGCAGCAGGTAGCGTCCCGAGGCGAAGAGAACATCCGGTCCACTGGCTGGGAAGAGGTGGTCAAGGCGGAGCCGGAGCGGATTCCTCGAGGTGATTTCGCCCAGCGCGTCAAAGAAGCCCAAAAGCCGGCGCAGGCCAGTCCTTACGCCATTCAGGTGCCCTGGAATAAGCCGTTGGGGCGCCCAGGGGCCAAACGTTCCGATCCGGAGATTCTCAAACCCGAACTGCTGGAAGTGGCGGCCGCGGTCGGACCGTTGGCGGTTACCGCGAAGCGGCGCTATCCGTTGGCGCGTCTGCAAGACGCTACCGATGAGAATTCGCCCAAGAAGAAAAAGTCGCGGCGACGAAGAGGCAAACGCGACGACAAGAAAGGGGCCGAAAACGATTTGTACGGCGGAGACGACGGGGGACTGGGGGGGGCTTTCGGCGGACTTGGCGGTGATGGGGGCATGGGAGGCGGTGATGTTGCCTCGGCCAGTGGTGCGAAACGCAAGGTCCCGGCGTCAGCCGTGTGTGGTTTCCGCCCCGGTGTTTCAATGGGCGGCGGGACGGGAGGGATGGAGTCCAGTAGTGGCGATGGAATGGCTCCCGGCGGCATGGGGGGACCGGCAGGTGCCGGTGCCGGGTTGGGCGGAGGTGCCGGCCTGGGAGGCGGAACTCCCGGTCAGGACGACAGCAGTTCGGCGCCGCCGGCCGATGTCGTGGGAAAACCGGTCGGTGTGATCGCCGTGAAGGCACTCTTTCCCTTCAAGCGACAACAGGAGCTCTACAAGACGGCGCTGGGCAATTCCGTTGGCTATGACCCGGCCCGGGATCGCGTGGAAATCCTGTTCGCCTATTTGCAGCGTGCCGATGTGACCGACGATCCCGACAAGGAACTTACCGATAAGGACTTCGTCGATGTCCCGGGAAGTCATACGGCAGCCTACAAGGCGAAGCGAAAACGAGAAAAATGGGCAGGCGTGGCCGACGAGTTGGTCGATCCGCTATTCGTCGATGAAGATGCCACGTTGCCCTGCCCGCCGCTGATGCTGCGGTGCCTGGAGTCACTCATGCTGCACTCGAAGTCGCCCAAGCGCGGTGCCCGCTCCGCACCCGAGGCAGACGAAGGCAAGACCGAGCCGGCCGAAGACGAGGAAGATCCGTCGGACGTTCCCGGAGGCGACTCCGATGTGCCTACCGGTGCCGGTGGAATGGCCGGGATGGGCGGCATGGCCGGCGGCTACGGTAGCCAGGGTGATGACTCGGGAGAGATGAATTCGGGAATGATGAGCGGAGGCATGGGCGGCGGAATGCCTGGCATGGGCGGCGGCATGCCTGGCATGGGGGGAGGCGGCATGCCCGGCATGGGAGGCGGTATGGGAGGAATGATGGGTGGCTACGGCGGCAGCTCCGCCGATTTGGCCGACATCGAATACAAGCTGGTGAGGCTGTACGACTTCACGGCCAAGCCCGGACGCAAGTATCGTTATCGCGTGCGCGTTTTGTTGCGCGATCCGAACAACCCGAACCCGGCCGGCAAGGCAGTCTTCAAGAAGCCTTCACGCCGCTACCTGACCAAGGAAGTCATCGAGCGTTTGGCCAAGCAGGAGGAAGAAGCCAAGAAGAACAAGAAGTCGGTGCCGTTTTGGGTCGATTCGGGTTGGAGCGAGCCGGGACCGGTGGCCCAATTGCCGGATACCCGAAGAGTGGCCGTGGGACCGATTGTCAAACGACGATCCGCCATGGTGACGGTGCAGGGCCAGCCGATTTCCTGGGAGCGATCGAGCCCCGAAGGGAAAGCGGTTCCCATCGTATGGAATCCCAACTATGCCACCGATGTGGCTACCGAGAAACTGGTACGACGCGGCACGGTGCTCAACGCCAAAGTCGAAGCCGCCGAATTGCTCGAACCCGTTTCGTTGGTCATCAAATTGCTGCAGAACGCGGCGATTCGCAGCGATTACGTGGTGCTGGATCTGGATGGAGGCGAGGAACTGCCCAGCACGAATCGAAAAGAACGACTGACCAGTCCCGGCGAGTACCTGTTGTTGGCGCCCGACGGATCGCTGGTGGTCCATACTGAGCTGGACGACGAGAAGGATTTCGGATTCTATCGCTTTGACTTTCCCGACGCCGGTCTGGTGGACATGGGGGACGGCGAGGGCGGTGGCCCGGCCGGCCCCGGTGGCGGTGGCCCGGCAGGTCCCGGCGGCGGAGGACTGGGAGGCCCCGGTGGTCCTGGTGGCGGTCTGGGCGGTCCAGGGCCGGGTGGATAAGTCGCATGGAACGGATGTGACCACCCCCAACCCGCTAAGAGCTCGAATGAAGGATCGGGCGGGCAGTCTTTCCCTGCCCAGCTTTTCCCCGTTTCACCAGACTGTCTTGCCACCGGATGTGCGGATCGGTTAGAACCCGAGCCGTCGCGGTGAGAAACTTGCCGCGGGCGGCGGGAACGGTGTGAGTAGGCATCCGGGAGGGGAACAGCAGGGAATGAGGTGCACGATGCGGCGACAGCGCTGGAGCTGCACACCGGCCGCCATTATCATCGGATTCGGGTTGTTGTGGGGTGGGGCGCCCCTGTTCGGACAGGCCGTTACGCGGCGGCTGCCCCCCGTGGAGCAGGAGACTTCGGCTTCCGAGACGGCTGCCATTTCGGAGGCCGCTGCCGTTGCCGCCACCGTTGAACCCGAGCGCAACGGTGATGGCGAGATCGATGCCGATGGTGAGCAGCCCGGGCCGGCTGCCCAATGGTACCAGCCTTCGTTCTGGACGCTTTCGAGTGCCTGGGAACGCTCGTTTCAAGTCGGAATCTCGGGGTCGTCGGGGAATGCCGAGACACTGAGTTTTCAGTTCGGGACCGACTGGAAACGAAAAGTCGACTGGAGTCAGCTCGATGTTTCCCTAATCTACAACAAGGCCGAGAATGCGGGCGTGGAAACCAAGAACAACGGCCTGCTCAATGTCGATCACCAGTGGTTGTTCGAGGAATCCCGCTGGGCGATTTTTCTCAAGAATGCACTCGAGTACGACGAGTTCAAGGCGTTCGACCTGCGGCTGGCCGTCAATGCGGGTGCGACCTATCACGTGCTCAAGGGCGACGACCTCAAACTCGATCTGCGGCTGGGTAGTGGTGCTTCGACCGAGTTCGGTGGTCCGGACAACCGCTGGGTCCCCGAGGCCGTGTTGGGAGGCGACTACGAGCACCAATGGACGGCTCAGCAGAAATTCAAGCTGACGTGGGACTACTTTCCCGATTGGACCGACTTCGGCGATTTCCGCGTGGTCTCCAAGGCGAGTTGGGAGTTGATGCTGGACGAGCCACGCAACTTGAGTTTCAAGATCAGCCTGATCGAGCGCTATGACAGCACGCCTCACGACCGAGTCGCCAGCGACATCGACTACGCATTCGTGTTGATGTGGAAGCGGTGATCGGGCGAGCCTGCCGCGCGGGCCCGGCTATCCCATCTCGATTTCGAACCCTTTCCGGTATTCTCGCGTCAAGAGCGCGTTGGCCTGATCGTCTCCCACGATTTCCCGCTTGTGGGGGTCCCAAGCCACGGCTCGACTGAACCGCATGGCGATGTTGGATAGATGGCAGATTTCCAGCATTCGATTGTGCGACCAAACGTCGGAGATCGGTTGTCGGCGAGCCTTCATGGCATCGATGAAGTTCTCGGTGTGGTTGCGCGCGACCTTGCCACCATAGACCTGCTCGATCGCTCCGTCCGGAAGCGGGTGCGACTCCAATTCCTCGACCGGTTTTCCCGTGATCCGGCCTCGGTTAACGAAGAAGCGGCCCTGGGTCCCTTCTACCAGAATCCCGTTGTCACCCTCGCTGGTGATGATCATCTCGACATCGTTGGGCATGTCGACTCGAATCCGGAAACTCGTCGCCGTATTGTACCGATCATGGACCACCGGATACCCGTCCTTGAATTCGACTGGCGAAGTGAACTCCAGCGGTGTCACTTTGCTGGGGCCGGTCTTTTGAGCGTCCAGCACCCAACAGGCGATGTCGACATGGTGGGCTCCCCAGTCGGTCAGTTTTCCGCCGGCGTACTCGTACCAGTTGCGGAACGAGTAGTGGCAGTTGCTGTAGAGAGGCACCCCTCCTCCGTACCCTTTGCGGATTTCCGGCAGAGCCCGGTAGGGGACTTCGGGAGCCGGCCCGAGCCAGAAGTCCCAGTCGAGCCCGTCAGGTACAGGAGCCACGGGAATCGACGGTGAGGCGACCATGCCCCCGATGCCGCAGGTGACCTTCTTCACTCTGCCCACGCGCCCGGCGCGAACCAGCGCGACTGCCTTGAGGAACCGTTGGCCGCATTCGGTTCGCTGCATGGTGCCGACCTGCAGGACACGCCCGGTCTGTTGCACGACTTTTTCCAGCAGTTTGCCTTCGGCGATGGTGAGCGTCAGCGGCTTTTCGCAGTAGACATCCTTGCCCGCGTACATGGCCTCGACCGCGATCTTGGTGTGCCAGTGGTCGGGCGTGGCGATCATCACCGCATCGATGTCCTTGCGGTCGAGAACCCGGCGATAGTCTTTATAGGCGTCCGGCCTTTTGCCCTGGCGTTTTTCGGTCTTCTCCACGTTGTGAGCCAGCACGTTGGCGTCGACATCGGCCAATGCGGCAAAGTCGGCGAACGGTGTCGACTTGGCGGTGATGGCCCATCCCTGGTTTCTCAGGCCGATCGTGGCGAAGACCGGTCGGTCGTTGGCGGACTGGTAGCCTCGAGCTCGCTTGCCGGAGGTTCCCAAGATGGTGAGGGTCCCGGCAGCCAGAGTGCCTTGGAGAAACCGCCGACGCGAGGTTGGGCGTCGTGAGGGCATGGGAGATTCCTTTGTACGAGAGTGATGGTCGAGTGAGCCGGCAGGCACGGCTCGAACCGGAAGATCAACGCCACCAGGTTCTCCATTCCCGCCAACTGCTTTGGATATATAATACAATCGGCAAGGCCGGAAGCAACGGCTCGCCCGGTTCGGAGATAATGCGTTTGCCGGGCCCGCACGGCCACGCTTGCCGGGAAGTCGCGTGTTTTCGATAGGATGGATGCCCCAATCGCGTGGTCCGGCTGGAAAGCCCGACCTACGAGTGACTGTCCGGCCCGTCGGTGCAGAGTCGACCGGTTGTCGGTCCGCCGATCGATCTTGACCCAATTCCCGCCCCGGTCTATGCTTACGAGGCAGTAAGCAACGTACGAGGAATGTTCCGGTGCGCCCTTTCACCCGATTTGCGATTCGCCCCATGATCATCGCGGCCGTTTCGGTCGCGGCAGCGGGTGTCATCGTATGGACCGAAAGGGCGTAAGGGAACGCAATTGGCTCGAGCGAATCGCACCCTGACGCCCGCCGCGGGCCGCAGGGTTTTTTTGTTGCTTCGATCGACGACCGTGGCCGGCCCACCGGCCGGCCCACCTTTCACCAAACGGTGACGACCAGCATGACCGGCAAGATCTATCTCTACGACACCACGCTGCGCGACGGCGCTCAAGGCGAAGGCATCAGTTTTTCCCTGTTCGACAAGCTGCAGATCACTCAGCGGCTCGATGAGATCGGAATCGACTTCATCGAAGGCGGTTATCCTCTTTCCAACGACAAGGACGCCGAGTACTTCCGCAAGGTGGCGAAGACGCCTCCCCAGCACGCTCGCGTGGCCGCCTTCGGCATGACTCGCCGCCGCGGCCTGACGGCCGAACAGGATCCCGGCATGCGGGCGCTGGCCGAATCGCAGGCCCCGATCTGCACCGTGGTGGGCAAGACCTGGGATTTTCACGTCACGGAAGTGCTCCGTGTCTCGCTCGAGGAGAACCTCGAAATGATCGCCGACAGCGTACGCTACCTGGTCAGTGCGGGGCGCGAGGTGATGTATGACGCGGAGCACTTTTTCGACGGGCACCGAGCCAATCCCGACTATGCCTTGGAGACGCTGAGGCGAGCGGCCGAAGCCGGCGCGAGCTGGATCATTCTGTGCGATACCAACGGCGGTTCGCTTCCCGAGACGATTGCCGCCCTGACCCGGCAAGCCAAGCAGGCGCTCGAACCGCTGGCCGTGCGGATCGGCATTCATTGCCACAACGACTGCGATCTGGCCGTCGCCAACTCGGTGGCGGCGGTGGGGGCCGGGGCCGAGCAGGTGCAGGGGACGATCAACGGGATCGGGGAGCGATGCGGGAACGCCGATTTGATTTCGGTGGCCGGCGTGCTGGCCGTCAAGTTCGGCTACGAGGTGCTGCGCGAAGGAGGATTGCGTCATCTGACGGAGCTTTCGCGATTCGTCTACGAGACGGCCAACATGAACTTCCGCAACACCCAACCCTTCGTCGGCTCGAGCGCATTCGCTCACAAGGGCGGAATGCACGTTCACGCGGTCAACCGCGTGAGTTCGTCGTATGAGCACATGAACCCGGAGGATGTCGGCAACGAGCGGCGGATTCTGGTGAGCGAGCTTTCGGGGCGTTCCAATATCATGGCACTGACCGCCAAACACAACTTGCAGGAGAACCGACCCTTGATGGATCGCGTATTGGCTCGAGTCGTCCAACTGGAGAACGATGGTTATCAATTCGAATCGGCGATGGCCTCGTTCGACTTGCTGGTCCGGCGCTGCGCCGGCATTTTTCAACCTCACTTCGAGCGGATCAAGTACCACGTGGAAGTGGAGACCGATCTCGACGGCAATCTCACCACCGAGGCCACCGTCAAGTTGAATGTGAAAGGAACGGTTCGGCACGAAGTGGCCGAGGGAGACGGACCGGTCAATGCGCTGGACGCTGCCGTCCGCAAGGCGCTGTTGCCGACCTATCCGAACCTGGCCGACATGCGGCTGGTCGACTATAAGGTGCGGGTCGTCAACTCCGAGGCCGGTACGGCGGCACGGATTCGTGTCTTCATCGAGAGTCGCGACGGCCACGACGTGTGGGGTACGATCGGCGTCAGTGAGAACATCATCGAGGCGAGCTGGATGGCGCTGGCCGATGCCATCGAGTACAAGCTTTACAAGGATCAGGCCGCGGAGTCGCCGCAGGCGAATTCGGTCGCCGTCCGTTCGGCCTGTTGAGCCTCGCACCCTCATTCCAGGAATCACCACGGATGTCCGCCACCCGACCGGCAGATGCGCTGCCCAATCGCTATCCGTTCCGGGAAACACAACCCCGGCTCTACCAGATGTGGGAATCGGCTCGCTACTTCCACGCCGAGGTCGATCCCGCCAAGACGCCGTTTTGCATCGTCATTCCGCCCCCCAACGTGACCGGCGCACTCCACCTGGGCCATGCCCTCAACAATACGCTGCAGGACGTGCTGATTCGCATGAAGCGGATGCAGGGATATGCGGCGCTGTGGATGCCGGGCACCGACCATGCCGGCATCGCGACTCAGGCCGTGGTGGAACGGCGCCTTCGCGAAGAGGAGGGAAAGACTCGGCACGATCTGGGACGAGACCGCCTGGTGGAGCGGATTTGGAAGTGGAAAGACCAGTACGAATCCCGCATCCTCAACCAACTCAAGCAGATGGGATGCAGTTGCGACTGGGAACGGACGCGTTTCACGCTCGACCCGGTGTGCGCTCGAGCCGTACGGGCCACCTTCTTCGATCTGTTCCGCAAGGAGCTGATCTATCGCGGCAAGCGGCTGGTGAACTGGGACACGTTCCTGCAGACGGCCGTCAGCGACGACGAGGTCTTTCATGAAACGGTGCAGGGCCATTTTTGGCACATTCGCTATCCGGTGATCGATCCCCGGCCGGGGGAACCGAGCTACCTGGTGGTCGCCACCACGCGCCCCGAAACGCTGCTGGGTGACACGGCCGTGGCCGTTCATCCCGATCCGGCCGGAGCCTTGGAGGAGACGGAACGGGAACTGCAAGCCCGGCTGGGCGGAGCAGCCGCCAAGGAGCGACCGGCACTGGAGGCCGAGTTGGAGGCTCTTCGCGATCGGCGGGACCATCTGCTCGGGCGACTGGAGACACTGGCGGAGATGGCGCGGCAGGGCCGCCGTGTGCGGCTCCCGCTGCTGGAGCGTGAGATTCCTTTGATCGTGGACGAGTGGGCCAAACCGCAGATGGGGACCGGTTGCGTCAAGATCACACCCGCTCACGATCCCAACGACTACGAGGTGGGAATGCGGCACCAGTTGCCGATGATCAACATTCTCAATCCCGATGGAACGCTCAACGACAACGCCGGCCCCTACGCCCGACTCACGATCGCCGAAGCCCGCCAGCGAGTCGTGGCCGATTTGGACGATCAGGGCTTGCTCGACCACGTCGAAGACCGGGAAATCGATCTGGCTCATTCCGACCGCAGCAAGACGCCGATCGAGCCGTATTTGGCCGATCAGTGGTTCATCAAGATGGACGAGCTGGCGCAGTCGGCAATGGACGCCGTGACCGAGGGGCGGGTGAAGATCGTCCCCGAGCGTTACACCAAGGGGTATCTCGACTGGCTGTCGGAAAAGCGGGATTGGCCGGTCAGCCGCCAGTTGTGGTGGGGGCATCGGATTCCCATCTGGTCGAAGCCGTGTCGCGACGAGGCGGAACGGGAGGCGACGGTGGAGGCGTTGCGGGAACATCCGGCTGTCCGGCAGGGGCAAGTGGCCTGGCAGGTGGAGTTGCCGGATACGCGCGTCGGCGGCCGCGACATCGTGGTGCACGTCTGCATTCTCGACGAGTCGAGTGATTTGGAATCGCAATTCGAATCGCTCGGGTTCCAGCGCGAGGAGGACGTGCTGGATACATGGTTCAGTTCGGCGCTGTGGCCGCACTCCACACTGGGCTGGCCCGAACCGACGCTGGAGCTCGAGTATTTCTACCCCACGTCCACGCTGATCACCAGCCGCGACATCATCACGTTGTGGGTGGCTCGCATGGTATTGATGGGGCTGAACAACATGGGCGAAGTGCCCTTTCGCGAGGTGTTCATTCACCCGAAGATCCTCGATGGCTATGGCGAGACGATGTCCAAGTCCAAGGGGAACGGTGTCGATCCGCTCGACGTCATCGAGAAGTTCGGCGCCGATGCCCTCCGCTTCGGCTTGGCCCGGCTGACCACGCAGACGCAAGATGTGCGGATGCCCGTGCAGTTCGAATGTCCGCACTGCGAAGCGCTGATCAACCAGACTCGAGAGAACCGGCAGTTGGCCGTCATCACTTGTCCCGAATGCGGGCAGCCGTTTCGGACTCAGTGGGCCGAAGGCGAGGCGCTCGATCTGCCTCGAGGTCCGGTGGTGAGCGAGCGTTTCGAGATGGCTCGCAACTTCTCCAACAAACTCTGGAATGCGGCTCGGTTGATTCTGATGAACCTGGAGGGCTACACGCCGGCGCCGCTGGAAGACGAAGATCTGGAATTGGAGGACCGGTGGATTCTCAGTCGCCTGGCAACGGTGGTTCGGCAGGTCACCGAGGCGCTGGAGCATTATCGTTACGCCGAAGCCGCGTCCGTGCTGTACGACTTCGCCTGGGACGAATTCTGCAGTTTCTATCTCGAACTGGCCAAACCTCGCTGGCAGGACGATGCCCGCCGCCCGGTCGCTCAACGCGTGGCCGCCTACGCGCTGGATGTGGTGATGAGGCTGCTGCATCCGATGATGCCGTTTCTGACCGAGTCGGTGTGGCAGCACTTGGGACAGGCGGCGCCTCGGCGGGGACTGCGGACCGTCCGTGACGCATCGGTGTCGATTATGATAGCCGACTGGCCCGAAGGGGAACTGGAAAGTTTCCGGCAGGAAGGGATCGAGCGGCGGTTCGGCTTGTTCCAGCGAATCTTGTCGGCGCTGCGGGAAATCCGCAGTCGCCAGAATGTCGGTCCGAGGAAACCGCTCGGTTTTCTGGTGCGCTGTTCGCGGCCGTTGGCCGAATTGGCCGAGTCGATGCGGGACCGCTTCGAGTCGATGGGAGCGGCCCGGTTGCGGCAAGCCGGACCGGACGTCCAGCCGCCTCCCGTGCACGCTCGATTGGCGGCCGGAGATGTGGAAGTGTTGGTCGACTTGAGCGGCGTGATCGACGTCGAAGCCGAGCGGGCTCGCAATGCCAAGCTGAAGGAACAGTTGCGGCGTCGCATCGCGCAGAAAGAGGGCAAACTGGCCAACGCCAAGTTCGTGGAAAATGCTCCGGCCGAAGTGGTGGCTCGAGAGCGCGAGTCGCTCGAGACGTTGCAGCGGGAACTGCGGGCTGTGGAGGCGGCGTTGGAAGCACTTGCGGCGGCCGGCGGGGCTGCGCAAGACGGCTGAGTTTTAGCGGTTGTACCGATCGGCTTTGTTCGAATTCGGCCATTTTCCACGGATCGGCTTGAGAATTGTATTGTCAATTCGCAGTCCCTTGGTACAGTCGAATTCATGGTCGGGTGGCGACACGGCTTGTCATCCGTTTTCCCGGGCGGCTCTGCCGTGGAGTCGCCCCAGGGTGGACCGCAGTTGCCGGACCGTGTTGTCTGTGGCGGCCGGGAAGGCCGTGACGGACGACGGCGGCTCGGTTGGAAAAGGGACCAGACCATGAATGAGTGGCATCGTTCCGCCGACGACGATGTCGAGCAGTTGCTTCTCAATGCCCGGTTGCGGGACGAGTTGGAGCCGTTCTTCGACGAATCGATCCGGATTCTCTCGAGTCGCCGGCTACCGACGCCTCGAGAAAACGAATTCCTGGCCTCGATGCTGGCCTGGGAACGGGCTCCCGTGCTTCCCATCAGTCAGTGGTTCGATCCCGAGCTGGTGCTGGCTCACCCCGAATCCCTCGACGACCAGTCGCTCCGTGCCGAACTGGCTCACGTCATCCGCAGATTGTTCGAAAAGCGGATCGTACTGGAATACACCGATCACCTTTCCGATCGCGAACTCTATTGCCTGATCTACCGGGACATCCTGCCGTCTCCGGAAAAGCGGATCGACCTTCCCGGCAATTACCTGCACTGGCACTGTCTGGACGACTACGCCGATCCGGAGTTGTGGTTGAGGTACTACGCCAGCGACGACGAGCGCCAGCGGTGGGAAGAGGAGACGGGGGAAACGGCGCCTCCGGCCGAAGTGCCCCCCTACCGTCGCCGTCTGCCCCGCCGACCTCGCGGGAACTGAGCCTCCTCTCCCTTTCTCCCCTGTGTCTCTGTGCCTTCTTCTGTTCTCGGCGCGTCATTCGTCTCCGGTCTCCGGCCTCCGGTCTCCGGTCTCCGGTCTCCGGTCTCCGGCCTCCGGTCTCCGGCCTCCGGTCTGTGGTCGAATGCCACGCGGATTCTCAGGCGAGCCGCCGGACGGTTGTTCGTTGGGAGGCGGCCGTTCTCCATTCCACGGCTGTCAAAATGGCACGGGTTGCTGCGGTGGCCTCGTCGGGCCCCATCATTCCTGTGCGTGATCTTCTCTTAAGTCCTGTTATTTCAACGGTTTGTGATCTGCTCTGAGTGCCTGGCACACGGCTTGCTTGCATGGGGCTGGCGATCGGTCTCTGTCTGCCATTGCAGACGGACGGTCATCTGTGCAGGCCGATTTGGCGGCGGCCTGTCGCCGGTGGTGGCACGACGACCAACGCGGCGAGCGGCGACGGAATCCGTCGGAGGGCGACGGCTTTTGTCGGCGATTGCGGCCGCGACGCAGTATTGAGAACGAGTTTGCATCCTGCTTGAGGAGGAGGATTCCGGACGTGGCAAAACAAATGGTCTACGCGGAAGACGCACGGCAGCAGTTGCTGTCGGGGGTTTCGAAACTGGCGCGAGCCGTCCGCAGCACGTTGGGGCCTCGCGGTCGGAACGCGGTGCTCGACAAGGGCTGGGGGTCGCCCAAGGTAACCAAAGACGGCGTGACGGTGGCCGAAGACATCGAGCTGGACGACCCCAATGAGAATCTGGGGGCTCAGTTGGTGAAGGAGGTAGCCAGCAAGACGAACGACGTGGCCGGAGACGGGACCACGACGGCGACGGTGCTGGCGGAGGCCATTTTCCGCGAAGGGCTGCGGATGATTGCCGCGGGGGCCGACGCGATGGCGCTTTCGCGAGGCATGTTCAAGGCGGCGGACGTGGTGGCGGCCGAGGTCGGCAAGCTGGCCCGTCCCGTCGATTCGACCAAGAAGAGCGACATTCAGCAAGTGGCGACGATCGCGGGGAACAACGATCCGACGATCGGCAACGTGTTGGCGGATGCCTTCTTGAAAGTCGGCAAAGACGGTGTGATCACGGTGGAAGAGGGGCGCACGGCCGAGACGACGGTGGAGGTCGTGGAAGGGATGCAGTTCGACCGCGGCTTCCTTTCGCCTCACTTCGTGACCAACGAAGACGAGGTGTCTTGCGAGCTGGAGAATGCGTACGTGCTGGTCTACGAGGACAAGATCAGCAGCAACAAGATGTTGATTCCGCTGCTGGAAGCGATCAGCAAGTCCAACAAGCCGTTGTTGATCATCGCCGAGGACGTCGAGGGAGACGCGCTGGCGACATTGGTGGTCAACAAGCTGCGGAGCATTCTGAGTGTCTGCGCCGTGAAGGCGCCTGGATACGGCGATCGCCGCAAGGCCATGTTGGGCGACATCGCCGTGGTGACGGGCGCTCAGCCGATCTTCAAGGATCTGGGGATCGACTTGGAAAGTGTGAAGCTGACCGACTTGGGTCGAGCCAAGAAGGTCAAGATTACGGCCGACGATACGCTGATCATCGGCGGCGCCGGTTCGAAGGCCGAGGTGGAAGCTCGAGCCGAACAGATTCGCCGCGAGATCGAGGAGACCGAGAGCGATTACGATCGGGAGAAGTTGCAGGAGCGGCTGGCCAAGCTGGTGGGCGGCGTCGCTCAGATCAACGTCGGTGCGGCGACCGAGACGGAGATGAAGGAGCGCAAGGCGCTGATCGAAGATGCCCGAGCCGCCACGCAAGCGGCACTCGAGGAGGGGGTTGTGCCCGGTGGCGGCGTGGCCTTGTTGCGCTGCGAAGGGGTGCTCAAGAAGATCGACTTGGAAGGCGACGAGAAGTTGGGCGCCGAGATCATCGAGCGAGTGCTCAGCTACCCGCTGCGTGCGATCGCCGAGAATGCCGGGCAGGAAGGCGCGGTCGTCGTGAACAACGTGCGGCGTCTGAAAGGGAAGTCCGAAGGATACAACGCGGATACCGACACCTACGGGGATCTGCTGGAGATGGGCGTGGTCGATCCGGCCAAAGTCGTCCGCACGGCTTTGCAGAACGCCACCAGTGTGGCGTCCCTGCTGTTGACGACCGATTCGCTGATCACGGAAATCCCCGAAGAGGAAGAAGAAGCCGGTCACGATCATCACCATGACCACGGTATGGGTGGCATGGGCGGTATGGGCGGCATGGGCGGCATGATGTAGGCTGCTTTCCCTTTCGCGGAGAAACGGGATTGCTCCCCGGCCGTTCCCATTCAATCAATCAGTATCCCACGATCAAAACGAGGAAGCAAAAGTCATGGCAAAGATCAAATTGCGTCCGTTGGATGACCGAGTGGTTGTCGAGCCGATCGAGGCCGAAGAGACGACGTCGGGAGGCATCGTGCTGCCGGACACGGCCAAGGAGAAGCCGCAGCGGGGGACCGTGATCGCGGTGGGGCCCGGCAAGCTGCTGGACAGCGGCGAGCGGGCGGCGTTGTCGGTGTCCGTCGGGGACGAGGTGATCTACGGCAAGTACGGCGGTTCGGATATCGAACTCAACGGTGACGAAGTGAAGATCCTTCGCGAGACCGACATTCTCGCCAAGGTGGTGAAATAGACAGATGCGTGTTCCGCGAGTGGCGGGCGCCACGGCGGGGCGAAGACGACCATCCATTTTCGGCTTTAGCATAAAGGGACGACAAGCGTGGCTAAGCAATTGTTATTCGAGGATCACGCGCGAGCCAAGATGCTCGAGGGTGTGAACAAACTTGCCAACGCCGTCGGAGTGACGATGGGCCCGCGCGGGCACAATGTGATCATCGACAAATCGTTCGGTGGACCGACCGTCACCAAGGACGGCGTGACGGTTGCCAAGGAAATCGAGTTGGAAGACCGCTTCGAGAACATGGGCGCCAAGCTGGTCGTGGAGGTGGCTCAAAAGACGTCCGACCTGGCCGGTGACGGTACCACGACGGCCACGGTGCTGGTGCGGTCGATTTACAAGGAAGGCTTGCGGAACATCGTGGCCGGCAGCAATCCCACGGCCGTGCGTCGCGGGATCGAGCGGGCCGTCGATGCGGCCGAGGCCGAGTTGATCTCCATGGCCGTCCCGGTCTCCTCCAAAGACGAAGTCATGCACGTCGGCGCGATCAGCGCCAATAACGACTTGGCGATCGGCCAGTTGCTGGCCGACGCGTTGGAACGCGTCGGCAAGGACGGCGTGATCACGGTGGAAGAGGGGAAGACGGCCGAAACGCAAGTCGAATACGTGGACGGGATGCAGTTCGACAAGGGGTACATTTCCCCCTATTTCATCAACCGCCCGGAGTCGATGGACTGCTTCCTGGAAGACGCTTACATCCTGCTGCACGAGAAGAAGATCAGCAACCTGCGGTCGCTGGTCCCCATTTTGGAGAAGGTCAGCCAGACCGGCAAGCCGCTGTTGATCATCGCCGAAGATGTCGATTCCGAGGCGTTGACGCTGCTGGTCGTGAACCGCTTGCGCGGCGTGCTCAATGTCTGCGCCGTGAAGGCTCCCGGGTTCGGCGACCGCCGCAAGGCGATGCTGGGCGACATGGCCGTCCTGACGGGCGGAACGCTGATCAGCGAAGACTTGGGCATCGATCTGGAGAGCCTCACGCTGGAACAACTCGGCCGCGCTAAGAAAGTCACGGTCGACAAGAACAGCACAACCATCGTGGAAGGCGCCGGAAAGCACGCCGAGGTGGAAAAACGGATCTCGCAGATCAAGAACCAGATCGAGCAGACCGATAGCGAGTACGACCGGGAGAAACTGCAAGAGCGTTTGGCCAAGCTGGCCGGCGGCGTTGCCGTGATTTCGGTCGGCGCCGACACCGAGGCCGATCTCAAGCAGAAGAAGGCTCGCATCGAGGACGCCCTGCACGCGACTCGAGCGGCCGTGGAAGAAGGGATTCTGCCCGGAGGAGGCGTGGCGCTGCTGCGCTGCAAGGCGGCTGTCGAGAAATGCCGCAATAGCGCTCGCGGCGACGAGAAAATCGGTGTCGACATCATTCTGCGGGCTCTTTCGGCTCCGCTGAAGCAGATCGTCGACAACGGCGGTGAAGACGGAGCCGTGGTGGCCGACGAGCTGCTGCAGAAAGGGCCGAAGATCGGCTACGATGTCAACACCGGCGAGTACGTCGATATGTTCAAGCAGGGCGTAATCGATCCGGTGAAGGTGGTGCGAACGGCCCTGGCCAACGCCGCCAGTATCGCCGGGCTGATGTTGACGACCGAGGCGCTGGTCACCAACTATGAAAAAGAGGACAAAGAAAAACGCTCAGTCGAGGGAGTGGTGGCGTAAGCTCTCCTTTCGTCCCGAGTGACATGCGGAATTGAAGCGGCCACTTCGTTCGGCGGGGTGGCCGTTTTTCTTCGCGAAAAGGTTGGATCGAATGGCCAAACGCTGTTACTACGAAGTACTCGGGGTGTCGCGCACGGCGAGTGAACAGGAGATCGCCACGGCCTACCGGAAATTGGCGGTGAAGTACCATCCCGACGCCAATCCCGGCGACGAGACGGCTGCGGAACGGTTCAAAGAGGCGGCCGAGGCCTACGAAGTGCTCAGCGACGCCGAAAAGCGGAGCCGCTACGACCAGTTCGGCCACTCCGGCCTGGGAGATCAGGCACCGCAGTTCCATGGCGTGGACGACATCCTGGTGGCGTTCGGCGATCTGTTCGGCGGCGGGGGGGTGTTCGGCGATCTGTTCGGCGGCGGGAGGCGACGCCGTCCACGCCGCGGTGCCGACGTACGATGCGACATTGATCTGTCACTCGAAGAGGCGGCGGCGGGGACGGAGAAGACGGTGCGGTTCCGGCGGCGAGCCGTCTGCCAGGCGTGCCGGGGGAGCGGAGCCGCCGAGGGCTCGGAACGCGAGCCGTGCTCCCATTGCGGTGGTCGCGGCCACGTGGTGCAGTCGGCCGGCATCCTCCGCGTGCAAACCGCGTGTCCCGCTTGCCACGGCGAAGGGACCATCGTCCGCAGCCCGTGCCGGCAGTGCCGCGGGAGCGGTCTGGAAACCGAGTCGGTGCGATTGGCCGTCTCCGTGCCCCCCGGGGTCGACACGGGGAACCGGGTGCGTGTGGTCGGAGAAGGCGAACCGAGTCCCGATGGGGGACCTCCCGGCGACCTCTACTGCTTCGTGCATGTTCGCGACCATCCCATTTTCCATCGCGATGGGCGGCAGTTGATCGTCGAACTTCCCATCACCTACAGCCAAGCCGTGCTGGGAGCCACCGTGGAAGTTCCCGCACTGCAAGGTCCCCAGTCGCTCACCATTCCGCCGGGGACGCCGGCTCACAAGTCGTTCATTCTGCGAGGATTGGGAATGCCGGATCCTCGAGGCGGCGGAGCCGGAGACCTGATCGTCAAGACCTATATCGAAGTGCCGACCAGAGTGAGTGACGAACATCGGAAGTTGCTGGAGCAATTGGCCGAGTTCGAGCACGCCGATGTGACCTCGCAGCGGAAGTCCTTTTTCGACAAGATCAAGGAGTACTTTGTGGCTCACGGGGGATCGGAAACCAGCGGTCCAGCGTGATTGGCATGGCCACGCCAGTCCGGCATCCACCTCGGAAACTGTCGGCACGTGTTTTGCTGCAACCGTTGGAATGACCATCGAGTATGCCAAGCTGGAGCCGGCGGCCGAATGCAACACGAGTCCGGCGGTTTCCGGCGAGCCGTGTTCTAAGAAACGAAGAGACGATGAGCGAAACCAAACCAACCGAACCGGCGCCCGAGCAGGCGGAGGGAAACCATACGGAAAACGCGTCCGCATCGACGCCGGAGGCCGACGTTGCCCCGGCTTCCCCCCAGATCGCCGAACTGGAGGCCAAGCTGGCGCAGGCCGAAGATCGAGCACTGAGAGCTCAGGCCGAGTTGGAAAACGTGCGGCGTCGCCTGCGGAAGGAGATGGAAGAGGAACGCCGTTACCACGCCATGCCGTTGGTGCGGGACCTGCTGTCGGTGCTGGACAACCTGCATCGAGCGATCGAGGCGGCGGAGACCAGCGGCGGCACCGAAGGGCTGCTGGAAGGCGTGCGGATGGTCGCGGATCAACTCGAAGAGACTCTCAAGACGCATCACTGTATCCCCATCGAAGCGGCCGGATTGCCGTTCGATCCCAATGTGCACGAGGCGATCGGCGAACACCCTCATGACGAGTTGCCGCCGGGAACCGTGACACACGTGGCTCGTCGCGGGTTCCTGCTGCACGACCGAGTCGTGAGGCCGTCGCAGGTCCTGGTGGCCAAACCAGTCGAATCCAAAGAAGACGAGTCGGAGCAGCCGGCGCAAGGGGAATCGGGGAAGGCGGACGAGCCCACCCGCCCCACGCACTCGTAACCCTTTTCGACTATGCTGGTGGACGGCAACCTGAGACAATGGAGCGGATCCAGTAGCCTAGCTGACTGATATCCCAGCCGACATCGAGGAGCCCACAGATGCCGACTTATGATTATGCTTGCCGCGCCTGCGGCCATGAATTCGAGCTCTTTCAATCCATCAATGCATCGGTCAAGCGGAAATGCCCCGAATGTGGAAAGAACCAGTTGCAGCGGCTGATCGGCGCGGGTGCGGCGGTCGTGTTTTCCGGCAGCGGGTTCTACCAGACCGACTACCGCAGCGAGTCATACAAGAAAGCGGCCAAGGCCGACAAAGCGTCGTCGAGTTCCGGTTCGTCGGAATCGTCGAAGAAGACGGAGAAATCTTCGTCCCAGAAAGAACCGTAGCGACAAAGGCGGGCCTACAGAGAGACGTTTTCGGCGCGAGGCAGAGACGTGACGGGAGTTCGAACGCCAGGCAATAGCGGTTCGCCAACCGACGATCGGATGAGCGGAGCCATGTCTTGTCCCACGTGCGGGAAGGCGTTTGCGGCGGCCGCTTCCCGCGCTTTGCCGTTTTGCAGCGACCGGTGCCGGCTCATCGACCTGAAGCGGTGGTTGGGAGAGGAACACGGGTTGCCGCTGGCGGGCGGCGGAGAAGACGAGTGGGCGTGAGTGGGCGGCGGCACGCGCGGCGCCGTAAGCGAGTGGTCGCCCTCGAGCGTTTCGGCATACCGGCAAGTGGGATTCCAGCATGGCAGTCGAAGCTACGGACAGCGGACAGGTGTTGATGGGCGTCGATTGGCAGCGTCTGTTTCCGTGGCTGATCTTGTTTCGCACATTCAAAGTGGCCGCATCGGCAACCGTGCTGTTCATCGCTACTTGCGGCGCGATCGCCACTCCCGTGGGGTGGCGAATGTTGGCTCCCCTGCGACCGGAGCACGGCGAAACCGTCCAAGGGGATGACGCCGAGTCCAACACCGACGAAGCGGCGGCTGGTCGGGATGAGTTGCCACAGCGTGTTCGCGATTCGGAGAAAAGCTGGGATTGGGAGGCATTTCCCTGGCAAGTGCTGCCAGAGTCGACAACGTTGCGGCACCCCGATCGGATCATTGCCGAAGCGCCGCGTCAGATCATCCGCATGCCTGCTCGAATGCTGGTTCCCTGGTGGGAAGCCGTATTCGAGCGGGTTTCCTGGAACGGACTGGTGTACCGAGTGTTGGGATTGTGTTGGACCATGCTGGTGTGGGGCTTGTGCGGCGGTCTGATTACCCGAATCGCCGTTGTCCGGTTGGCTCGAGATGAACGGGTGGGACTCACCGAAACGTTTCAGCACGTGATTCGCCGTCCGGCCTATTTTCTCTCGCCGCTGTTTCCTCAACTGACCTTTCTCTCTGCCATCATCGTCGGCGGGCTGGCCGGCTTGTTCATGAGAACGGGGCTCGGCGTGTTGGTGATGGGCCTGTTCTGGCCGTTGGTGTTGCTGCTGGGACTGATCTGCGCCATCATCGCGCTGGGAGTGTCGCTGGGGTGGCCGATGATGTGGGTGGTCACCAGCGCCGAGCCCAACGGCGACGTCTTCGAGGCGACGCAGCGAGCTTTTTCCTATTCCTGGGAGCGGCCGCTACGGTATTTGTTCTATGTGGCTGTCGCTTTCGGGTTCGGCTGTTTGAGCTGGGTGGTCGTGCGAGCGTTCACGCTTGCAGTCATCCATTTCGACATGTGGTCGGTGGCTTGGGGAGCCTCCTGGGACCGGCTGTCCGAGGTCGAGGCGGCTCAGCAGGGCGTCGCGCGCGTCGGCTGGCGGATCATCGAAGGTTGGCATGCCTTGGTCGCCAGCGTGGCGGTCGGCTTCAGCTACAGTTACTTTTGGACCGCCTACAGCGCTGTTTATTTGTTGCTTCGGCACGATGTCGACGAACGGGTTCCCCTCGACCGCGTCTACATGCCGGACGAGGAGCAGCGGTACGGGCTGCCGGCGCTGCTTCAGGAAGAGTGGGGAGGCCCCTCAGTGACTGACAGCGGCCAGTCGCCGGGAACCGATCCCGAGCCGGATCGGCCTTCGTCCCGCGAAGTGGAATCGGAGGGTGCCCAGGCAACGGGGACGGTCGCGGTCGATGAGAAGCAGTCGGACGATGCGCGGGAGGACTCCCCATGAAGCTGATCGTGGCCCTGATCCAGCCGACGAAATTGCAGGCCGTGCGGGAAGCGTTGGCTCGCATCGGCGTCGAACGCATGACCGTCTGCGACGCTCACGGATATGGTCGTCAGCGAGGCCAGACCGAGCTCTACCGAGGCGTCGAATACCAGACGAATCTGCTGAGGAAGACGGCGTTGGAGATTGCCGTCAACGACGATTTCCTCGAGCGAACGTTGGACACCATCGTCGAGATCGCCAGGACCGGACCGGAAGGGAATATCGGGGACGGCAAGATCTTTGTCCTGCCGATGGAAGACGCCTGGCAGATCGGCGGCGTGACTCATGGACCGGAGGCAATTTGACGCTCTGATCGCGCAGTGGGGCGAGGCGGTGACGCCCACCGGGCCACCGCGGCGATTGCAGGCCGGGTACAGCGGCATGGCCGGTTGGATCTGGCCGACCGCGTCGGGCCGACGGGTCGCCAAAGGGCACCTGCTCGAGCGCGTCTCGCCGCAACGACTGGACTGGGTGCAGCGACTTTGCCAATACGTGCACCGTGAGGGCCTGGCCTGGTTGCCTTACCCGTTGGCCGACCCGACGGGCCGGACCGCCTCGATTCACGGCGACCGGATCTGGGAAGTGCAGACGGCCATTGCCGGCTCGGCCGATTGGTGTGGTCGGCCCGGGACGACACACATCGAAACGGTTACGCGAGCCCTTGCCGTGTTTCACCGGCAGGTACGCAACTACGGGGGACCGTATCCGGCCAGTGAGCCTCTTCCACCATGTCTGAAGATCCGCGCCGAGCGACTTCGCTGGTACGGGCAGCGAGTGTCGGACATGAGAACCGAGCTGCTGCGCCGAAGTGGTCTCGAGCCGGACGCGCTTCGGCTTTCTCTGGAAGGACTGCGCAAGTTCGAGTCGGAATCCTCGGCATGCTTGGCCGATCTGGCTTCGGTCGAAGACGTGCGCGTGCCGCTCGGGCCGTGCCTCCGCGACGTGCGTCCCCCGGATGTCTTTTTCCAAAACGAAGAACTGGCCGGGTTCGTCGATGTAATGGCAGCGGACATCGATTTTCCTCTGGTGGATCTGGCTCGGTTTTGGTCGGAAGTGGGGGTTCCGGCGGTAGAGTGGCCGGATTGGTTCGACGTCTATCGGAGCGTCCATCCGGTGGCGGTCGGTGCTGCGCGACTCCTGCAGCCGTTGGGGAGGGCCACGCGGCTGGTAAGCATCATGAACTGGGTCCGGTGGGGAGTGTTGCATCCGCGGCAGGGGGTCGGCCGCCAACAGGTGCGGGCTCGACTGCAAGGATTGCTCGAGTAGCCGATCGCTCGAGGTCGCAAGGTGTAGCCGGTTTCCATCGGTCGGTTCGAAATGATTCCGGCTGTAAGGCAACGCCGGCCGGTGCAACAGTTTTTTGGGAGAACTCCTCTGCCGTCCGATTCCCATTCCGCGGAAAGGCGTTGAACCTCTCAGCGGCGTTGACCGTACCGCCGGTATTGGCCGATAATGCGGGCAAAGCCCCCCATCCCGAAGAACAGAGACGGAGCCATGTTGAGCGAATGCCCCGATTTGCGACGGTCGACGACCTTTCGCCTTCTCATCATGTGCTGCATTCTCGGGTGGGGCGTGGCGGGGCGGCTCTCCAGCTTGTCGGGGCAGGATCTCGGTTTTGGCGGTCTTGGCGTCGATAGGCCGGTGACTTTGTCGGCCGAATTCGAGGTCTACGAGGACGGCAGAGGGGGCCGAGTTCACGTCACAGCCCGGATCGCACCGGGATGGCACGTCTATTCGGTGACTCAAAAGGAAGGAGCCCTACCGACCGTCATCCAGTTGGGGAAGACCGATGCGGTCAAGCTGACCGGACCGTTCATGCCCGACCGCCCGCCCCAACTGAAGACGGAGGGGCTTTCCGGTGAAACCCACATTGTCGAAATCCACGAGGATCAGGTCACGTGGACGGCGCCGTTCGAGTTTACTCGAGCGGTGGAAGATCCCGACTCCTTGAAAATTCCGCTCACCGTCGAAGGCCAGGTATGTCTGACGCAGTGCCAACTGTTCGGGGAAGATCTGCAGGCCACGTTCGCCGGTACGATCGCCCGGCCGAGTGACCAGGGCGAATATCGCCCCGAGCGGAGCCATGGCAAGTTTCGCGGCGAGGTGACGGTACGGTCGACGGGCGAGCGGGTCGAACTGGTATGGAAGCTGACCGCCGTTCCCGATCCCAACTGGCATATCTATGCGGCCGGCGTCAAGAAGAAGGGGCAGACGAGTTGCCCGACTCAGTTCTACTTCCAGTTGCCCGAAGGTTGGACGGCCGGTGAGCCTCAGGCATCTTCTCCGCCGGTGGAAGAGGAAGTCGGGCTGCCGGGAGAAAAGTCGGTCTGGTATCACCGTCAGCCGGTGACGTGGACCGTCCGACTGTCGGGGCCGCGTGCTGCATTGTCCGAGCAACCGGTGCTGCAGGCCTGGGTGGGCTACCAGTTCTGCTGGGAGAACGGCTGCGACGCCGATCGGGTCATGGCCGTGACCGCGGACTTGTCCGGCGCGTTGGACAAGGAGGCAGGTAAAGGCGGCGGCAAGCTGCCGCTGAGTTTCGAGCCGGCCGAGATGTCGTACGACAAGCTGACGGAACGGATCCGCGCCAATGCGAGTCAGCGGACCGGCGCCGTGGTGGTGGAACAGATCACTGAATACCCCCTGTGGCTGGTGCTGCTGATCGCGGTGCTGGGCGGTTTCCTGCTCAATTTCATGCCGTGCGTACTGCCGGTGATCGGTTTGAAAATCATGGCGTTTGTGGAACAGGCCGGTGCCAGTCGCCGCAAAGTGTTCATGCTCAACTTCTGGTACGCGGTCGGCATGTTGATCGTCTTTCTGGCATTCGCGCTACTGTTGTCGGCTCGCCAGTTGGGACTGCGCGACGACGACTTCGGCTGGGGGCAGCAGAGCCAATATCCGCCGTACGTGATCACCATGACGGCGGTGATCTTCGTGATGGCCCTGAGTTACCTGGGCGTGTGGGAAATCCCGGTTCCCGGATTCGTGGGAACCAGCAAGCTGGCGCAGTATTCCGAGCGGGGCGAAGGGTATTTGGCGGCGTCGTTGAAAGGAGTGATCACCACACTGGTGGCCATTCCCTGCACGGCTCCGGCTTTGGGGACGGCCTTGGCGTACTGCTACAGCCAACCACCCAAGGTGATTTTCACGGTGTTTGTCGCCATGTGGTTCGGGATGGCCTTTCCCTATTTGGTGATCGGCATCTTTCCTCGGCTGATCAGCTTCTTGCCCAGACCCGGGATGTGGATGGAGACGTTCAAGGAGTTCCTCGGATTCCTGCTGCTGGGGACGGTCGTGTTCTTCCTGTCGTTTCTCGAGGATTCCCTGGTGGTTCCCACGGTCGGTTTCCTGGTCGCGTTGTGGATGGCCTGCTGGATCCTCGGCAAAATCCCGCTCACGGCGCCGGCCGGCCTCAAAACCTTGCTCCGTTCGCTGGCTCTGATCGTGGCCCTGCTGGGAGGCTATTTCGCTTATGGATTCCGCGGCGAGAATTCCTACGAATTGGCCTGGGAGCCGTTCTCGCCTGCCGTATTGGAATCGAAACTCAAGGAGGGCAACATCGTGCTGGTCGACTTCACGGCCGACTGGTGAGTGACGTGCAAAGCGTTGGAACGGTTCGTTCTCAACACCAAACCGGTCAAAGAAACCGTTGACGAATTGAAAGTGGTGACCCTTCAGGCCGATTGGACGAAGCAGGACGAGGAGATCGGCCGGGTGCTCGACGAGCTGGGCGGACGCCAGATTCCCACCGTGGTCATCTACTCGCCCACCGATCCGGACCATCCGATCATCTTCCGTGACGGAGTGACTCAAACGCAGTTGATCGCCAAACTCAAGGAAGTTGCTCGCAAGAACGGGCGAAAATCCCGCGGCGGCTCCGGGCAGCCGATCGCCGAGGACGCGGGGAATCCGGAGTCGTTATCGCTGCGAGGTGACGGCGATCCGGGGGGTGACGGACCGCCGGCCGTTGTGAGACGCGGTCCCAATGACGGCTATCGGAAAGAACTGCCGGCGCGTTTGGTGCCGCTCGTCAACGCTTGTTTCCGGCCCGGCGAGCTCGGAGAATGATTGAGCCGCTGAAGAAGCGGGCCAATCCAATCTCCTCGTTGCCAGCGGAGGCTCGACTTCACCAAGCGGTGGGTGCAAGGAGGAGGCTCCAATCAGCCGGTTGTGGGTGGGGGGTGGTGGTCCGATGGGTGGGTTGTGTGTGTGTGTGTGTGTGTGTTATGTTCGTGGCCAACCCTTTGCTGTCGCGAGGGTGCGAAGTTCGTGTTATGGTGCTGTGGCGTCCCTGAACATCACTTTCGCAATTCGGCCGGCCCTGTCGGTGTTTTTGTGGTTCGGCAGGAAGGAGTTGGTTGCGGCAACGTCGAGAGGGCAAGAATAGGCCATCGGCTGGGGTGTCGTGCGGCCGAGTGATCATTGAGGCGTGCCTTCACGCGATCCGCCCTGACTGCGGGGGCTTTTCACGTTAAGTTGATTCCGTACAAAGCGTGTCGAAGGAGTCTTATCGCCATGTCACCGAAGTTATGCCCATTTTTGGCTTTTTGGGCTGCATTTGCCGGCTTGTCGAGTTCGGCCGAAGAAGAGCCTTCGCGGGATCGTGCGAAGGTTCCGGTTGTGGTGAAGGCGCTGGACACTGGTTTGCGCCACTGGAAAGAGAAGGCTGAGTTCGTTGCCAACTATCGCTTCACACAAGCTGCCGCCCTTACATTTCAGGACGGTGTCGATGGCCGTTTTGTCGACGAGTTCGCGGACCGAACGATTTCGGGAAAAGGAGTGGTGGCTAAGACGGCAGAGGGGTTTCGTTTTTCTCTCATCCTTGACGGCCGAATCAAGGTCAGGCAGCGTGGGAAAATGATCTCTACCAATCTGTCGTCCTTTGATGTCGTGGTGGCCAATGGCATTCAAGCTCGATATACACCTCGGCAGTTGTGTACCGATGGTTTATTTCTTGTGGGAGGCGTCGTGTTTCAGCGAGCGGGGCCGGAATTACAAGATCGCTTTCCGACAGTGAACTCAACGGTGCCGAATCCCATCTTCGTGTGTGGGGGTGACAAGAATCATCCATTTCTCTCGATTGTTCCACGCCCCATTTACAAGGAGGCCGTCAGTTGGAATGTCGACAAGCCCAGCCCCGGCCTCATCCGCGTCACGGTAACTCGCGAAGGTGTGGACCCCTCAAGTGGGGGGAGCTGGGAGGAAGTTAGCGATTACCTTGTCCGCATCGATCAGGGGTATCCTTTTATTGAACAGCAGGAATGGACTTATTTCTTGGAAGAGCGCTTGGTCGCGAGGTCGCATACGGTCGCGACGGGACTCGTGCAGGCGGGAAAATCGTGTCAGGTTCCCTCTCGCATCGTCTCGGGACAGGAAATCGCTGGTAGTTCGCTGCGCCCCCGCGTCCCCTATGACTTTTGGTGGATTACGATTTGGGAATCGGCCGATATCGGCAGGCGTCAGCCGGAGGATAACGACTTCGTGCTGACAGTAGCAGATAAGACGCGGGTCAAGGGATTGCAGGAGAAGTGGCGGAATGCTACTCGGTTTGACCTTTTCGAAATGGGCGTATCCGACTTGGCGGAGCCTGGCACCGCCCAGGCGCGTTCCGCTACGGTCGCCGTTTCTGCCCGGGATGCCGGTCGCGCATCACCAGATCTTTCGTTCATGTCGGCCCGCGTGATCTGTGTCGCATTGATTGTCGTGGGAGGTGGCATTCTGTCGTACACAAGCCGCTGGCGGCGCATTTCGCGCCGCAATCGATAGCGAAACGGTTCCGGGAGTGGTGTGCTATGACTGGGGCTACCGAAGCTTCTGTCAGACCGTTTGCTGCGGCGCTGTGCTGTGCGGTTGTCGTCGGCTGCACGTTATTTGCTGGTGTGTGGGCGCCGGGTTGTGCAAGAGTGGCTCGAGAGCCGGCAACGGGTCTTCCCGAAGATGCCACTTTAGCTTATGAGATATCTCCGGTGTTGCCGGAGGTCGATGATCCATCTTCGTGGAGAGTTTCCCACGAATTCGTGTTTCGCAATCCCTTTGACGAGCCTCTCAAGTTGTCTTTGCTAGATGTGTCCTGCGGTTGCGCCGAATGCACAATTCTGACGCCAATTGTTGCGCCAGGTCGTCCAGCCAGGGTTTCGTTGGCGTACGATGTCAAGTACGCGCGCGAAAGACGCATCGAGCAAGCGATAATATCCACAGGTGTGGAGCAATACCCAAAACTGACTTTGGCGCTGATTGCAGATGTTTAAATCACGCGACGATGTGTTGGCAGTTGCTTTCGACAAAACAGTTTGCCGTACTAGGTTCATTATTCACAGAAAAGGGGTTGTGGAGGCTGTTCCGAAATCGGTTTACTTGAACTCGCTTGCTGCTGCTACTAGCACGGAGTCGATTTGCCTAGTGGCAGACAGACCATTTGTGATTACGAAATGGTCCGTATCTGATGACTCAGTATCGGTCCGTCGTATTCGCGAACATGAGACACAGGTTCGACACGAATTCCAGATCTCTCTTTGCAAAGAGAGGAAACCGGAGAATCTGCCGGTGCGAGTCCGCTTCTTTACCGATCTGCGCGAACACGCGGCCGTTGACGTTGAGGTGTGGCTGCTCGAGTAGCGTGGCGGGCACGAGGTACGTTCCCTTCGGAGGCGACATGGTTTCGATCCGATCGCGCGTTGCATCTCTCGGCACCGCGTTGGCGGTTTTCGTCCTGTCGGTCAGTTCGATCGGCAAGGCAGTGCTCGTCTTCGAGGCAACCCAATGGCTCGGCGCATCGGAGCTGGTACTGCATAGCACGTTACTGGTTTTCCAGACTTTGCTCGCATGGTGGCTGGCTTCCGGGAGGGCACCTCGAGGATCGCGTGCTACGGCCTTGGCGACTTTTCTCGTTTTTTCGGGCGTGGCGGCGAGCAAGACTTGGAATGGCGACATCGACTGCGGTTGCTTCGGCATTTTTCCAGTACGCCCGGCGATGATTCTGACGCTTGATCTGTTCGTGGTTCTATTGTTGGCCGTTGGGCGCTGGCGACCTCATTCGACCAACGGAGGTGGCCCGCGAAAGATGAGTTGTCCAACGACGGTCTTCCTTTCCGCCGGCATGGTCACGATTGTTGCTCTGGTAGGCTGGGTGGTCTGGAAGGATCGTACACGAAGCGCGAGCAGAGAGGTCATGCGCATCCAATGGGATGAGTTCGAGAAGGGAGTGGCTCCTTTCTTTTTGCCATATCTCAGGGGGCCACATAGCGGCGGGATTTGGCGAGGAAGGTGGCTATTGTTCATGTACCGTCCAGATTGCCCTGCCTGCCAGGAGGAATTGACGCAGTTCGAACGCGCTTCTGGAGAGTTCGGCAGCGTCGGTCTCGTGATCGTTGAGCTTTCGGCCGGAAGCCAGCGACCCCACCGTTCCGCACTGCCGGTGTGGGGGCTGGAAACTCGCGGAGAATCCGGTCCGATTGATTGGATCGTGGATGCGCCGAGGGTCGTGTACATTGACTCGGGAGTTTTTCAAGGTAGTTTTCGTACCGTCGCCGACGCGAGGAGAACATTGTCGCAGGTATTGGATTCCCAGCGCGAGTGATGGCGGCGGTGTCGGACCCAGAGGAGCGAAGAGTGATGGAAGTCTGTGCGATGGAGTATCGCCGAGCGGACGGGCAATGCATGCATGAGGCGATTCGAGAGAGCAGTGGAGGACGGGGCATGGTCACTGGGTTGCTTTTGATTGCCATCCTCTTCTTCGTGGCCGGTGGCGAGGTCGCGTCGTCCGAACTTGAGCGGCGCAGGCCGGTTTTCGTGCTCAATGTGGCCGGTCGGCTCGAAGTGCATTATTTTCCGGTTCCCGACTACAGCGCCATTCTCGACGAAGCCGCTTTTCTGGCCAGCGATGTGGTGTTGAATGAGCTCGACGCGCACGACTACCAAACGAAAGAGCTGGCCGAGATACTCGAACACTATGAATCCGAATTCGAGAGAATCAAGTCCGATGTCGCCAGGAATCGTCCTCAGGCAGTGGATCGACTGCTGGCACTTCGTGACCGAACACGCAAACGTCTGTCCGATGTCTTGCTGCCGCACCAGCTCCGCCGACTGAGTCAGATCCAGTTGCGGTGCACGTTGCGACGCCGAGGATTCTGCAGAGAGCTGTACGTAGGAGAATTGGGGGCGAAGCTCGGTGTCGATTTTGCGACGAAGAACCGCATCGATGCGAAAGCACACGAAGTGGCGGTCGAGTTGAGCGAGAAGAGCCTGAAGCGCCGCAAGGAGATCATTGATGAGCTCGTCAAAGTACTCTCCGATGAACAGCTCGCGGATTTCAAGCGGGAGATGGGAGAGCTCTTCTATGGCAGCGAAGGCAATATCGAATTGCTGTGCCACCAGTTGGGATATGAACGGAAGCCGGAGAGGCGGCAGCATGACCCGTATTGTGGTTTTCGAGCGACTCCCGTGTTCGAGATCCACGTCGATGGGACTCTCCGGCAGTTGCCCCGACCGAAGCGACATCGAAGGAAGAATCTCGTCGAAATAGTGCTTCCGCTGCTCGAACACGACGTTCTCAAAAAGGCGCTCGCGATCGACGACGAGCAACAGCAGGCTCTGGACGTCCTCCTCGATTACCGGAAGGCGAGACTGGATGAACTCAATGAGGAAGTGGTACGCAAGGTGATCGGGACCACAGGAGAAGTCATTGCAGACAGGGAGACTCAGGAACGGCTGAGGCAGAAGCTGAAACGCGAACAGGAGACGCTTTGGAACGTGGTCGACAGCAAGTTCAGAGAGGTGTTGCGCCCCGATCAATTGGTTCGCCTGCAAGCTTGTTCACGACAGCTCGACGTTGCGCGAAACGGGATCGTTGCGGCACTCGTCGATGGCCCCATGGGCGAGGTTCTCAAGATCACAGACGACCAAAAATCGGCACTGTTGAAACGTGCCCGGGAACTTCGCGCGAAGCTTGTCCGAGAGACTGCCCAATGGCAGCGCGAAGCGATGGATGAACTCCTTCACGAACTCGATGAAGATCGGCGGCGACAGCTAAAAGAACTGCTGGGACCTCCTCTTTCCAATGCGCCAGGCCACATCACATTGATGATCCTCGATTTTCAGTAGGGCCGGTGGCAGGCAGAGACCAGGCAGAGACCAGGCTCCGATAGACGCCGTGCGATGGAGTACGCGGTAGCCATCCGAATCAACTCGCCGCGAATTCGACGCCACGTTCTCCCTGGACGACTTCTCCCACCACGGCTGTTTGCATCGACGCCTTTTCGAAGAAACGCCGGACCGTCGCTTGGTAGTGCGGGCTGACGATCAGGACCAGCCCCACGCCCATATTGAACACGCGGTACATTTCTTTCTCATCGATTTGGCCCAGAGCTTGCAGCCACGGGAAGACGGCAGGAACCGGCCAGGTCCCCTTGCGGATAATGACACGGCAATGGTGAGGCAGAATACGGGTGATGTTCTCGGCCAGACCGCCGCCGGTGATATGAGCGATCCCGTGGACGACTTGCTTCACCTTGTAGTACAGGAGCACTTGGCGAAGCGGCCGGACGTAGATGCGAGTCGGTTCGAGCAGGACATCGCCGACGGTCTGTCCGAGTGATTCGGGTTGGTCCTCCAGCTCGAGGCCGGCCATGTCGAACACGATCTTGCGCACCAGACTGTAGCCGTTGGAATGCAGCCCGCTGGAGGCGACACCGATCACGACGTCTCCCGGTGTGACGAGACGGCCGTCGATGATGCGTGAGCGTTCGGCGACACCGACGCAGAATCCGGCCAGATCGTATTCGCCGG